>NZ_JBQWTS010000003.1:0-307762 GCF_052600055.1 Ramlibacter sp. MAHUQ-53
ACCCGGCCCCGGCCCCGGCCCCGGCCCCGGCTGCGGCTGCGGCCCCGCCCGCTCCCGCGGCGGCCAGCGCGGTGCGTCCGCCCGTGCAGGTCGCCGCGCCCGCCGCGGCGCCAGTCGCCGCACCCACTGCCGTGCCTCCCGCGGCCCCGGCGCTCGCCAGCCTCCCGGCCGCGGCCGCCAAGCCGGGACCGGCGAGCAACGCCTTTGGATTCCGTGTCGGCGACCGCTGGAATTACCAGACCGTGGATAAGTACAAGGCCGAGGTCATCGAGAACTGGTCGCGCCGGATCGGAAGCATCGCGCCGGACGGCAGCCTGCTCACCACCACAGGCACGCTCCTGTCGCCCGAGGGCAACGAGCGGAAGACGTCGAACCGGGTGTTCCAGTCCCGGACCTTCGACAGCGCCAACATCATGATCCCCCGCAACCTCAGCGTCGGTCACCGGGAGAACTTCAAGTTCACCGAGCGCTCCACGCGCCTTGACGGCACCGAGATCGAGCAGTCCTGGAGCGGCACCCTCGAGGTGGTCCGCACCGAGCGCGTGCGCGTGCCGGCGGGAGAGTTCGAGGCCTTGCGCATCGAGCGCAAGGCCTCGGTCGATGGGCGCGAGCCGGGCAGCGTCCGCACCTGGTCGGGAACCCTCGAGCAGGTGCTGTGGTACGTCCCGCAGGTACGCAGCTACGTCGCCAACGACTTCACCTTCCGGCCCCGCCTCGGGGCGGCGGACCGCTTCCGCGTCGAGCTCACGAGCTACGAAGTCGCGCCCGGCCCGGTCGCCCTGGCCCGCTGACGCATGCCGCAGACCTGGCGCTCCCGCCTGGCGGCCTGGCCTGCGCGCGTCGGCGGCTGGCCGACGTCGCGCGTGCTCGGCGGCCTGCTGGTCCTGTTCTGCGCGTGGATCGTGATGGACCTGCGGGTCTTCCACGTCGGCAACGGCCTGTCACGCTCCACCTATGACGTGATGGTGCGCTCGCGCCTGTGGGCCGCGCCGCCCGATCCGCGCATCGTCATCGTCGACATCGACGAGGCCAGCCTCGCGCGCATGTCCGGCGAATTCGGTCGCTGGCCCTGGCCGCGTGACACGCTGGCGACGGCGCTGGCGTACCTGGAGGGCCAGCAGCCCGCCGCCATCGCCTGGGACATCCTGTTCGCCGACCCGGACCGCCTCAGCCCCGGCGGCGACGCGGCCTTCGACGCCCAGGTCGCCGCGGGCCGCCGCAGCCACTTCTCCGTGGTGCGGCTGCCCGCATCCAACGACGGCGCCAGCCAGCTCACGCAGGCGCAACTGCCCGGGCTGTGGGCTTCGCCGGCGCAGGGTGCGGCTCCGGCCACCGTGGCCCTGATCCCGCCGGCGCTGCCCGCGGTGGCGGCCGCGCCCCTGGGCCTGACGAACGCCACCCCGGACGAGGATGGCGTGATCCGTCGCCACGCCGCCGGCGAGCGCCTGGCCGACGGCGGCGTGCTCCAGTCGCTGCCGCTGGCGGTGCTGGGCTCTCTGGACCCCGCCGCGGCCCGCGCCCGCACCGAGGCCCTGCGCGCGGCGCCGCCGGGCGCCATGCCGCTGGTGGCGTGGCGGCACAAGGAAGGCGCCTACCCGCGCATCTCCTTCGCCGACCTGTTCGCCGCGGCCGAGGGACAGCCCGGCGCCGCGCCGCTGCCGCCGCTGGCGGGCAAGGTGGTGGTCATCGGGGCCACCGCGCCCGCGTTGCACGACCTCCACGCCACGGCCTTGTCGGCGCGGCAGCCCGGCGTCGAGACGCTCGCCACCCTGATCGACAACGAGCTCAACGCGCGCCATGTCGCCGAACTTCCGGCGGCGGTGCAGGCCGCGCTGGCCATGGCGCTGTGCGCGAGCATCGCCTGGCGGATGCGGTTCCGCAGCCTCGCGGCGCTCGACGCGGCGCTGGTCGCGGTGCCCGGCGCGCTGATGGCGGTCAGCTTCGCCAGCCTGCACACCGACCGCCTCTTCCTCGACCTGCAGATGGCGGCGGGCTGGACCCTGGGCTTCCTGGCCCTGGTGCGCCTGTGGGCCGGCTGGCGGCGGGCCCACTGGTGCGCGCCGCCCGCGGCCGCCGCGCCGCTGGCGGTGTGGCCGCTGCGCGCCGGCGCCGCCGGCTGGAGCGAGGCGGGCGTCAGCCGCCTGATCCTGGCGCTCGAGCGCCAGGCGCCGGCCTGCCGGCTGCTGCTGCCGGCGTCCGGTCCCCACGCCTGGCCGGCGCTGTCGCGGCTGGCGGCAGTGGTCGGTCCGGCGGCCGAACTCGCGCAGGCGCTTGACCGGCTGGCCCGCGGCCTCGATGGCGAAGTCGCCGCCGGCGCCTTGCACCCCGTGCCCGAGGGCGCCGGCACCGGGCGGATGCTGGAAGCCGCCGCGCAGGCCTGGGCCGCCCAGGGCCTGGCCCCCCACAAGGAGTCCCTTGCATGAACTGTCCCCTGATCTCCCGGGCTCGCCCTGGCCGAGGGTGGCGCGGCGTGGTGGCCGGCGTGCTGTGCGCCGCCAGCCTCGCGGCCGCGTCGGCCGAGCCGGTCACCACGCTGCGGCCCACCGAATTGCGTGCCGACAAGTTGCCCACCGCGCCGGTGAGCGCCCCGCTCGAGGCCGGTGCCGAGGTCCGCCTCCTGAGCCTCGAGGGCGGCTGGGCCTGGGTCGAGGCCCGCGGCCAGCGGGGCTGGGTGCGGGCGGGCACGCTGCGCTTCCCGGCCTCCGCCGCGCCGGCGTCGCAACTGGCCAGCGGGCGGCTGGCCGGCGGCAATGCCGCGGTGGCCCTCACGGTGCGCGAGCTGCTGCCCCGGTCCAACCGGCACGCGCTGATCATCTCGGTCTCGCGGTACGCCGACGCGGCCTACGCGCCGCTGCCCGGCGCGAGGATCGACCGGGAGTCGGCCACCCAGATGGCGCTGGCCATGCAGGTGCCGGCCTCGAACATCCGCTACCTGCTCGACGAGCAGGCCTCCGGCGCGGCGATCCGGCAGGCGGTCCGCGACCTCGACGCCCGCGTGCAGGACGGCGACCGCGTCTTCATCCACTTCTCCGGCCACGGCACCCGCTACGCCGAGAACGGGGCCTCCGAGTGCACCGAGGCCTTGCTGGGGTATGACGGCGGCTGGCCCGGGACGCTGTCGCACCGCGAGATGGCCGACCTGCTGGCGCCGATCACGCGCAAGACCGACAAGCTGTTCGTGATGTACGACGCGTGCCACTCCGGCGGCCTTGTCGCCAACCGGCGCGCGGGCGCTGCCGACCGCGCCTGGGCCAACGCCAACGACGAGGGCCGGCTGCGGGCGCGCTTCGCCGTCACCACGCAGCAGTGCGCCGCGCCCTCCAACGTGCGCACCCGCAGCCTGTCCGACGAGGTCACCGGCCGCGGGGCCTTGCCGCAGGACATCGTGCACCTGTCCGCGGCCCGCGCGGACGAGATCAGCTTCGAGGACGAGAACAAGGGCGGCCTGGCCACCCAGTTCATGCGGGACTGCCTGCTGCGTGAGGCGAAGGACCTGGACGGCTCCGGCGCGGTCACCATCGACGAGGTCCGCCAGTGCGCCCAGGCCAAGATCGAGCAGCGCCTGCGCGGGGACTCGCAGTTCCTCGCCCACCACCTGACGCTGTCCGGCAACCGCGGCTTCGTGCCGGCCTGGTTCAGCCTGGCGCCGCCGTCGCAGCAGCAGGCCGGTGCCCCGTCCACCGGCGTGCTGGCTGCGGTGGCGGCCACCCCGCCGGCGCCGGCGAAGCCGGCTGCGCTCCCGCCCGCGGCTCCTGCGGCTCCTGCGGCCATCGCGCCGGCCCCGGCACCGGCCACCGTCGCGGCGCCCACGCCCCTGACCGGCGTGCAGGCCCTCCAGCAGCTGCACGACCAGCGCGATGCCAAGCGCCGCGTGCAGGTCACGCTGGCCTCGGGACGGCTGCGGATCGGGCAGGACCGGCTGGCCCTGTCGGTGCAGTCGGACCGGCCGGGCCATGTCTATGTGGCACTCGCCGGCTCGGACAACCGCTCGCTGCACCTGCTCTTTCCCAATGCGCTCGACGCGGACAACCGCATCGAGGCGGGCCAGCAGCTGCTGCTGCCGCGGCCGTCCTGGCCGGTGGTGGCCGCCGGCCCGGCGGGGACCAACCACCTGCTGGTGATGGTGGCCGACGCGCCGCGCGACCTGTCCGGGCTGGCGCGCGCGGACGGCAGCCCCTTCGTCAGCTCCCTCAACGACGCCCAGGGCCGGGCCCGCCTGGGGGCGCTGGTGACGCAGTCCCGCGCGGCCGGCGGGATGGCCTGCCTGTCCGCCGCCGGCCAGTCCGCGCGGCCCGAGTGCTCGGATGCCTTTGGCGCGGCGCTGGTGGCCGTGGAGGAAGTCCGGTGAGGCGCCCGATCCTGGCCATGGCCCTGGCGCTGGCATGCGCCAGGGCGGGGGCGGCCGAATGGCTGGTCACCCCCGCCGAGGCCGTCGAAATGGGGGGCGCGCAGGGCTACGAGGCCCCGATGCCGCTGCGCGGTCGTTCGGCGACGCCGCGGGTCGAGCTCGTGCGGCCGGACCTCGGCGCGCAGCCCCGCATCCGGCCCCCGGTGAGCATCGCCGTGCGCTTCGTGCCGTTGCCGGACGCGCCGATCGACCCCGCCAGCTTCCGCGTGTTCTATGGGGCGATGAAGTTCGACATCACCTCCCGG
Source organism: Ramlibacter sp. MAHUQ-53 (assembly GCF_052600055.1). Taxonomy (NCBI): domain Bacteria; kingdom Pseudomonadati; phylum Pseudomonadota; class Betaproteobacteria; order Burkholderiales; family Comamonadaceae; genus Ramlibacter; species Ramlibacter sp. MAHUQ-53. Next base: position 4,654 of record NZ_JBQWTS010000003.1, read on the forward strand.
CTGGAACGGTTCGTGAGCCTCACGCCCACCGGCTTCAGCCTGGAGAATGCCCAGATCCCGCCCGGCCGGCACCGGCTGCTGGTGCAGGTCCGCGACGACAAGCAGCGGGTGGCGGAGGCCGACCTGCGCTTCGAAGTCGAATAGGGCGCACCCGCGCGCCCGCCCCGGTGGCTGGCTTATAGTCCCCGCTCTTTCCTCCTGCCGAGACACTCCATGCTCCGTCGCCACATCCTCTCGATCGCCGCGGCCGCCGTCGCCGGCGGCCTGTCCGTCCCCGCGTTCGCGCAGCAAGCCGCCTACCCGAACAAGCCGATCCGCCTGATCGTGCCGTTCCCGCCCGGCGGCGGCACCGACATCCTCTCGCGCCTGATCGGGCAGAAGCTCACCGAGAGCGCGAAGTGGACCATCGTCCCGGACAACAAGGGCGGCGCCGGCGGCACCATCGGCATCACCGAAGCCACCAAGGCCGCGCCCACCGGGTACGACCTGGTCATGGGCCAGAAGGACAACCTGGTCATCGGCCCCTGGCTGTACAAGAACCTGCCCTGGGACCCGACGCGCGACCTCGTGGCGGTGGCGCACGTGGCCTACTCGCCGGTGATCATCGCCACCAGCGCGAACTCCCGCTTCAAGACCCTGGCCGACGTGGTCGCTGCCGCCAAGGCCGCCCCCGGCAAGGTCACCTACGGCTCCCCCGGCAGCGGCACCTCGATCCATCTGGCCGGCCACCTGTTCGAGAAGGCCGCGGGCATCGACCTGATTCACGTCCCGTACAAGGGCTCCAACCCCGCGCTGATGGACACCCTCTCGGGCAACGTCGACCTGCTGGTGTCCTCCGTGCCGTCGGCGATGGCGCAGATCAAGGCCGGCAAGCTGCGCCCGCTGGCGGTGACCTCGATCAAGCGCAGCTCCTCGCTGCCCGAGGTGCCCACCGTCGCCGAGTCCGGCTTCAAGGACTTCGACGTGAGCACCTGGTACGGCCTCTTCGCGCCCGCCGGCACGCCGGCAGCCATCGTCAACCAGGTCAACGCCGAGGTGAACAAGCTGCTGGCGCAGCCCGAGGTGCAGGCCGCCATCCAGGCCCAGGGCGCCGAGCCCGAGGCCATGACGCCGGCCAGGCTCCAGGCCCAGCTTCGCACCGAGTACGCCAAGTGGAAGGGGATCGTCGAGGCCTCCGGGGCGAAGATCGACTGATCCCGCGAGTTGCCAAACGAATTAATTTGAAATTGTTGAGTAGGTAGATATGCTCAATCCCGCAGGAGGCGGGAATGAGCGATCCATCCGGGCCGGGCCCTGGCATCCGCGAAGCGCGCAGCGGCCGCCAGCGCTTCTTCCACAACTACAACCGGGCCATCGGCATGGCCTACGGCGGGCTCCTCCTGGGGTTGTCCGCCTTCTTTGCCTTCCTCCTCCACCAGGGGGTCGACGACGAGCTGGCCCTGATCCGGGGCCAGGTCGAGCGCCACGGCCAGTTCCTCGAGTTCGTCCTGCGCTCCTCGACCGACCAGATCGAGGCGATGCGCATGTCCGCGGCGGCGGACCTCGCCTCGGGGCGCGGTTGCGCCGCGGGCCGGGCCGCCCCCGGCGGCGCGGGCCTGCAGGCGTCTGGCGGCGGCTTCCACCGCGACGCGCTTGCCGAGCGCGATGCCGGCGGCAACCTGGTCGGGGACGGCCCGCTGGCCGGCCGTGCCCCCGAGTTCTACTGCGACCTCGGCGCGGCCCTCGGGCTGGACAACCAGCTCGGCGCGATGGCCTTCCAGCTGCCCAACGCCGCCCGCGCCCGCTTCATCACCGATCAGGGCTTCTACCTGCAGGCGCCATGGCAGCCTTCGCGCGGCCTGGCCCCGCCGGCCCGGCTGCTGCATGAGCCGGTCTGGCGCCAGGGCCTGCCAGCCGCCAACCCCGACCGCACGAAGTACTGGGCGCCGCCGTACTTCGGCGGCGAGGATGCGGGCCTGCTCGCACCGGTGGCCGTGCCGGCCTACGACCGGGACCGCTTCGTCGGCGTCATCGCGCTCGACCTGAGCCTGGACTACCTGAACCGGATCAACAGCGCCTTCGGCTACCCCCTGGGCCGGGTCTCGGTGGTCGATGCGCGGGGCCGGGTGCTGGCCCACCCCGGCCTGTACCGGGACCCGCTGGCGGTGCGGGAGGCGCCGGCGTTCGAGCGCGCCTTCGACCGGGCGGTCCTGGCCAGGCCGGCCAGCCTGGTGGCCCTGCAGGCGCATGTGCCGGTGACGCTGGACGACTGGGTCTTCATCCGCCGCCCCTTCGTCTCGGCGCCCTGGCAGCTGGTGTACGCGGTGCAGCGCGAGGCGCTGTGGCGCAAGCTCCTGCTCGAACGCGGCCCCGCCATGGCCGGCGTGCTGGCAGCCCTGATGCTGCTCATGGCCGTGACCTACGCGGTCACGCTGCGCGAGTTCGTCGGTCCCGCCGCCAAGCTGGTGGCGCATGTGGAGGCCGAGTCCACGCTGGCGGCCCGGCCGGTGCCGCGGGTGCCTGCCAGCTGGCGGCCCTGGTTCGACGCCATCTCGCGGGCTTTCCGCGAGTCGGTGCAACTGGGCAGCCTGCGCAAGGAGGTGGACATCGCCGCGCGCATGCAGCAGTCGATCCTGCCGCGGCACTGGCCGCAGGACCCGCGCTTCACCCTGGTGGGCACCATGCGGCCGGCCAAGGACATCGGCGGCGACTTCTACGACCACTTCTGGCTCGCCGGCGGCGCCTGCGGCTTCGTCGTCGCCGACGTGAGCGGCAAGGGGATCTCGGCCGGCCTGTTCGGGATGGTGTCCAAGACCCTGCTGCGCCTGACCGCCACGCAGCGCCAGCTGCCGCCGGGAAGCGTCGCCCGCGAGGTGAACGATGCGCTGTGCGCCGACAACGAGTCGAGCATGTTCGTCACCGCCTTCTACGCGCGCTACACGCCGGGCAGCGGCGAGCTGGTGTACGTGAACGCCGGGCACCCGCCGCCGCTCCTGCTGCGCGCCGACGGCCGCGTCGAGTGGCTACCGGGCACCGGGGGGACCGCCTTCGGCGTGATGGAGGACCTCGATTACGAGGAGCGTGTCGAGCACCTGGCGCCTGGCGACACGCTGCTGGTGTTCACCGACGGCGTCACCGAGGCGGTCGACGGGCGCGGCGAGGAGTTCGGCCGTGACCGGCTCGGCGCCTTGTTCGAGGGGCAGGCGGCCCTGCGGCCGGACGAGGCGATCGACCGCGTGGTGCAGGCGGTGGCGGCCTTCGCCGGGGAGGTCGAGCAGTTCGACGACATCACCTGCGTGGTCCTGCACTGCGTGGGGCAGGGGGAGGGCGAATGATGCACAGGCCGTTCGTGGGGCGCCTTCTTCGCCTCATGGTCTGGGCGGCTGGCAGCCTCTGTGCCACCGTCCTGGCCGATACGCTGGACAACATCCAGCGACGCGGGGAACTGGTGGTGGGGGTCAAGCGCGATGTGCCGCTGTGGGGGCAGCTCGACGTGGCGAGCGGGCGAATCGTCGGCCTGGAGCCCGACCTCGCGGGTGACCTCGCGGCGCGACTGGGCGTGCGGCTGCGGCTGGTCGGGCTTCTGAGCGCCGAGCGTCAGGAGGCGCTCGAGCAGCGACGGGTCGACCTGCTGCTGGCCACCTTGTCGGACACGCCGGAGCGGCGCAAGCGGATGGCCATGGTCTTGCCCCACTATTACGCCTCAGGCGTGAACATCCTGGCTCGCCGGCAATGGTCTTTCCGTGAGTGGGGCGACCTGCGCAATCGCCGCGTCTGCGGTCGCCGAGGGGCCTACTACAACCGCGCGATGACCGTGAACGCCGGCATGGACCTCGTCCCGCTCTATGACAACGCGCGCGCGCTTGCAGCCTTGCGGGACGGACGCTGCGATGCGGTCCTGTACGACGACACCAACATCATCGCGATGCTCCAGGAGTCGCACTGGTCGAACGAGTTCGAGATGCCGCTCAAGACCGAACTCGTCGTTCCATGGGCCATCGGCGTGCACCTCGAAGACACGGGCAGTCGCCTCGCGCAGGCCGTGTCGCAGGCCGTGATCGATTGGCACCGCACCGGGCGCATCGTCGAACTGGAGCGCAAGTGGGGCATCCCGGCTTCGGATTACGCGCAACGCAAGATGGCCAGTTGGCGTCGGCGATCGCCGGGCGGATTCGTCTGTGGCGTCGCCGTCGGACCGGCCACGCCCGAGGAGTGTCTGTGACGACGCCCGCAGGCCCCTGGCGCGTCCCCATGGCAGAGGCCTATGACCAGTATTTCTCTTCGCGCCACTACGACCAGCGCTACCCTGCGCCTAATCCTGGCACGCTCGAGTTCCTGTGGTCGCAGGGCGCCCACCGGGCCACGCGGGTTCTCGACGTGGGGTGCGGCAATGGACGCTATGCGTTGGCCCTGCTGGCGGGGGGCGGCGGCGAACTGGTGGGCTGTGACATCTCGAGGGCCGCGCTGGCGGAATTCAGTGCGCGCCTGCAGGCCCATCCTGGCAGGGAGCGGGTCCAACTGGTGCTTGGCGGTCCGGAGGATGTCCCGGCAGGGACCGGGTTCGACTGCCTGCTGATGCTGTTCGGCGTCCTGGGTCACATCGGTCCGCGTACGGAGCGGATCAGGGCGTTGAGGGCCATGCGTGCGCGAGCTACCGAACAGGCCCTGCTGCTGCTGTCGGTTCCCAGCGTGTGGCGGCGCATGCCGATTGCGCTGGTGCGTTCAGCGCTGCATCGAGGCAAGGTTCCTCGCGAAGACGATGCCTGGAGCGATATCCGCTACCACCGAGTGATCGGCGGGCGACGGGTGGACTTCCATTACCACCTCTATGGCCTCGCCTCCCTCGAGGCTGAACTTGCAGAGGGCGGCTGGGAAGTGGTGGCGGCCCGGGCCGAAAGTGTGTTTCCCGAGCGGCTGGTGTGCCGCTCGCAGGGGTTCGCATGGCTCGACGGTTGTCTCCAGCGCTGGCTGCCCGCCAGCCTGGGTTACGGCATCCTCGTGGCGGCCCGTCCGAGGGCCATGGTGGCTTGAGCCGTGACACGGTGGATGCAGGCGCTCATGCTGACCATGTGCCTCGTGGCGCAGGCGCGCGGCGCCGTCAAGCCCAGCGAGACCCTGCAGCTTGCGCAGGCGCGCGGCGCACTGGCCGTGGGCGTCAAGGCCGACTACCCCCCTTTCGGCTTCCTCGACGCCCAGGGCCGGCCGCAGGGCCTGGAAGTCGACCTGGCCCGCGACCTCGCCCGGCGCCTGAACGTCTCGCTGCGCCTGGTGCCCGTGACCGGCGCCAACCGCCTGCAGAAGCTGGAGGACGGCAGCGTCGATGTCGTCATCGCCACCATGGGCGACACCGCGGACCGGCGCCGCCTGGCCACCGCCGTGGAGCCGAACTACTACGCCTCGGGGGCCACGCTGTTCATGCGTCCGGAGTCCCGGGTGAGGGACTGGAGCGAGCTGCGCGGGCAGGTCGTCTGCGCGGTCCAGGGCAGCTACTTCAACCGGCCGATGGCGCAGCGCCACCTGTTCGAGCTGCTGATGTTCAACTCGGCCCGCGACGCCCGTCTCGCGGTGCGCGACGGCCGCTGCGCCGGCATGCTGTTCGACAACACCGCGATCTGGGCCGACCTGCAGCACCCCGACTGGGCCGGCTACAAGGCGCCGCTGCCGCCCGTGATGAACGTGGCCTGGACGATCGCGCTCTCGCGCAAGGAGGCCGGCAGCGAGCTCGAACGCATCGTCGGCAACGCCGTCGCCGACTGGCACCGCAGCGGCTTCCTCGCCGAACGGACCCGGGCGTGGGGGCTGCCGCCGTCCCAGTTCCTGGCCGAGGCGCAGGCGCTGTGGAGCCGCCGGGGGGCCGGCGGCCACCTGGTGTGCCGACGCGACCCGCAGGGCGCGTGGCCGGCGGAATGCCGAAACCGCCTGTTCCTCACCCCGCAGGACGTCGGCGGCCTGCACCAGTTCGGGCTGTCCCTGCGCGACGCCACCGGCATCGACCTGAGCTTCGTCTACGACGATTTCGACCGCGGGCGCTTCCTGCGCGGCCTGGCGACCTCGGTGGCGCTGATGCTCGCCTGCCTCGCCGGCAGCCTGGCGCTTGGCGTCGCGGGCGCGCTGCTCGCCGAATCTCGGTTCCTGCTGCTCGGGCCGCTGGCGCGGGCACTGGCTGCCTGGGGGCGGATGACGCCGCCGCTGCTGCAGATGTACCTGGCCTTCTTCGGCGCCGGCGCCGTGGCCTGGCAGGTCTGGGGCGTGAGCCTGTCGGCCTTCGGCGTGGCCACGGCCTGCCTGTCCTACTACACCGGCGCAGCGGTCATGGCCGCCCTGCTCGACGCCTGCGAGCATGAGCGCGGCGACCAGCCGGGCTTCCGCCTCAGGCTGCGCTCGCTCGGCCGGGCCTACGGGCTGGCCGCCGGGTCGGTCACCTCGTCGCTGGTCAACGTGACCAAGGCCACCATGATGTCCTCGGCCATCGCGGTGCCCGAGCTGATGTCGGCGGCGACGGCCATCGTGGTCGACAACGGCAATGTGGGCGAGGTGATGAACGCGCTGCTCCTCACTTTCGTGCTGCTGGTGGCCGGGACGCTGTGGTCCCTTCAGCGGCTCCAGCTGTGGCTCCAGCGGAAGGGGTGGCGTGTATGAGCGCGGACCTGGGCCTGGAGCTGCAGGCGCTGGCGACGTGGACGCCGTTCCTGCTCGAGGGCTTCCTCTGGAACATCGCCATCGCCGCCCTGGCCATGGTCCTGGGGACCGTGGCCGGCGCCGGCCTGGCGTGGCTGCGGATGTCCCGCCACCCGCGCCTGGCCCGTGCCAGCCTGGCACTCACCGGCCTGAGCCGCAATGTGCCCACCATCGTGTTCCAGTTCTACCTGGCGCTGATGCTCCCGGGCGAATGGCTGGTGCCCGGTACGGACTGGATCATCGGCGTGCCGGCCTGGGTCAAGGCCGCCCTGGCCCTGGCCGTGGCGGTGGTCGGCTTCACCTCGGACAACCTCGCCACCGCGCTGGGCGACTGGCGCCAGGGCCACCGGTCTGCGGCGCTGCTGTTCGTGCCGGCCTGGGGCACCTACCTGGTGATCATCGTCATCGCCTCCAGCACCGCCTCCATCATCGGCGTGGGCGAACTGGTGTCTCGCAGCAACGCGGTCATCAATGCCACCGGCCAGACCGGCCTGATGGTGCCGGTCTACCTGTACGCCATGGCGATCTTCTTCGCCTTCTGCTGGCCCCTGGTGGCCGGGCTGCGGCGGGCGCGCAAGGCGTTGGCTGCCCGCTACGCCCGCGCGGGCGGGTAGGGCCACTCCGATAAGATCCGGCGTGGAGTCTCCCCACGCATGGCAACAACCCATTCCGCCCGCAAGGGCATCATCCTCGCCGGCGGCGCCGGCACCCGGCTGCACCCGGCCACGCTCGCGATCTCGAAGCAGCTGCTGCCGGTGTTCGACAAGCCGATGGTCTATTACCCCCTGGCCACGCTGATGCTCGCCGGCATCCGCGAAGTGCTGCTGATTTCCACCCCCCAGGACACGCCGCGCTTCGAGCAGCTGCTCGGCGACGGTTCGCAGTGGGGCATGAAGATCGTCTACGCGGTGCAGCCGCGCCCGGAGGGACTGGCCCAGGCCTTCATCATCGGCCGCGAGTTCCTCGCCGGCTCGCCCTGCGCCATGGTGCTGGGCGACAACATCTTCTACGGCCATGACCTGGTCAAGCTGCTGCGCGAAGCCAGCGACGACCAGGACCACGCCACCGTCTTCGCCTACCGCGTGAAGGACCCGCAGCGCTATGGCGTCGCCGCCTTCGACGCCGAGGGGCGCGCCACCTCCATCGAGGAAAAGCCCGCCAACCCGAAAAGCAATTTCGCGGTGACCGGCCTGTACTTCTACGGGCCGGACGTGGTCGATGTCGCCGCCGCCGTGAAGCCCTCGGCCCGTGGCGAGCTCGAGATCACGTCGGTGAACCAGCACTACCTGGCCGCCGGCCGCCTCAAGGTCAAGACCATGGGCCGCGGCTTCGCCTGGCTGGACACCGGCACCCATGAGAGCCTGCTCGAGGCGAGCCAGTTCATCCACACCCTGGAGCAGCGCCAGGGCCTGAAGGTCGCCGCGCCCGAGGAGATCGCCTGGCGCAATGGCTGGATCGACGACGCCCGGCTCGAGACGCTGGCCGCCGCCCTCGGCAAGAGCGGCTACGGCGAGTACCTCCTGGCCGTCCTGCAGGGGCCGCGCGCATGGTGAACGTCGTCCAGACCCGCCTGCCCGAGGTGCTGATCATCGAGCCCAAGGTGTTCGGCGACGAGCGCGGCTTCTTCATGGAGAGCTGGAACGAGCGGGTGTTCAGCGAGGCCGCCGGCTACCCCGTGCGCTTCGTGCAGGACAACCACTCCCGGTCGGTGCGCGGCGTGCTGCGCGGCATGCACTACCAGCTGACGCAGCCCCAGGGCAAGCTGGTGCGCGTGGTGGCCGGCAGCGTGTTCGACGTGGCCGTCGACATGCGCCGCGATTCGCCGCGCTGCGGCCAGTGGGTCGGCGTGGAGCTGACCGCCGAGAACAAGCGCCAGCTGTGGGTGCCCCCGGGCTTCGCCCACGGCTTCCTGGTGCTCTCGGAGAGCGCCGATTTCCTCTACAAGGCCACCGACTACTACAACCCCGGCGACGAGAAGGCCCTGGCCTGGAACGATCCCACGGTGGGCATCGAATGGCCGCTGGCGCCGGGCCAGCAGCCCGCGCTGTCGGCCAAGGACCAGGCGGCCGCACGCTTCGCCGACGCGGCGTTCTACTGACATGGACCGCGTCGACGCCATCGTTATCGGCGCCGGCGTGGTCGGCCTCGCGGTCGGCCGCGCGCTGGCGCAGGCCGGGCGCGAGGTCATCGTGCTGGAGTCCCAGGCCGCCATCGGCCAGGGCGTGAGCTCGCGCAACAGCGAGGTGATCCACGCCGGCCTGTACTACACGCCCGGCTCGCTGAAGGCCCGCCTGAGCGTGCGCGGCAAGGCGTTGCTGTACGCGCTGTGCGAGTCGCACGGCGTGGAGCACCGGCGCTGCGGCAAGCTGGTCGTCGCCTGCAGCGAGGACGAGGCCGCCGCGCTGCGCAAGCTGCAGGCCCGCGCCGAGGCCAATGGCGTGCCGGTCGCCTGGCTGGACGCGGCGCAGGCCCGCGCGCTGGAGCCGGAGCTGACCTGCACCGCGGCCCTGCATTCGCCCACCACCGGCATCGTCGACACGCACGGCCTGATGCTCGCACTGCAAGGCGACATGGAGCGGCACGGCGGCATGGTGGCCCTGATGTCCGAGGCGCAGGGCGCGGTCATGGGCCGGGGTGGCGAGCCGCATGTGGTGCGGCTGGCGGATGGCTCTGAGCTGGCCACGGGCCTGCTGGTGAACGCCGCCTCGCTGCACGCGTGCCATCTGGCGCGCCGGTTCGAGGGGCTGGACCCGGTCCACGTGCCCGTGGCCTCGTATGCCAAGGGCAATTACTACAGCCTCACCGGCAAGGCGCCGTTCTCCCGCCTGGTGTACCCGGCGCCCTCCGATGCCTGGCTGGGCGTGCACCTCACGCTGGACCTGGGCGGACAGGCCCGTTTCGGCCCCGACCTGCAGTGGCTGGATGCCGCCACGCCGGAAGACATCGACTACGCCGTCGACCCGCGCCGGGCCGATGGGTTCTACGCCGAGGTGCGCCGCTACTGGCCCGGGCTGCCCGATGGCGCCCTGGCGCCGAGCTACAGCGGCGTTCGCCCCAAGATCCACCGCCCCGACGAGCCCGCGCCCGATTTCCGCATCGACGGCCCGGCCCGCCATGGCATTCCCGGCCTCGTCAACCTGTTCGGGATCGAGTCGCCCGGCCTGACCAGCGCGCTGGCCATCGCCGAGGACGTCGCGGCGATGCTGGCGGCCTGAGGCCTGCCGGCCGGGGCAGGCCCAGGCGCTGAGGCCCAGGCGCGGCCGCGGAGAGGCTTCAGGCGCGGCGTGCCTTGATGGCGCGCGCGGCTTCCTCCACCAGCGCCGGCCCGCGGTAGACCAGGCCGGTGTAGACCTGGACCACGTCGGCCCCCGCCTCGATCTTGGCGGCCGCGTCCGCGCCGCTGAGGATGCCGCCCACGCCGATGATGGGGTAGTCCTTGCCCAAGGCCTGGCGCAGCGCGCGGATCACGCTGTTGCTGGCCTCGAACACCGGAGCGCCCGACAGGCCCCCCGCCTCCTGGCCGTGCGGCAGGCCCTGGACCGCGTCGCGCGCCAGGGTGGTGTTGGTGGCGATCACGCCGTCCATGCCGTGGCGCCGCAGGGTCGCGGCGATGACCGCGATCTGGGCCTCGTCGAGGTCTGGCGCGATCTTCAGGAACATCGGCACGCGACGGCCATGCTCGCGGGCCAGCGCCTCGCGGCGTTCGGTCAGCGCGCCGAGCAGGCCGTCCAGGGCCTCGTCGCTTTGCAGGGCGCGCAGGTTCTTGGTGTTCGGGCTGGAGATGTTCACCGTGACGTAGTCGGCGTGCGGGTACACGCCGGCCAGGCCGATCAGGTAGTCGTCGGTGGCGCGCTCGATCGGGGTCGCGGCGTTCTTGCCGATGTTCAGGCCCAGCACGATCGGCGAGGGCCGGCCCGGCTGGCGCACGGCGCTGCGGCGAACATTGGTCAGGAAGGCCTCCAGCCCGTCGTTGTTGAAGCCGAAGCGGTTGATCAGGGCGTTGGCCTGCGGCAGGCGGAACATGCGCGGCTTGGGGTTGCCCGGCTGCGCCAGCGGGGTCACGGTGCCCACCTCCACGAAACCGAAGCCCATGGCGGCGAAGGCGTCGATGCAGCGGGCGTTCTTGTCCAGGCCGGCGGCCAGGCCCACGCGGTTCGGGAAGCGCAGTCCGGCCAGCTCGATCGGGTCGTCGACCCGGGTGTTGCGCCAGGCGCATTCCAGGGCCGTGCCCTGCATCCGGGCCAGCGCCGCCAGGGTGGCGTCGTGGGCGGCCTCCGGGTCGAGGCGGAACAGGAAGGGGCGGGCGAGCGAGTAGGGCAGGAGGGCCATGGATAATCGGCAGCGTTTTCTTGCAGAACCCAGGATTGTCGCGTGACTCAGGATGAATTGAAGGCGCTGGTCGGCCAGGCCGCTTTGCAGTACGTGGTGCCCGGCGAAATCGTCGGCGTGGGCACCGGCTCCACCGTCAACAAGTTCATCGACGCCCTGGCGACGATGAAGGACCGCATTCCCGGCGCGGTCTCCAGCTCGGTGGCCTCCACCGAGCGCCTGCGCGCCCTGGGCATCCCGGTGTTCGACGCGAACGAGGTGGGCGAGCTGTCCGTCTACATCGACGGCGCCGACGAGATCGACCCGAATGGCCACATGGTCAAGGGCGGCGGCGCTGCGCTCACGCGCGAGAAGATCGTCGCGGCCCAGTCGCGCCGCTTCGTGTGCATCGCCGACGAGTCCAAGCTGGTCGAGGCCCTGGGCCGCTTCCCGCTGCCGGTCGAAGTGATCCCGATGGCCGCCGCACGCATCACCCGCCAGTTCGCTGCGATGGGTGGCACGGCCAAGGTCCGCATGAAGGACGGCGCGCCGCTGGTGACCGACAACGGCCAGCACATCCTCGACGTGACCGGCCTGTCGATCCGCGACCCGCTGGCCTTCGAGTCCGAGGTGAACCAGTGGCCCGGCGTGGTGACCGTGGGCGTTTTCGCCCACCAGAAGGCCGCGGTGTGCCTGCTGGGTACGTCGGCCGGCGTGAAGACGCTCACCTACTGAGCGCCTGAATGACGAAGCCCGCCGGAGGCGGGCTTCGATCGGCAGGGGCCGGGCGTCAGCCGAAGATGTGGGGTCCGTCGTGCGGCGGCGAGAACACGCCGGCGGGGTGGCCGCTGCCGTTGCCCGGCATGGGCTGGCCGCTGCGCAGCGCCGCCAGCCGCTTCTTCCAGCGCTCGGACTGGTTGACGAAGGTTTCCACGAACTTCTCGAACGAGGCGTCGTCCAGGTCGGAGACGCTGCGGGCCTGCGCCATGATGACGCCGTTGGTGGCTTCCTCCAGGCCCAGGGTGGCGCCATCGGTGCGGTGCCAGTACAGGTTGGCCACCATCAGCTCGCGCAGCGCGGGTTCGGCCTGGTCGGCGGGCAGTTCGTCGAGGTAGACGGACAGGATCATCTGGCCGGAGGCCCCGTCGAACTCGATGTTCAGGACGATGTCCCCGTCGAACAGCAGGACGCAGCTGCTGGTCTTCTCGTCCAGCTTCAGGTCGGGGAGGGTGAGGAGGGTGCCGAAGTTGGCGATCAGCTTGTCGGCGAGTTGGCGGTTGTCCATGGGGGCTCCTTGGGTGGCTCGTGTCAGCGGGGCGCTCGCAGCAGCTGGAGGCTGCAGCTTTCGGCCAGGCGGGTCAGTACCCTGCGCCAACGCAGGCCGGCCCGGCGAGCCTTGCTGACGAGAATGCGCGTCGCCGAAGGCGGCGGGCACAGGGGGCAGCCCCCTGGGGTTTGCCAGACCGTTCGGGGGCCGCTGGCGGGGGAATGCGGGGTGTCGGCACAGGCGGACTGCATCAGGGTACTCCTTGGAACGAGGCCCGTTTCGAGCGCCGGGCTGCCCCGTCGGTAACGCGAGGCACCTGAGCGTTCCCCCCGCGTCTCAGTTCGAGAGCGCCACGTCGGCGAAGGCGATCGAGATCCGTGGCGCCCCTGCGGCCGCAGGCTCGATGCGGTACTGGACGCGGAAGAGCCCGTACATGGCTGGGCGGCGGCCATCGGGATCGTCGCCGGAGCTGAATTCGACGGCATAGGCGGCGTCGACGAGCCAGCTGGCGTTGAGCCCGGGGCGCGCTTCGAAGGCGCGTACGGAGTAAGTGCTCAGGAGGGGGGGGAACTCCGTGCCGAAGGCCTGGGCCAGGCTGCCGGGGACGAAGGTGTTCAATGCGTCCTGGTTCATGCACCGGCTGACGGCCAGGGCCATGGCATCGCCCTGTTCACCCGGGGGGAATGCGTCGCGCAGCCCGATGGCGAACGCGCGTTCAGCGGCGGGCTTGTCTTCATTCCTGACGATCCCCCAGCGCTGGCCGCCCACTACCAGTTCCGACGCGCCGGCATCCCGGTTCGTGCGTTGCGCGATGCGGACCACCCTGGGCGGGTCCTCATCGACAGCGATGTCGATGACCTTCGAGTTCTGGATGCCGTCCAGCATCCAGTCGCCCAGGGGGACGTTGCTGAAAGGGGCCGGCGTGGCGAGTAGCCGGTCGGGAGCGTAGCCTGGCCTCAGTCCCTCGTGCGCCAGGGTCCCCTGGACGATTCCCTGGGCGTCGAGGAGATGCCGGTCAGCGGTAGGCGCGATAAGCTGCTGAGCGAGCGCCAGAGCCTCCGGGCCCGTTCGCCCCCTCAGGGCGAAGCTGGCGATCGGTTCGAGCGAGTGCATCGAGATCCCGCTGTCGAGGCTCAGGCGCTTCAGGATCGCCAGCGAATCTTTCACGCGTGCGTCCACGTCATGTTCTCCCGTCGGGCCGACCAGGTGCTGGCTGGAGGCCACCAGGGCCAGGACCAGGGCACTACAAGCGGCGGGCAGTCCGGGGGAACGCTGTGCCAGGAGTGCGGGCGCCACTCGGTCGACCAGGTCACGCTCTTTCAGTGCCCGTGCCGCTTCGATCGCGGTTCGAAGGTCCTGGACCCGCAGGGCGCTGGCATGGCGAAGCGGCCGGGTGGCATCCCGAGCGATCTGATCACCGAAGGCTGACGCAAGGCTCCGGCGGAAGCCGACGAGAGCCTTTCTCTCCGGGGAGGCCGTGAACCACGCGATGAATCGGGCCCAGCGTCCCGCAGGGGGCTGGGCCGGTCGCAAGGTGGGTTGGTCGCCGTCGAGCCGTATCGCGCACCCCTCGAATGCCGGGGATGCGCCAAGCGCGAGCTGGGTGAAACGGGTGAGGGGCAGTGTCATGCGCAGGGGCTCTGGGATGAGCCTCCTGCGTAACCCGGGTCGGCAAGCCGGTTCCGGCCCTCAGGCCATGCCCTGGTGCCTCAGAAGTGCATCCAGCGTCGGCTCGCGCCCCCGGAACGCCTTGAACGACTCCATCGCCGGCCGGCTGCCGCCCGCCTCGAGGATCTCCTGGCGATAGCGCCGGCCGGTCTCCAGACTCGGGTGGCCCTCGGTGTCCATGGTTTCCTCGAACGCGGCGTAGGCGTCGGCGGAGAGCACCTCGGCCCACTTGTAGCTGTAGTAGCCCGCCGCGTAGCCGCCCGCGAAGATGTGGCTGAAGGTGTGGGCCGTGCGGCTGAAGGCCGGCGGCTGGATCACGGCGACCTCGTCCCGTACGGCCTTCAGCAGCGGCATGAAGTCGTCCTTCGGGTCGTGCTCGGCGTGCAGCAGCATGTCGAACAGCGCGAACTCGATCTGGCGCAGCGTCTGCAGGCCGCTCTGGAAGTTGCGCGCGGCCAGCATCTTGTCGAAGAGGGCGCGCGGCAGCGGCTCGCCGGTGTCCACATGGGCCGTCATGTGCCGCAGCACGCTCCACTCCCAGCAGAAGTTCTCCATGAACTGGCTGGGAAGTTCCACCGCATCCCATTCGACGCCGCTGATGCCCGAGACATCACGCTCGTTGACCCGCGTGAGCAGGTGGTGCAGCGCGTGGCCCGATTCGTGGAACAGGGTGATCACGTCGTCGTGCGTCAGCAGCGGCGGCTTGCCGCCGACGCCGTCGGCGAAGTTGCAGACCATGTGGGCGACGGGGGTCTGCAGGCGGCCGTCGTCCGGGCGCAGCCAGCGGGCGCGCACGTCGTCCATCCAGGCGCCACCGCGCTTGCCCGCGCGCGCCGCCGGGTCCAGGTAGAACTGGCCGACGAGCTGGCCGGCCCGCTCGATGCGGTAGAACTCCACGCCCTCCTGCCACACCGGCGCGCTGTCCCGGTGAAGCGCCACCTCGAACAGCGTCTCGACGATCTTGAACAGGCCGGCCAGCACCTTGGGCGCGGTGAAGTACTGCTTCACCTCCTGCTCGCTGAAGGCGTAGCGCGCCTCCTTGAGCTTCTCGGCGATGAAGGGCCAGTCCCAGGGCTGCGGGTCCTGCAGGCCCAGCTCACGGGCGGCGAACTCGCGCATGTCGGCCAGGTCCTTCTCGGCGTAGGGCCGCGCCTTGGCCGCGAGCTCGCGCAGGAAGTCGATGACCTGTTGCGGCGACTGCGCCATCTTCGGCACCAGCGAGACCGCGGCGAAGTTGCGGTAGCCCAGGAGTTGGGCCTCCTCCTGGCGCAGCGCCAGGATCTCGCGGATCAGGGCGGTGTTGTCGAACTTGCGCAGCGCCTCGGGCGCCTGGTCGCTGGCGCGGGTGACATAGGCGCGGTACATCGTCTCGCGCAGGCCGCGGTGGCGGGCGAACTGCATCACCGGCAGGTAGCACGGCATCTTGAGCGTGAGCTTGAAGCCGTCCTTGCCCTCGGCCTCGGCCGCGGCGCGCGCGGCGTTCACCACGTCCTGCGGCACGCCGTCGAGTTCGTCCTGGCTGGCGTAGTGGGTGAAGCCGTCGGTGGCGTCCAGCGCGTTCTCGCTGAATTTCTGGGCCAGTTCGGCCTGGCGTTCCTGGATCTTCGCGAAACGCTCCTTGGCCGCGCCGGCCAGCTCGGCGCCGCCGAGGACGAAGTTGCGGATCGCGTTCCTGTGGGCCTGGCGCTGCTCGGGGTCCAGCGTGGCGGGGTCGATGGCCTTGTACTTGGCGTACAGGCGCTCGTCGCTGCCCAGGCGGGTCCAGAAATCGGTGACGCGGGGCAGGGCGGCGTTGTAGGCGGCGCGCAGCTCGGGCGTGTCGGCGACGGCGTTGAGGTGGCTGACCGCGCCCCAGGCGCGGCCCATGCGCTCGGTCGCCACGTCCAGGGTGCTGGCCAGGGCCTTCCACTCGGCGGGGAAGGCGGGGGCGACGACGGCCTCCAGGGCCTGGTCGCACTCCGCCAGGAGCTGGTCCACCGCGGGCGCCACGTGCTCGGGGCGGATGCGGTCGAACAGCGGGAGGTCGGTGAAGTCGAGAAGGGGGTTGCTCATGCCGGCCATTTTGCGCCAGTCGGCGCGACCTCAAGGCCGGGGAGCGATTGATTCGCCCGATCGTTGCGATCGGGCGCGCGCTGCAAGCCTCAGGCGCTGGCGCGCTCGGCGGCCTCGAGCGTGTTGACCAGCAGCATGGCGCGGGTCATGGGGCCGACACCGCCCGGCACCGGGGTGATCCAGGAGGCCACCTGGCGCACGCCGTCGAAGTCGACGTCGCCGCACAGCTTGCCTTCGTCGTTGCGGTTCATGCCCACGTCGATCACCACGGCGCCGGGCTTGACCATGTCGGCCGTCAGCACATTGCGCTTGCCGACGGCGGCAACGATCACATCCGCCTGGCGGGTCATGGCGGCGAGGTCCTTCGTGGCGCTGTGGGTGATGGTCACCGTGGCATTCTTCTGCAGGAGCATCAGGGCCATCGGCTTGCCCACGATGTTGCTGCGGCCGATCACCACCGCATGCTTGCCTTTCAGGTCATAGCCGATGGACTCCAGCATCTTCATGCAGCCGTAGGGGGTGCAGGGCCAGAAGCCCGGCTGGCCCACCATCAGTGCGCCGGCGCTGGCCACGTGGAAGCCGTCGACATCCTTGGCCGGGGAGATGGTCTCGATCACCTTGTGCGAGTCCATGTGCCGGGGCAGCGGCAGCTGCACCAGGATGCCATGCACCTTGGGGTCGGCGTTGAGCTCGCGGATGCGGGCCAGCAGGGCTTCCTCGGCCATGTCGGCGGGGTAGCGCTCCAGGGTGGCGCCCAGGCCGGTCTCGGTGCTGTCGTTGACCTTGTGCTTCGTGTAGACCTGGCTGGCCGGGTCGTCGCCGACCAGGATGATGTTCAACTGCGGCTGCACGCCACGCGCCTTGAGGGCCGCGGTGCGGTGCGCCACTTCGGCGCGGATTTGCTTGGACAGGGCGTTGCCGTCGATCAGTTGGGCGGTCATGGGGCAGTCTGGAAATGAAGCCGCCCGCGGATGCGGGCGTGCGGGGGTGGCAGGGGGCGGGCGGTCAGGCCTTGGGCGGGGTCTGTCCGAGGGCGATCTTGAGCAGGTCGGCCACGGTGTTGGCGTTGAGCTTTTCCATGATGTTGGCGCGGTGCGCTTCCACCGTCTTGATGCTGATGCCCAGGTCGTCGGCGATCTGCTTGTTCAGGCGACCGGCGACGATGCGCTCGAGGACCTGCGCCTCGCGCGAGGTGAGCTTGGCCAGGAGGGCGTCGCGGCTGGCGGCGCTCTGGTATTCGGCGAAGGAAGCCTTGGCATGTTCGAGCATGCGCTCGACCAGGTTCAGGAGTTCTTCTTCCTTGAACGGCTTCTGGATGAAGTCCAGCGCGCCCTTCTTCATGGTGTTGACGGCCATGGGCACGTCGCCGTGGCCGGTGATGAAGACGATCGGCAGGGGGGACTTGCGCTCGAGTAGCTTGTCCTGCAGTTCCAGGCCGGTCATGCCGCCCATGCGGATGTCGACGATCAGGCAGGCGACCTCGCGCGGGTCGTAGCGGGAAAGGAAGGATTCCGCCGAGTCGAAGCAGCGGACCCGGTAGTCCTTGCCCTCGAGCAGCCATTGAACGGAGTCGCGAACGGCTTCGTCGTCGTCCACCACATACACCGTGCCCCTTTTGGGAATCAGGCTCATGCTGTCACCCCCGCGTTGTCGTCTCTCGTGTTCTGGATCACGCCGGAAACGGGAATCCAGAAGGAAAACACGCAGCCGGCAACATCCGGCCCATTGTAGATGTTCTGCGCCTGCATCCTTCCCTGGTGCGACTCGACGATGGTGCGGCACAGGTTGAGGCCGATACCCATGCCTTCGGCCTTGGTGGAGAAGAACGCCTCGAACAGGCGGTCCATCACCTCCGGCGCGAGGCCGCGGCCCGAGTCGCGCACGGTGAATTCGACGCCGTCCAGGCCCTCCGAAGCCTTGGGCACCACGCGCAGTTCGACCTGGCGCTGGCCCCCGGGCCGCTGCGCGAGGTCGATGGATTCAGCGGCGTTCTTCAGCAGGTTGACCAGCACCTGCTCGATCAGGATCGGGTCCACCAGCAGGCGCGGCAGGCGCGCTGCGACATAGTGCGACAGCCGCACGTTGCGCCGGCGCAGGTCGATTTCCACCAGTTCCACCGCCTCGGTGACCATGGGAGCCACGTCGGACAGCGTCCGATTGGGCTCGCTTCGCTTCACGAAGCTGCGAATGCGCTGGATGATCTGGCCGGCGCGCTGGGCCTGGCGCGAGGTCTTTTCCAGGGCTGCGAGCAGGTCTTCCTCGCTGATCTGGCGACCCTTGATGCGCGAGACCATGCCGTTGCAGTAGTTGCTGATCGCGGTGAGCGGCTGGTTCAGTTCGTGGGCCACGCTGGAGGCCATCTCGCCCATGGTGATCAGGCGGCTGGCCGACTGGGCGCGCTCGGCCTGCATGGCGGCCTGCTCCTCGGCGTCGCGGCGTGCGGTGATGTCGGTGGCGATGACCATCTGCGCGAGGCGGCCGTCGACCCAGTTCAGGTAGCGGGAGCGCACCTCGAGCCATTTCCCCAGCTCGGGCACGAAGATCTCCGCGTTGCCGGCCTGGGCCGACTCGAGCTGGTCGGTGGGCAGGCCCACGAAGGGATCGGCCTCGTCCTGCGACTCGTCGCTGGAGGGCTGCGTGGGCATGCCGGCCTGGGCGACCATGCCCAGGTGCCCCACGGTGCGGGTGCCGAACCACTGCCGGTACATCTTGTTCGCGAACAGCAGCTCCTCGCTGCCCAGGGGCGCGACCGATACCGACGCATCCAGCGCCTCCAGCACGGTGGTGAAGCGCTCGTGCGAGGCCTGCAGCTGCTCGCGGATGCGATTGGGCTCGGTGATGTCGGTCATGGATGTCATCCACCCGGTCTGGCGGCCCTGGCCGTCGATCAGGGGCGAGACATACATGCGCGCGTCGAACAGGATGCCGTCCTTGCGCTTGACCCGCACCTGGAAGCCGCCGGGGGTGCTGCGCCCGTTGATCTCGTCGTCCAGGCGTGCGGTGAGCAGGTCGCGGTCGTCGTCGGGCCAGTAGGGGAAGGGCGGCATGCGGCCCACGAGTTCGGCCTCGCTCCACCCGGTCATGGTGCAGAACGCGTGGTTCACGTAGGTGATGCGCCCGCTCATGTCCAGCGCCCGCATGCCCGTGAGCATGGAGTTCTCCATCGCGCGGCGGAAGTTGGTCTCGAGCTGCAGCGCGCGCTGCGCCTGCAGGCGCCGGCGGGTGTGGCGCCAGTTGGCGATCAGCATCCAGGCCGTCATCACCGACAGCGTGCCGACCAGCCAGAACAGGCCGGAGCCGATGACCCCCTGCGAGGTCCGCCAGGTCTGGGCGCGGATCATGAGGCCGTTGCCCACGGGCGAGACGGGCACCTCGTACTCGTTGGTCGGGCGGTTCCAGGGCAGCAGCTGCGTGGCCCGGTTGCGGCGCGGCACCGAGGTGCCGGCCAGCACCTGGTCGTTGCCATCCAGGAGGGCCACCGCGTAGCGGGCCGAGACTTCGGTGGGGACGGCGTAGCGCAGGAGGCTGTCGATCGAGTACTCGCCCAGGATCACGCCGGCGAAGCGGCCCTGGTCCGCCAGCGGCACGTGCAGCTGGAGCAGGGCGCTGCCGTCTCCACCGGCCACGGGCTGGGAGTACACCGGCTGCTTGAGGTCGCGCGCCAGGCTGAAGTTGGACTCGGTTTCGCCGGAGCGCAGGTAGTCGCCGGCGACCCGCATCTGCTGGCTGCTGACCGTGGGGCCGATGTAGGCCGCTCGGATGCGCCGGCGCTCGTCGATCCAGGTCAGGGACTGCAGTTCCGGGTACTGCACCACCAGCGACTCGGCGCGGCCGACGAACTCCTCGGCGTCGACCTCGCGGTTGCCGATGTCGCGGGCGATGCGCATCAGCTGTTCCTGTCGCTCGAGCAGGCGCAGGCGCACGCGCTGCTGCGCGTACTCCACGTCGCGCTTGACGGCCTCCAGTTCGCGTTCCTCCTCCTCCATCCGCAGGTAGCTGAAGGAGGCGGCGATGGCCGCGAGGAACAGCACCACCGCGATCAGCGGGGCGAGCATGGCCAGGCGGTCCTGGCGACTGGCGGACTGGCGCCGCCACCAGCGCCGCATCCAAGGCGCGGGCGGCACCGTATCCTGCGATTCCGAAGGGAGCACCGAGTCCTGCATGGCTTGGAGTGTAGGCGGCGCAGGGGTGGGGACTGGCAGCCTCATGAATTGATGCGGCGCAACAGAAATATTGCAATATGAAATGGGTCGCCGTATTTTGAAATGCGCGCAAAATGTGACACACTCGCGTCCGGCCACAAGCCCACCGTACTAAATTCACTTCCCTTCGAGGAGACAGCTCTCATGTCTGCACAGCCCGACAATCTGTTCGGATCGGCCGCGAACGACGCGGACTCTCAGGAAACCCGCGAATGGATTGACGCGCTGCAGGCCGTCATCGCGACCGAAGGCCGTGAGCGCGGCCACTTCCTCCTCGAGCAGCTGCTCGAACAGGCCCGCCAGTCCGGCATCGACATGCCGTTCTCCGCGACCACCGCCTATGTCAACACCATCGAGCCGCAGGACGAGGCCCGCTGCCCCGGCAACCTCGAGATCGAGGAGCGCCTGCGCGCCTACATGCGCTGGAACGCCATGGCCATGGTGGTCAAGGCCAACCGCCTGAACCCCGAGGACGGCGGCGACCTGGGCGGCCACATCAGCTCCTTCGCCTCGCTGGCCACCATGTTCGGCGCCGGCTTCAACCATTTCTGGAAAGCCGAGCAGGGCGACAAGGGCGGCGACTGCCTGTACATCCAGGGCCACAGCGCCCCCGGCGTGTATGCCCGCGCCTTCCTGGAAGGCCGCATCTCCGAGGAGCAGCTGCTCAACTTCCGCCAGGAAGTGGACGGCAAGGGCCTGTCCTCCTACCCGCACCCCAAGCTGATGCCGGAGTTCTGGCAGTTCCCCACGGTGTCCATGGGCCTGGGCCCGCTGATGGCGATCTACCAGGCGCGCTTCCTGAAGTACCTGCACGCCCGCGGCATCGCCGACACCTCCGGCCGCAAGGTCTGGGCCTTCCTGGGTGACGGCGAGATGGACGAGGTGGAAAGCCTGGGCGCCATCGGCGTGGCCGCCCGCGAGAAGCTGGACAACCTGATCTTCGTCGTGAACTGCAACCTGCAGCGCCTTGACGGTCCGGTGCGCGGCAACGGCAAGATCATCCAGGAACTCGAAGGCGAGTTCCGCGGTGCCGGCTGGAACGTGATCAAGCTGATCTGGGGCTCCTACTGGGACCCGCTGCTGGCCCGCGACAAGGACGGCATCCTGCGCAAGGTCATGATGGACACGCTGGACGGCGACTACCAGGCCATGAAGGCCAACGACGGCGCGTTCGTTCGCAAGAACTTCTTCGGCAAGCATCCCAAGCTGCTGGAGATGGTCTCCCACATGTCCGACGAGGACATCTGGCGCCTCAACCGCGGCGGCCATGACCCGCAGAAGGTGTACGCCGCCTACGACAAGGCCGTGAACCACCAGGGCCAGCCCACCGTCCTGCTGATCAAGACCGTCAAGGGCTTCGGCATGGGCAAGGCCGGCGAGGCGCGCAACATCGCCCACCAGGCCAAGAAGCTGTCCGACGAGGACATCAAGGCCTTCCGCGACCGCTTCAACATCCCGATCCCGGACGACAAGCTGGCCGAGATCCCGTTCTACAAGCCGGAAGAGAACACCCCGGAGATGCAGTACCTGCACGAGCGCCGCAAGGCCCTCGGCGGCTACCTGCCCGCGCGCCGCGCCAAGGCCGACGAACAGCTCAACGTGCCCCCGCTGGAAGCCTTCAAGGCCGTGCTCGAGCCCACGCCCGAGGGCCGCGAGATTTCCACGACCCAGGCCTACGTGCGCTTCCTGAACGCGCTGCTGCGTGACAAGGAGCTCGGCCCCCGCGCCGTGCCCATCCTGGTCGACGAGGCCCGCACCTTCGGCATGGAAGGCCTGTTCCGCCAGATCGGCATCTACAACCCTGCCGGCCAGCAGTACACCCCGCAGGACCGCGACCAGGTTTCCTACTACAAGGAAGACCAGTCCGGCCAGATCCTGCAGGAAGGCATCAACGAAGCCGGCGGCATGGCCAGCTGGATCGCGGCTGCGACGTCGTACTCGACGAACAACCGCATCATGGTGCCGTTCTACATCTACTACTCGATGTTCGGCCTGCAGCGCGTGGGCGACCTGTGCTGGGCGGCTGGCGACATGCAGGCGCGCGGCTTCCTGCTGGGCGGCACCTCCGGCCGGACCACGCTGAACGGCGAGGGCCTGCAGCACGAGGACGGCCACAGCCACATCCTGGCCGGCACCATCCCCAACTGCGTCTCCTACGACCCGACCTTCGCCCACGAAGTGGCGGTGATCATGCAGCACGGCCTCAAGCGCATGGTGGAGAAGCAGGAGAACGTCTACTACTACATCACCCTGCTGAACGAGAACTACCCCATGCCCGGCCTGCAGCCCGGCACCGAGGAAGGGATCATCAAGGGCATGTACCTGTTCAAGCCGGGTGCGGCCCTGGCCAAGGCCCCGACGGTGCAGCTGCTCGGTTCCGGCACCATCCTGCGTGAGTCCCTGGCCGCCCAGGATCTGCTCGAGAAGGAGTGGGGCGTGTCCGCCAGCGTCTGGAGCTGCCCCAGCTTCAACGAACTGGCCCGTGACGGCCAGGACTGCGACCGCTGGAACCTGCTGCATCCCACCGAGACGCCGCGGGTGCCCTATGTGGCGCAGCAGCTCGAGAAGCATGCCGGCCCGGTGATCGCCTCGACCGACTACATCAAGGCCTACACCGACCAGATCCGCCCGTTCATGCCCAAGGGCCGCAACTACAAGGTGCTGGGCACCGACGGCTACGGCCGCAGCGACTTCCGCAGCAAGCTGCGCGAGCACTTCGAGGTGAACCGCCATTACATCGTCGTGGCCGCCCTGAAGGCACTGAGCGAGGAGGGCGCCGTGCCCGTCGCGAAGGTGGCCGAGGCCATCGCCAAGTACGGCATCAAGACCGATCGCGTGAATCCGCTCTACGCCTGATCGCCCACGCAGAAAGAAGAAAACGGAGAACGACACATGGCGTTGATCGAAGTGCAGGTCCCCGACATCGGGGACTTCGACGAAGTCGCTGTCATCGAGCTTCTGGTGAAGCCGGGTGACACCGTCAAGCCCGAGCAGTCCCTCATCACCGTCGAGTCCGACAAGGCCTCGATGGAGATCCCCTCGTCCGCCGGTGGCGTGGTCCGGGAGCTGAAGGTCAAGCTCGGCGACAAGGTCAAGCAGGGTTCGGTGGTGCTGGTGCTGGAAAGCGGCGCCGCTGCCGCGCCGGCACCCGCTGCGGCGGCCCCGGCCCCCGCGCCCGCCGCTCCCGAGCCTGCGCCTGCGCCCGCCGCGGCCCCGGCCGCCGCCGGCCCGGTGGACGTGCGCGTGCCCGACATCGGCGACTTCAAGGACGTGGCCGTGATCGAGCTGCTGGTCCAGCCGGGCGAGGCGGTGAAGAAGGAGCAGTCCCTCATCACCGTCGAGTCCGACAAGGCCTCGATGGAGATCCCGTCGCCGGCCGCCGGCACCCTCGAGGAGCTCAAGGTCAAGCTGGGCGACAAGATCAACATCGGTGACCTGATCGCCGTGCTGGAGGGCGTGTCCGGTGGCGCAGGCGCCGCCCCGGCGCCTGCCGCGCCCGCACCGGCGGCCGCCGCGGTTGCGCCCGCCGCGGCCGTGGCCTCCGCGCCCGCCGAGCGTGTCGCGCCCACCGCCTCGCTGCCCCCGCACCAGCCGGGCACGCCCACCGGCGCGCTGCCCCACGCCTCGCCCTCCGTGCGCAAGTTCGCCCGCGAGCTGGGCGTGCCGCTGGAAGAGGTCAAGGGCACCGGCCAGAAGGGCCGCATCACCCAGGAGGACGTCCAGTCCTTCACCAAGTCCGTCATGAAGGGCGAGACCTTCACCAAGGCCGCGGCCGCCAAGGCCCCCGCCGGCGGCGGCAGCGGCGAGGCCCTGGGCCTGCTGCCCTGGCCGAAGGTCGACTTCACCAAGTTCGGCCCGGTGGAGCGCAAGGAAATGGGCCGGATCAAGAAGATCTCGGGCGCCAACCTGCACCGCAACTGGGTGATGATCCCGCACGTCACCAACCACGACGATGCCGACATCACCGAGCTCGAGGCCTTCCGCGTCTCCACCAACAAGGAGAACGAGAAGAGCGGCGTCAAGGTGACCATGCTGGCCTTCCTGATCAAGGCCTGCGTCGCCGCGCTGAAGAAGTTCCCCGAGTTCAACAGCTCGCTGGACGGCGACAGCCTCGTCTACAAGCAGTACTACCACATCGGCTTCGCCGCCGACACGCCCAACGGCCTGGTGGTGCCCGTCATCAAGGACGCCGACAAGAAGGGCGTGCTGCAGATCAGCCAGGAGATGGGCGAGCTCGCCAAGAAGGCGCGCGAGGGCAAGATCGCCCCGGCCGACATGCAGGGCGCGAGCTTCACGATTTCGTCGCTCGGCGGCATCGGCGGCCGTTACTTCACGCCGATCATCAACGCGCCCGAAGTCGCTATCCTCGGTGTGTGCAAAAGCCAGATGGAACCGGTGTGGGACGGCAAGGCGTTCCAGCCGCGCCTCATGCTGCCGCTGTCGCTGTCGTGGGACCACCGCGTCATCGACGGCGCGGCCGCGGCCCGCTTCAACGCCTACCTGGGGCAGATCCTGGCGGACTTCCGCCGCGTGCTGCTCTGACGCGCCGCCCCTGACCTCGTGCCATGACCACCGTCGTCGTCGCCAGGAAAGCCGGCCAGGTCGCCATTGCGGCGGACACGCTGGTGACCTTCGGCGACACGCGGCTGGCCCACCGGTACGAGGAGAACACCAAGATCTTCCGCGTCGACACCGAGGCCGGGCCGAGCTACATCGGCATGGCCGGCACGGTGGCCCACTTCCCGGTGCTGCGCAAGGCACTGGCCGGCATGCCGCGGGAGATCCTGCAACTGAGCAGCAAGGACGAGGTCTTCGACACCTTCACCAAGCTGCACCCCTACCTCAAGGACAACTTCTTCCTCCAGACCAAGGAGGAAGACAGCGATCCCTACGAGTCCAGCCAGTTCAGCGTGGTCATCGCCAACGCCTCGGGCATCTACGGGCTCTACAGCTATCGCGAGGTCTTCGAGTTCAAGGAGTTCTGGGGCATCGGCTCCGGCCGCAGCTTCGCGCTGGGCGCCATGCATGCCATCTACGGCAAAGCCAGGTCGGCCAAGGAAGTGGCCGAGGCCGGCATCGCCGCCGGCTGCGAGTTCGACCGCAATTCGGCCGGCCCGTGGGACGTATTCACCGTGAAAACCAAGGAAACCAATAAATGAGTCGGGTTGAAGTCAAGGTGCCGGACATCGGCGATTTCTCCGAAGTCGCGGTCATCGAGTTGCTGGTCCAGCCCGGCGACGTGATCAAGAAGGAGCAGTCCCTCATCACCGTGGAGAGCGACAAGGCCTCGATGGAGATCCCGTCCAGCCATGCGGGCGTGGTGAAGGAGCTGAAGGTCAAGCTCGGCGACAAGGTGGCCGAGGGCTCGGTGGTGCTGGTGGTGGAGGCCGAGGAGGGCGCCGGAGCTTCCGCGCCTGCGGCCGCGCCGGCAGCGCCTGCGGCTGCTCCCGCTGCGGCCGCGCCGGTTCCCGCCGTGGCTGCCGCCCCCGCTGCCAGCTACGCCGGTGGCGCCGACCTCGAGTGCGAGATGCTGGTCCTCGGCGGCGGCCCCGGCGGTTATTCCGCCGCCTTCCGTGCTGCCGATCTGGGCATGAAGGTGGTCCTCGTCGAGCGCTACGCCACCCTGGGCGGCGTGTGCCTGAACGTGGGCTGCATTCCCTCCAAGGCGCTGCTGCACGTGGCCGCGGTGATGGACGAGGTCTCGCATTTCGAGTCGCTGGGCGTGAGCTTCGGCAAGCCGACGGTGGACATCGACAAGCTGCGCGCGCACAAGGGCAAGGTGGTCTCCAAGCTGACCGGCGGCCTGGCCGCGATGGCCAAGATGCGCAAGGTCACCGTGGTGCGCGGCTACGGCTCGTTCATCGATCCGTTCCACCTGCAGGTCGAGGAGACCACCGGTGACGGCCAGGAGAAGACGGGCAAGACCCAGACCATCAAGTTCAAGCAGGCCATCATCGCCGCCGGCTCGCAGGCCGTGCGCCTGCCCTTCATGCCGGACGACCCGCGCGTGGTGGACTCCACCGGCGCACTGGCGCTGGCCTCCTCGCCCAAGCGCATGCTGGTGCTGGGCGGCGGCATCATCGGCCTGGAGATGGGCACGGTGTACTCCTCGACGCTGGGCACGCGCCTGGACGTGGTGGAGATGATGGACGGCCTGATGCAGGGCGCGGATCGCGACCTGGTCAAGGTGTGGCAGAAGATGAACGCGCCGCGCTTCGACAACGTCATGCTCAAGACCAAGACCGTCGGCGCGGAAGCGACGCAGGACGGCATCCTGGTGCGCTTCGAGGGCGAGAACGCGCCCAAGGAGCCGCAACTGTACGACCTGGTGCTGCAGGCCGTGGGCCGCACGCCCAACGGCCGCAAGATCGGCGCCGAGAAGGCGGGCATCGCGGTGAACGAGCGCGGCTTCATTCCCGTGGACGTGCAGATGCGCACCAACGTGCCGCACATCTTCGCCATCGGCGACATCGTGGGTCAGCCGATGCTGGCGCACAAGGCGGTGCATGAGGCGCACGTGGCGGCGGAAGTGGCGGCCGGCGAGAAGGCTTTCTTCGACGCCCGCGTGATTCCCTCCGTGGCCTACACGGACCCCGAGGTGGCCTGGGTGGG
This sequence comes from Ramlibacter sp. MAHUQ-53, assembly GCF_052600055.1. Taxonomy (NCBI): domain Bacteria; kingdom Pseudomonadati; phylum Pseudomonadota; class Betaproteobacteria; order Burkholderiales; family Comamonadaceae; genus Ramlibacter; species Ramlibacter sp. MAHUQ-53. The sequence goes on from NZ_JBQWTS010000003.1 coordinate 31,420, forward strand.
CCTCACCGAGGACCAGGCCAAGGCGCAGGGCATCGCGGTCAAGAAGGGCCTGTTCCCCTGGGCGGCCTCCGGCCGCGCCATCGCCAACGGCCGCGACGAGGGCTTCACCAAGCTGCTGTTCGACAAGGAGTCCGGCCGCATCCTGGGCGGCGGCATCGTGGGTACGCACGCCGGCGACATGATCGGCGAGGTGGCCCTGGCCATCGAGATGGGCGCCGACGAGGTGGACATCGGCAAGACCATCCACCCGCACCCCACGCTGGGTGAGAGCATCGGCATGGCGGCGGAGGTGGCGCACGGCACCTGCACGGACGTGCCCCCGGCGCGCAAGTAAGGCGGCGAGGCCGCAACGAAAAAGGCGGCCCGCAGGCCGCCTTTTTTCATGGCCGCCGAGGGCGGCCGCTACCGAAGCCGGGTCTCAGGGCGACGCCAGGGGCTTGGCGGGCTTGGCCGGCGGGGCCTCGGCGGAGCCGCCGGTGAGGACACGGCGGGCGCCGTCGAAGCGGCGCACCCAGTAGCTGCCGGACATGTCCTCGACACGGACCTCGGCGCCGGGCTTGGGCGCATGGATGAACTTGCCGTTGCCCACGTAGATGCCGACGTGGCTGAAGGCGCGGCGCATGGTGTTGAAGAAGACCAGGTCGCCGGGCTTGAGCTCCTTCTTGTCGATGACCTCGGTCGCGGCGGCCTGCTCGTTGGCGCGGCGGGGCAGCACCATGCCCATGGTCTGCTCGTAGAGGGCGCGGACGAAGCCGCTGCAGTCGAAGCCGGTGTCCTCGGAGACGCCGCCGCGGCGGTAGGGCACGCCCAGGAAGCCCATGGCGTTGACCACCAGGTCGGAGGCGCGGTCCTTGACGTTGACGCCGACCTGCTCGATGCGCCCCAGCAGGCCGCGTTCGGACAGCAGCCGGCCCATGTCGTCCTCACCGGGACCCGGCGCCGCAAAGGCGGGCAGGCTGATCGCCAGGAGGAGGGTGGGGAGCCATCGGGACATCCGGTCGAGCTTAACAGGCTGGCACGCCGCGTCAACCGGAAAAAGCGCACGTAACCTGTTGATTCAATTCAATCTTTGACAGCGTACGGGGAATCCCGCAGAGATCCGGCGGTGCGGCCCGTGCCGTCGCCACAATGCACCCATGACCCATTCCCTGATTCCGCATGCGCGCGGCCGCCTGCTGCCGCGGCTCGTGGCCGGCCTGCTGGCCTGCCTGTCGGGGCTGCCGCTCGCCGTCCACGCCCTGACCCTGGAAACCGTGGCCCGGGGCCTGGAGCACCCCTGGGCGGTGGCCTTCCTGCCCGGCGGGCAGTTCCTCGTCACCGAGCGGCCGGGGCGGCTTCGGGTCATCGAGGCCGACGGGCGCCTCGGCCCGCCCCTGGCCGGGGTGCCGGCCGTGGACGCGCGCGGCCAGGGCGGGTTGCTCGACCTGGCCCTGGACCCGGACTTCGCCCGATCCCGCCAGCTGTTCTTCTGCTTCGCGGAAGGCGGCGCCGGTGGCAACGCCACGGCCCTGGCGCGGGCGCGGCTGGCGGCCGACCTGACGCGCCTCGAGGAGGTCCGCGTCATCTTCCGGCAGCAGCCGCAGGTGTCCAGCCAGCTGCATTTCGGCTGCCGCATCGTGCCGGCCCGCGACGGCACCCTGTTCCTCGCCCTGGGCGAGCGTTTCCACCGCATGCAGGACGCCCAGCGCCTGGACAACCACCTCGGCAAGGTGCTGCGCCTCACCCGCGATGGCGCCGCGGCGCCGGGCAACCCCTTCGCGCAGCGGCCCGGGGCGCTGCCGGAAATCTGGAGCCTGGGACACCGCAACCCGCAGGGCGCCACGCTGGCGCCCGACGGCGCGCTGTGGCTCCACGAGCACGGCCCGCAGGGGGGCGACGAGGTCAACCTGCCGCAGCCCGGGCGCAATTACGGCTGGCCGGTGGCCACCTTCGGGGAGCAGTACGGTGGCGGCAGGATCGGCGCCGGCCTGACGCAGGCCCCGGGCATGGAGCCGCCCCTGCACCACTGGACGCCGTCGGTGGCGCCGTCCGGCATGGCCTTCCTCACGAGTGACCGCTACGGGCCGGCCTGGCGCGGCAGCCTGTTCGTCGGCGCCCTGAGGGCGCGGCTGCTGGTGCGGCTGGAGGTGTCGGGCCCGGGCGAGCCGCCGCGGGTGCTGCGGGAGGAGCGGATGGACGCGGGCGACCGCATCCGGGACGTGCGCCAGGGGCCGGACGGCCTCCTCTACCTGCTGACGGACAGCCCGCAGGGCCGCCTGCTGCGGGTGGCTCCGGGGCGATGAGGGCGCCGGCGATCAGGGCTTGATCAGCCCCTTGCGCACGGCGTAGAGGGTGAGGCTGGCGATGTCGTTGATCTGCAGCCGCTCCATGATGCGGGCGCGGTGCACATCGACCGTCTTGGGCGACAGGCCCAGGTCGTAGGCGATCTCCTTGGAGGCCTTGCCCTGCGCGATCATGCGCAGGATCTCCACCTGGCGGTGGGTGAGTTCGTCGTCCACCGTGGGCTCGGACGGCTGCAGCAGGCGCTGCGCGATGACCGGGCTGAAGTAGCTGCCGGTGGCCATCACGCTGCGCAGGGCCTGTTCCAGCTCGAAGGGCGGCGCGTCCTTCATGAGGTAGCCGCAGGCGCCGTTGGCGACGGCGCGCTTGACGAAGTCGACGGTGTCGTACATCGACAGCACCAGCAGGCGCACCTCGGGGTGCTTGCCGTGGATCTCGGAGATGGCGGCGATGCCGTCCATGCCGGGCATGGAAATGTCCGTCATGACGACGTCGGGCTTGAGGTCCTCGACCAGGGTGACGAGTTCGCGGCCGTCATGGGCCTCGGCGATCACTTCAACGCCGTCGATCAGGGCCAGCAGGGCCTTGATGCCCGAACGCACGAGGTCGTGGTCGTCAGCGAGCACGACCCGGATCGTGGAAGGTGGGTCCTTGTGTTTCATGCAAAAGGTTTAGCGGTGCCGGTGCTCTAGCCTACAGCATTGCACGCACCGTGGCACCGTTGCCGTCGCAACCGCGCATCCTCAGCGAGCCGCCCGCCAGTTCGCAGCGCTCTTGCAGGGCCTGTAGCTCTCCGCTCGCCGCGGCGGGCGCGTGGCCGCCACAGGTGCTGACGGCGACCGCCAGCCGGTGGCCCGGCAGGAAGCGCAGGCGCACGCGCAGCTGGCGGGCGCCGGACCCGCTCACGGCCTGGCGCACCGCCTCGCGCACCACGCGTACTGCCAGCGGGGCCCGGTCGCCCAGGTCGCCGTCCTGCGCGCCCCGGGTGCTGACCGACCAGGGGATGCCGGCCGGTCCGGCCAGTTCCTGCACCGCCGTCTCGACGGTGGTGGCCAGGCCCAGCAGGTTGAGCTGGGCCGGCCGCAGGGCGAAGGACAGGGTCTTGAGCTGGTCGACCACGCCCTGGGCCATCGAGAGGGCGATGTCGGTGTGGGCGTTGGCCTTGTCTGCATCCTTGAGCTGCCGCGCGGCGTGCAGGTGGAGCATCATCCCGGCCATGGCCTGGCCCAGGCTGTCGTGGAGTTCGCGGGCCAGCCGGGCGCGTTCGTCCTCCTGGGCGGCCACCAGGCGCGCCGACATCTCGCGCAGGCGCGCATGGGCGGTGGCGAGCTCGGCGGCGAGGCGGGCCTGCTCGCGGGCGCGGGCGCGGGCCTCCAGCACCCGGTCGATGACCTGGGGCAGGGTGGCCAGCCGGTCCTTGGTGACGTAGTCCTGGGCGCCCTGGCGCAGCAGGTCGACGGCGGCCTGCTCGCCGATGGCCCGCGTCACCACGACCAGGGGGGGCGGATCGTCGCGCGCCTGCAGCATCTTCAGTGCGGCCACCGGCGAAAAGCGGGGCAGGTGGTAGTCGCACAGGACCAAGTCGACCGGCTGCTCGAGGGCGGCCGCGAACGCCTCGGCTTCCTCGACACGCTGGACCAGCCAGGCCCGCGCGGGCGCGGCCCGCTCCAGCGCGAGCTGGAGCAGTTCGATGTCGTCGGCGTTGTCGTCGACACAGAGCAGGCGGGTCGTCCTTGCGCTTGCGTAGGTCATTGTGATTATTGTTGGGGCGATGAACCACTGAGCACGCCCCGAACGTAGCCGGATATTTCCGAGTCAATTTAAGGAATTTCCTTAACCCGGCCGCACTGGGCCGCGAGCGTGTCAGTTCGAGGAAAGCGGCGGCGGCTGAAATAATCGCCCGCATGTTGCTAGACCCCGACGACTCCCAATTGCTGCTGGTCGACTACCAGCAGAAGCTCATGCCCGCGATGCACGACGCCGCGGGCGCGCTGGCCAATGCGCGCCGGCTCGCCCTGATCGCCCAGGCGCTCGAAGTGCCGTGCTTCGCCACCGAACACAACCCGCAGGGCCTGGGGCCCACCGTGCCCGAGCTGCGGCCGCTGGCCGGCCAGGTCCTGACCAAGATGGATTTCAGCGCCGCCGGCGTCGCGCTGCCGCGCCTTCGCCCGCCGGCCCGGCCGCAGCAGGGCGGCAACGTGCGCAGCCTGCCCAAGCACCTGCGCAAGCCGGCCGAGCCGGCCGCCACGCGCGAGGCCATCGTGCTGGCCGGCTGCGAGGCCCATGTCTGCCTGCTGCAGACGGCCCTCGAGCTGATCGAGGAAGAACTCGAGGTCTGGGTCGTCACCGACGCCTGCACCTCGCGCACCGAGCGCAATCGCGATGCCGCCTTCGACCGCCTGGCTGGTGCCGGCGCGGAGCTGGTCACCACCGAGATGGTGGCCTTCGAGTGGCTGCGGTCCGCCGAGCATCCGCTGTTCAAGGAGGTGCTCGGGTGGATCAAATGACCTGAATTTCAACTTCCAGAGTGAGGAGACGGAGAAGATGACGTACGAGGAGTTCTACCGGCAGTCGGTCGAGCAGCCTGAGGCCTTCTGGGCCGAGCAGGCCAAGCTGATCGACTGGCAGACCCCGCCGCAGCGGATCCTGGACAACGACAAGGCGCCGTTCACGCGCTGGTTCGTGGGGGGCAAGACCAACCTGTGCCACAACGCCGTCGACCGTCACCTCCCGGATCGCGCGGACCAGCCCGCGCTGATCCACGTCTCCACCGAGACCGGCATCGAGGAAACCTACAGCTTCGCGCAGCTGCACGAGAAGGTGCAGCTGGCCGCGGCCATGCTGAAGAAGCTCGGGGTGGGGCAGGGCGACCGCGTCCTGATCTACATGCCCATGATCCCCGAGGCCGTGTTCGCCATGCTGGCGTGCGCGCGCATCGGCGCCATCCACTCGGTGGTGTTCGGCGGCTTCGCCTCGGTCTCGCTGGCCACCCGCATCGAGGACGCCTCGCCCAAGGTCATCGTCAGCGCCGACGCCGGCTCGCGCGGCGGCAAGGTCGTGCCTTACAAGCCGCTGCTCGACGAGGCGATCCGCCTGTCCAGCCACAAGCCCGAGTCGGTGCTGATGGTCGACCGCGGCCTGTCGCCGTTCGAATCCACCACCGGCCGCGACGTGGCCTGGGCCGCGCTGTCCGCCGAGTGCGCCGGTACCGCTGTGCCCTGCGCCTGGGTCGATGCCACCGAGATCAGCTACACCATGTACACCAGCGGCACGACCGGCAAGCCCAAGGGCGTGCAGCGTGACGTCGGCGGCTACGCCGTGGCCCTGGCCTCCAGCATGAAGCACATCATGATGGGCGAGGCCGGCGGCACCTACTTCTGCACCAGCGACATCGGCTGGGTGGTGGGCCACAGCTACATCGTGTACGGCCCGCTGATCGCGGGCATGGCCACCATCCTATACGAGGGCCTGCCGATCCGCCCGGATGCCGGCATCTGGTGGAGCCTGGTCGAGAAGTACAAGGTCAGCGTGATGTTCAGCGCGCCCACCGCGGTGCGGGTGCTGAAGAAGCACGACCTGAGCTTCATGAAGAAATACGACCTGTCCAGCCTCAAGGCGCTGTTCCTTGCCGGCGAGCCGCTGGACGAGCCCACCGCCCGCTGGATCAACGACGCGCTGGGCGTGCCCATCATCGACAACTACTGGCAGACCGAGACCGGCTGGCCGATCCTCACCATCGCCAACGGCGTGGAGAAGAAGCGCTCCAAGTTCGGCAGTCCCGGCGTGCCCATGTTCGGCTGGCGCGCCAAGGTGGTCGACGAGTCCACCGGCGAGGAGCTGAAGGCGCCGAACCAGAAGGGTGTGGTGGTGATCGAGTCCCCCACGCCCCCGGGCTTCATGCAGACGATCTGGCGCGATGACGCCCGCTTCGTCAAGACCTACTGGGAATCCATCCCCGGCAAGATGCTTTACAGCACCTTCGACTGGGGCATCCGCGACGAGGACGGCTACTTCTTCATCCTGGGCCGCACCGACGACGTGATCAACGTCGCCGGACACCGCCTGGGCACCCGCGAGATCGAGGAGAGCATCTCCAGCCACTCGGCCGTCGCCGAGGTGGCGGTGGTGGGCGTGGCCGACCAGGTCAAGGGCCAGGTGGCCATGGCCTTCGCCGTGCTGCGTGACCCCGCGGCCTTCCCGGACGACGCGGCGAAGCTGAAGCTGGAAGGCGACATCATGAAGGTCGTCGACGGCCAGCTCGGCGCGGTGGCCCGCCCCGCGCGGGTGCGTTTCGTGACGCTGCTGCCCAAGACCCGCAGCGGCAAGCTCCTGCGCCGCGCCATCCAGGCCGTGTGCGAGGGGCGCGACCCGGGCGACCTCACCACCATCGAGGACCCGTCCACCCTGCAGCAGATCAAGGACCTCGTCCAGGCAGGCTGATACGCCATTCGTGCTAATCGCGTGCGGTGGATGCCGCACTGGTGTCGCACGAAGGCAAACCGAAGTTGCGCGCAAAGGCCGCGTTCGATGGCACAATCGCGCGGCAACTTCGGTTCCTTCCAGCCACAGTCGCATCCGCCAACCGGTTCAGCCGTGTCGCGGAAGGTTTTCTTAACCAGCTCAATGCTCCCTGAAGGGGAGCGGAAAGTAGCGCACCATGAGTGAGACGAACAACGTCTACGCCGCGTACAACGGCAACTCCTATCTCTTCGGGGGCAACGCGCCCTATGTCGAAGAGATGTATGAAAACTACCTGGCCAATCCCGGCAGCGTGCCCGACACCTGGCGCGAGTACTTCGACGCGCTGCAGAACGTGCCCGCGGTCGACGGCTCCGATGCCAAGGACGTCCCCCACCTGCCGGTGATCAACGCCTTCGCCGAGCGCGCCAAGGCCGGTGGCACCAAGACGGTGATGGCCAGCGAAGACGCCGAGATGGGCCGCAAGCGCACCGCGGTGCAGCAGCTGATCGCCGCCTACCGCAACGTGGGCCAGCGCTGGGCCGACCTGGACCCCCTCAAGCGCACCGAGCGCCCCGCCATTCCCGAGCTCGAGCCGTCGTTCTACGGCCTCAAGGATGCCGACCAGGAAGTGGTGTTCGACACCAGCAACACCTTCTTCGGCAAGGACAAGATGTCCCTGCGCGAGCTGCTGAACGCGCTGCGCGAGACCTACTGCGGAACCGTCGGCGCCGAGTACATGTTCATCACCGACCAGACGCAGAAGCGCTGGTGGCAGCAGAAGCTGGAGGCGATCCGCAGCAAGCCGTCCTTCAGCGCCGAGCGCAAGAAGGCCATCCTGGAGCGCCTGACGGCCGCCGAGGGCCTGGAGCGCTACCTCCACACCAAGTACGTCGGCCAGAAGCGCTTCTCGCTCGAGGGCGGCGAGAGCTTCATCGCCGCGATGGACGAACTGATCCAGTCCGCCGGCGAGAAGGGCGTGCAGGAAATCGTCATCGGCATGGCCCACCGCGGCCGCCTGAACGTGCTGGTGAACACCCTGGGCAAGATGCCCGGCGACCTGTTCGCCGAGTTCGACCACACCGCCCCCGAGGACCTGCCCGCCGGTGACGTGAAGTACCACCAGGGCTTCAGCTCCGACGTCTCCACCCGTGGCGGCCCGGTCCACCTGAGCCTGGCCTTCAACCCCTCGCACCTGGAGATCGTGAACCCGGTGGTCGAGGGCAGCGTGCGCGCCCGCATGGACCGCCGCGGCGATGCCCAGGGCAAGCAGGTGCTGCCTGTGCTGGTGCACGGTGACGCGGCCTTCGCCGGCCAGGGCGTGAACCAGGAAACCCTGGCGCTGGCCCAGACCCGCGGCTACACCACCGGCGGCACGGTCCACATCATCATCAACAACCAGATCGGCTTCACCACCTCCGATCCGCGCGACCTGCGCTCCACCCTGTACTGCACCGACATCGTCAAGGGCGTCGAGTCCCCGGTGCTGCACGTCAACGGCGACGATCCCGAAGCCGTGGTGCTGGCCACCCAGCTGGCCCTCGAGTACCGCATGGAGTTCGCCAAGGACGTGGTGGTCGACATCATCTGCTTCCGCAAGCTGGGCCACAACGAGCAGGACACCCCGAGCCTGACCCAGCCGCTGATGTACAAGAAGATCTCGGCCCACCCCGGCACCCGCAAGCTGTACGGCGACCGCCTGGTCACCCAGGGCGTGCTGCCCGCCGACGGCCCGGACGCCATGGTCAAGACCTACCGCGCCGCCATGGACGCCGGCAAGCACACGGTCGACCCGGTGCTGACCAACTTCAAGAGCAAGTACGCCGTCGACTGGTCGCCGTACCTGAACAAGAAGTGGACCGACGCCTGCGACACCTCGATCCCGCTGACCGAGTGGAAGCGCCTGGCCGAGAAGATCACGACCATCCCGTCCACCGTCACCCCGCACACCCTGGTGAAGAAGGTCTATGACGACCGCGCCGCCATGGGCCGCGGCGAGGTCAACGTGGACTGGGGCATGGGCGAGCACATGGCCTTCGCTTCGCTGGTCGCCTCCGGCTACGGCGTGCGCCTGTCCGGCGAGGACTGCGGCCGCGGCACCTTCACGCACCGCCATGCCGTGATCCACGACCAGAACCGCGAGAAGTGGGACGTGGGCACCTACGTGGCGCTGGAGAACGTGGCCGAGAACCAGGCCCCGTTCGTGGTCATCGACTCCATCCTGTCCGAAGAGGCGGTGCTGGGCTTCGAGTACGGCTACGCCTCCAACGACCCCAACACCCTGGTGATCTGGGAAGCCCAGTTCGGCGACTTCGCCAACGGCGCCCAGGTGGTGATCGACCAGTTCATCGCCTCCGGCGAAGTGAAGTGGGGCCGCGTCAACGGTCTGACCCTGATGCTGCCGCACGGCTACGAAGGCCAGGGCCCCGAGCACAGCTCGGCCCGCCTGGAGCGCTTCATGCAGCTGGCCGCCGACACCAACATGGGCATCGTCCAGCCGACCACGGCCAGCCAGATCTTCCACGTCCTGCGTCGCCAGATGCTGCGTGACCTGCGCAAGCCGCTGATCATCATGACGCCCAAGTCCCTGCTGCGTAACAAGGACGCGACCTCGCCGCTGTCCGAGTTCACCAAGGGCTCGTTCCAGACCGTCATCCCCGAGAACAAGGAGCTCAAGGCCGACAAGGTCAAGCGCGTCATCGCCTGCTCGGGCAAGGTCTACTACGACCTGGTCAAGAAGCGTGAGGAGAAGGGCGCCGACGACGTCGCCATCATCCGCATCGAGCAGCTCTATCCGTTCCCGCACAAGGCCTTCGCCGCGGAGCTGAAGAAGTACCCGAACGCCACCGACATCGTGTGGTGCCAGGACGAGCCGCAGAACCAGGGCGCCTGGTTCTTCATCCAGCACAACATCCACGAGAACATGCTGGACGGCCAGAAGCTGGGGTATGCCGGCCGCGCCGCCTCCGCGTCGCCCGCCGTGGGTTACTCGCACCTGCACCAGGAGCAGCAGAAGGCGCTGGTCGACGCCGCCTTCGCCAAGCTCAAGGGCTTCGTGCTGACCAAGTAACCCGCCTCCGAACGAACATCCAAGGAATAGAACTCAAATGGCTATCGTTGAAGTCAAAGTCCCGCAACTGTCCGAATCGGTCGCGGAAGCCACCCTGCTGCAGTGGAAGAAGAAGGCCGGTGAGGCCGTCGCCCAGGACGAGATCCTGATCGAAATCGAGACCGACAAGGTCGTGCTCGAGGTGCCGGCGCCCGCCGCCGGCGTGCTCGGCGAGATCGTCGTCGCCGATGGCGGCACCGTGGTCTCCGATCAGCTGATCGCCAAGATCGACACCGAAGGCAAGGCCGGCGCCGCTGCGCCCGCCGCCGCTGCCCCGGCCCCCGCCGCGGCCGCTGCCGCACCTGTCGCTGCGGCCCCTGCCGCGACCGGTGGCGCCATGGCCGGCGTGGCCATGCCCGCCGCCGCCAAGCTGATGGCCGACAACAACCTCGCCGCCGGCTCCGTGGCAGGTTCCGGCAAGGACGGCCGTGTCACCAAGGGCGACGTGCTGGCCGCCGTGGCCGGTGGCGCCAAGGTCGCCGCCTCGGTGCCGGTCTCCGTGGCTCCCAAGGCCTCGCTGCCCCAAGTGGCTGCCCCGGCCGTCCTGGACCTGGGCAACCGCCCCGAGCAGCGCGTGCCCATGACCCGCCTGCGCGCCCGCGTCGCCGAGCGCCTGCTGCAGTCCCAGGCCACCAACGCCATCCTGACCACCTTCAACGAAATCAACATGGCCCCGGTCATGGAGATGCGCAAGCGCATGCAGGAGCGTTTCGAGAAGGAACACGGCGTCAAGCTGGGCTTCATGTCCTTCTTCGTGAAGGCCGCCGTCCACGCGCTGAAGAAGTTCCCGGTGCTGAACGCCTCGGTCGACGGCAACGACATCGTCTACCACGGCTACTTCGACATCGGCATCGCCGTGGGTTCGCCCCGCGGCCTGGTGGTGCCGATCCTGCGCAACGCCGACCAGATGTCCTTCGCCGACATCGAGAAGAAGATCGCCGAGTTCGGCCAGAAGGCCAAGGACGGCAAGCTGGGCATCGAGGAGATGACCGGGGGCACGTTCTCCATTTCCAACGGCGGCACCTTCGGCTCGATGATGTCCACCCCCATCATCAACCCGCCCCAGTCGGCCATCCTGGGCGTGCACGCCACCAAGGACCGCGCCGTGGTCGAGAACGGCCAGGTCGTGGTTCGCCCGATGAACTACTTCGCCATGTCCTATGACCACCGCATCATCGACGGCCGCGAAGCCGTGCTGGGCCTGGTGGCCATGAAGGAGGCGCTGGAAGACCCGGCCCGCCTCCTGTTCGACATCTAAGGCATACGCCAGTGGACGCGGCCTTCAGGGCCGCGTCCCTTTTGAGGCATCCAGGAAGAATCACCATGAGCAAACAATTCGACGTCGTCGTCATCGGCGGCGGCCCCGGCGGCTACATCGCGGCGATCCGCGCCGCGCAACTCGGTTTCAACGTCGCCTGTATCGACGAGTGGAAGAACGACAAGGGCGGCCCGGCCCCCGGCGGCACCTGCACCAACGTCGGCTGCATCCCCTCCAAGGCCCTGCTGCAATCGTCCGAGCACTTCGAGCACGCCAACCTGCACTTCGCCGACCACGGCATCTCCGTCAAGGACGTGAAGATGGACGTCGCGAAGATGATCGCCCGCAAGGACGCGGTCGTGAAGCAGAACAACGACGGCATCCTGTACCTGTTCAAGAAGAACAAGGTCACCTTCTTCCACGGCCGCGGCTCCTTCGTGAAAGCCGCCGAAGGCGCCAACGAGATCAAGGTCACCGGCGCCACCGAGGAGACCCTGGTCGCCAAGCACGTCATCATCGCCACCGGCTCCAACGCCCGTGCGCTGCCCGGCGTGCCCTTCGACGAGAAGAACGTGCTGTCCAACGACGGCGCGCTGCGCGTGGGCGCCGTGCCCAAGAAGCTGGTCCTGATCGGCTCTGGCGTGATCGGCCTGGAGATGGGCTCGGTGTGGCGCCGCCTGGGTGCGGACGTCACCATCCTGGAAGGCCTGCCCACGTTCCTGGGCGCGGTCGACGAGCAGATCGCCAAGGAAGCCAAGAAGGCCTTCGACAAGCAGGGCCTGAAGATCGAGCTGGGCGTGAAGGTCGGCGAGATCAAGAACGGCGCCAAGGGCGTGTCCGTGGCCTACACCAACGCCAAGGGCGAAGCCCAGAAGATCGACGCCGACAAGCTGATCGTCTCCATCGGCCGCGTGCCCAACACCATCGGCCTGAACGCCGAGGGCGTGGGCCTGCAGCTGGACGAGCGCGGCGCCGTCGTGGTCGATGCCGACTGCAAGACCAACCTGCCCGGCGTGTGGGCGGTGGGCGACGTGGTGCGCGGCCCGATGCTGGCGCACAAGGCGGAGGAAGAGGGCGTGGCGGTGGCCGAGCGCATCGCCGGCCAGCATGGCCACGTGAACTTCAACACCATCCCCTGGGTGATCTACACCAGCCCCGAGATCGCGTGGGTGGGCCGCACCGAGCAGCAGCTCAAGGCCGATGGCGTGAAGTACAAGGCCGGCACCTTCCCGTTCCTGGCGAACGGCCGTGCGCGCGCCCTGGGCGACACCACCGGCATGGTCAAGTTCCTGGCCGACGCCGCCACCGATGAAATCCTGGGCGTGCACATCGTCGGCCCCATGGCCAGCGAGCTGATCTCCGAGGCCGTGGTGGCGATGGAGTTCCGCGCCTCCAGCGAGGACATCGCCCGCATCTGCCACGCGCACCCCTCGCTGTCCGAGGCGACCAAGGAAGCCGCCTTGGCCGTCGACAAGCGCACGCTGAACTTCTAAGAAGCCGGTGTCCGCAGTCCCCAAGGCGTCCGGCGTCCGCGCGGCCTACGAGGCCGAACTCGCGGCGCGGGGTTACACCGCTGACCCCGCGCAGCTGAGGGCGGTGGACGCCCTGGAGCGGTGCGCCCTGGAATGGGCGCATTTCAAGGAGAAGCGCTCCAACGCGCTGAAGAAGCTGATCAACCGCCCCGCCATCCCGCGGGGCGTCTACATGTACGGCGGCGTCGGCCGCGGCAAGAGCTTCCTGATGGACTGCTTCTTCAATGCCGTGCCGCTGCGCCGCAAGACGCGCCTGCATTTCCACGAGTTCATGCGCGAGGTCCATCGCGAGCTCGCCGACATGCAGGGGACCGTCAACCCGCTGCAGGTGCTGGGTGAGCGCATTTCGAAGCGCTACCGCCTGATCTGCTTCGACGAGTTCCACGTCGCCGACATCACCGACGCGATGATCCTGCACCGGCTGCTGGACTCGCTGTTCGACAACGGCGTGGGCCTGGTCACCACCTCCAACTTCAAGCCCGACGAGCTGTACCCGAACGGGCTGCACCGTGACCGCATCCTGCCGGCCATCAAGCTCCTGAACGAAAAGCTGGAGGTCATCAACGTCGACAACGGCACGGACTACCGCCGCCGCACCCTCGAGCATGTGAAGCTGTACCACACGCCGCTGGGCCCGCAGGCCGACGCCGAGATGGATGCCGCGTTCACCGAGCTGGCCGAGAGCCACGACGAGGACCCGGTGCTGCACATCGAGAAGCGCGAGATCCAGGCCCGCCGCAAGGCCGGCGGGGTGGTGTGGTTCAACTTCAGGGCGCTGTGCGGCGGACCGCGGTCCATGAACGACTACCTGGAGATCGCCAGCCAGTTCCACACCGTGATGCTGTCGGACGTGCCGCACATGCCGGTGAACATGGCCTCCGAGGCCCGCCGCTTCACCTGGCTGGTGGACGTGCTGTACGACCGCCGGGTCAAGCTGGTGATGTCGGCCGCCGTGCCGCCCGAGCAGCTGTACACCGAAGGGCCCCTGTCGCATGAATTCCCGCGCACGGTCTCGCGCCTCAACGAGATGCAGTCCGCCGAGTTCCTCGCGGAGGAGCGCCGGGTGGTCGACACGCGGCTCACATGAAGTCCGTCCTCGCGATCGTGCTGCTGGCGCTGGGTGCCGGCGCGCTCGCGCAGGACCCCGCTTCGGAGAAGTCCCGCATCCAGGCCGAGCGCCGGCGCATCGAGGCCCAGCGGGCCTCGGAGGAGGCCGCCTGCCGCACGCGCTTCGCCGTCACCGACTGCCTCGAGGACGTCCGCCGGCGCTGGCGCGGCCCGCTGGCCGACCTGCGCCGCCAGGAAGTTGCCCTCGACGACGCCGAGCGCCAGCGGCGCGGCGCGCAGCAGCGCGCTGACGTCGAGCAGCGCCAGGCCGAGGCGCAGCAGGAGCAGGCGCAGCGCCGCGCGCGCGTCGCCTCCGAGCAGCGCGAGCGCGAGGAGCGCGCCGCGGCCAAGGCGGCAGGCCCCACCCCGGGCGGCGCGCCGCGGCCGCCCGCCGCGCCGGCCTCCGGTCCCCGCTTCACCCCGCAGCAGGAGGCGGAAAACGCCCGTGCCCGGGCGGCCCGCGTGGACAGCGCCCGCGAGCACAAGGAGGCGGTGCAGCGGCGGCAGGCCGAGCGCAAGCGGGAGGCGGCGCGGCCGCTGCCCGTGCCGCCCTGAGGCGGTGCCGCGGGCGGCTCAGTCCTCGATCCGCCCGACCTTCACGATCACCAGCGACAGGTTGTCGCCGGTGCCGCCCGCCCGGGCGCGGGCCTTGTCCACCAGGAAATGCGCCGCCTCGCGCGGCGGCAGGGAGTCCAGTGCCGCGGCCAGCTCCTGGGTGCTGAAGTAGTGCCACAGGCCGTCGCTGCAGGCCAGCAGCGTGTCGCCGGGAACGAGCTCCTCGATGCGGTGCAGGTCGGCCGGCGGGTCCTCCGGCGAGCCGAGGCAGCTCACCAGGATGTTCGACTGCGGATGGTTCAGCGCCTCCTCCTCGGAGAGCTCGCCGCGGTCCACCAGCGCCTGCACCCAGGAGTGGTCCCGCGTGCGCGCCTGGAGGCTGCGGCCGCGGAAGTGGTAGACGCGCGAGTCGCCGGCGTGGACCCAGTGGCAGCTGCGATCCGGCATGACCAGGAAGGCGGCGATGGTGCTGTGCGGCTCCTGCTCGGCGGAGATCGCGGTCAGCCGGATCACCATGTGCGATTCGCGCACCAGCTGGCGCATCAGGTCGGCCGGCTCGTCGTGCGTGGGGGTGAAGCGCTCGAACAGCTGCCGCGCCGTGAGCATGACCTGGTCGGAAGCCTTGCGCCCGCCGCTGCGGCCGCCCATGCCGTCGGCCACGACCGCCAGCAGGCATCCCGGCGTGCGCGGGTGGGTCAGGAGGGCGAGCTGGTCCTGCTGGTAGTCCCGGTCGCCCTTGTGCAGGCCGGTGGCCGCGGTGAGTCTGAGTCCTTGGGGCATGGAATGGCAGGGATTATTCCTGCCCTCACGGTATTATCAAGCGCCTTGGATACCAACCTGCATTCCCCTGAGCGACACCTGATCGAGCTGCGGATGGAGCACGCCGACCTGGATGCCCTGATCGACCGCGCCTGCCTGCAGGTCCCGACCGACGAACTGATGCTCCGGCGCCTGAAGAAGCGCCGGCTGGCCCTGCGGGACCAGATCGCGGTCCTCGAACTCCAGCTCGATCCCAAAGAGCCGGCATGACCGCCCGCAGGGGCGCCGCACCCCGATGAGTCTCGAGCAGGCCGTCCTGGAGGCCTTCACCGCCGGCGGCGCGCTCTCGCGCGCGGCGGACCATTTCCTGCCCCGGCCGGGCCAGACCGAGATGGCCCTGGCCGTCGCCCGCACCATCGAGCACGGCGGGGTGCTGGTGGTCGAGGCCGGCACCGGCGTCGGCAAGACCTTCTCCTACCTCGTGCCCGCGCTGCTCTCGGGCGAGCGGGTGCTGCTGTCCACCGCCACCAAGACCCTGCAGGACCAGCTGTATGGGCGCGACCTGCCGCGCCTGGTCGAGGCGCTGGGCCTGCCGGTGCGCACCGCGCTTCTCAAGGGGCGGGCCAGCTACCTGTGCCTGCACCGCATGCAGGCTGCGCGCGAGGACGCCATGCTCCCCGACCGCACCGCGGTGCGGACCCTGGCCAAGATCGAGGAGTGGTCGCAGGTCACCCGCACCGGCGACCTCGCCGAGCTGCCCGGGCTGGACGAACGCTCCGCGGTCATTCCCCTGGTCACCTCCACCCGCGAGAACTGCCTGGGCGCGCAGTGCCCGAAGTTCAACGCCTGCCACGTCAACGCCGCGCGGCGCGAGGCCCTGGCCGCGGACGTGGTCGTGATCAACCACCACCTGTTCTTCGCCGACCTGTCGGTGCGCGAGTCGGGCATGGCCGAACTCCTGCCCACGGTGCGGGTGGCGGTGTTCGACGAGGCGCACCAGCTCAATGAGACTGGCGTCCAGTTCCTCGGCACGCAGCTGTCGACCGGGCAGGTGCTGGACCTGTGCCGCGACCTCCTGGCCACCGGCCTGCAGCTCGCGCGCGGCCTGGTCGACTGGCAGCAGGTGGCGGCCCGCCTGGACCGCGCCGCGCGCGACCTGCGCCAGGCGGTGGCCCCCTCGGGGCCGGCCCTGCGCCTGGCATGGAACGGCGAGCACCCCGACACCGCCGACCCGCTCGCCTGGCCGCGGGCCCTCGAGACCCTGGCCGAGGCCTGCCACCAGGCCATGGATGCCCTCGACACCGTCACCGAGCTCGCCCCCGACTTCGTCCGGCTGCACGAGCGCTCGGCCTCGCTGGCGCAGCGCGCCGAGCGCTTCGCCGCGCCCTGTGCGCACGAGGCCGTGCGCTGGGCCGACGCCGGCCTGCAGCTGCGGCTGGTGGAGTCGCCGCTCGACATCGCGCAGGCGGTGCGCACCCGCCTGCTGAAGGTGGACGAGGAGGGCGGTGCGATGGCGACTTCCCGCGCCTGGGTCTTCACCTCCGCCACGCTGGGCGACGACGCGCGCCTGTCCTGGTTCACCGAACCCTGCGGCCTGCATGACGCCCAGGTGCTGCGGGTGGACAGCCCGTTCGACTACGCCCGGCAGGCCGCGCTGTACGTGCCCTCGCCCTTTCCCAAGCCCGCCGACCCGGCGCACCCGGGGCGGGTGGCGGCGCTGGCGATGGAGGGCGCACGCCGCCTGGGCGGGCGCACCATGGTCCTCACCACCACGCTGCGGGCGCTGCGCGCCATCGGCGACGCGCTGCAGGTGCGGCTGGATGGCGAGCTGGAGGTGCTGGTGCAGGGCCAGTGGCCCAAGCGGCGGCTGATCGAGCGGTTCCGCGAGGGGGCGACGCAGGGCCGTCCCGGGTGCGTGCTGGTGGCGTCGGCCTCGTTCTGGGAGGGGGTGGACATCCCCGGTGACGCGCTGGAGCTGGTGCTGATCGACAAGCTGCCGTTCCCGCCGCCCGGCGACCCGCTGGTGGAGGCGCGCTCCCAGCGGCTCGAGGCCACAGGCCGCAACGCCTTCAACGCCTACTACGTGCCCGAGGCGGCGGTGGCGCTCAAGCAGGGGGCGGGGCGGCTGATCCGCCGCGAGTCCGACCGCGGCCTGCTGGTGCTGTGCGACAGCCGCCTGGTCTCGATGGGGTATGGCCGGCGGCTGCTGGCGGCGCTGCCGCCGATGCGGCGCCTGTCGACGCCGGAGGATTACGCGGCGGCGCTCGACGCGCTGGCGCTCACCAGAGCTTCCACCACGGATCCTTGGGCGCCGTGACGGCGCCCGGGCCGCCGAGGTGGACGCTGGCCGGGAAGCTGGCGGCGAGCACGCGGCGGGTGTCGTCGGCCAGCTGGGTCAGCTTCAGGGCCTCGTAGGACTTGACCAGCAGGGCCAGGGCCTCCTCGACGGCGGGCACGTTCTGGTACTCGGAGACGGCGGCCTGGGCCCGGCTGATGGCGGCCACGTAGGCGCCGCGGCTGTAGTAGTAGCGGGCGACATGCACCTCGTACTGCGCCAGCGAGTTCACGATGTAGACGAGGCGGGCCTGGGCGTCGGGTGCGTACTTGGACTGGGGAAAGCGCGTCACCAGGTCCTTGAAGGCCTCGAAGGATTCCTTGGCGGCCTTCTGGTCACGCTCGGACAGGTCCTGGCGCGCGATCCAGGAGAACAGGCCGAGGTTGTCGTTGAAGTTCACCAGGCCCTTGAGGTACAGCGCGTAATCCACGCCGGGGCTGGCGGGGTGCAGGCGCATGAACCGGTCCAGCGTGGCGATGGCCTCGGCCGCGTCGCCGGCGCGCCACTGCGCGTAGGCCTTTTCCACCTGGGCCTGCTGCGCCAGCGGCGTGCCGGCGGCGCGGCCCTCGAGCTTTTCGTACAGCTGGATCGCCTTCTCGTAGGCGTTGGCCGCCATCTCGTCCTTGGCCTCGGCGTAGATGCGGTTCGGGCTCCAGTTGGCGGTCTTGTCGTCCGAGGTGGACGCGCACCCGGCCAGCAACGTGAGGCCGGCGGCCAGCAACAGGGCGGGGACCGCCGATAATTTCGCACGCAGCATCGCGCAGGCTTTCAAGAAAAAGGGCACTTTGATTATATCGACCGACCCCCTCGACACCGGGGAGGAAACGGCCTCCGGCGAGGCCCCGGACGCGGGCGCGGACAGCGAGATCCGGCCCTTTCGCATCGCCCCCGAATGGCACGGCCAGCGCCTGGACCGCGCGCTCGCCGCGCTGGTGCCGGAGTTCTCGCGCAGCTACCTGCAGCAGCTCGTGGAGGACGGCGCGGTGCGCATCGCCGGCCGGCCGGTCACACGCAGCGCGCAGAAGGTGCGGGCCGGCGACCTGGGCGAGGTGGAACTGCGCCCCACGCCGCAAAGCCAGGCCTTCGTGCCCGAGGCCATGGACCTGGACGTGGTGCACGAGGACGCCCACCTGCTCGTGGTGAACAAGCCCGCCGGCCTGGTGGTGCACCCTGCGCCCGGCAACTGGCGCGGCACCCTCCTCAACGGCCTGCTGGCGCGCGACCCGCGCGCCGCGCAGCTGCCGCGCGCCGGCATCGTGCACCGGCTCGACAAGGACACCAGCGGCCTGATGGTGGTGGCCCGCGACCGGGCGACGATGGAGGCGCTGGTGCGGCTGATCGCCGCGCGCGAGGTGTCGCGCCAGTACCTGGCGCTGGCCCACCGGCCCTGGTCGGGGCCGCAGGCGCGCGAGGTCGACGCGCCGATCGGCCGCGACCCGGCCAACCGGCTGCGCATGGCGGTGGTCGACCTGGCGCGCGACGCCGGCAAGCCGGCCCAGACCCTGTTCGAGCTCCTGGGCAATGCGGATACGGGCTGCCTGGTGCGTGCCAGCCTGCGCACCGGCCGCACCCACCAGATCCGCGTCCACATGGCCCACATCGGGCACCCGCTGGTGGCCGACACGCTGTACGGCGGTGCGCCCGCCGCGGGCCTGGCGCGGCAGGCTCTCCACGCCTTCCGGCTGGCCTTCACCCACCCGGCGACGGGCCAGCCGCTGGCCTTCCACGCCCCGTTGCCGGCGGACCTCGCGGCGGGCCTCGCCGCCTGGGGGCTGCGTTACAATGCCCCGGCGCTTTCGCCCTGACCCGCAAGGCGCCTGAGCGGCCCCGATCCCAGGCGGCCGACGCCCCGCGGGCAGCCCTCCCGCCACCCGGATGCCCGAGGCCCTCGCTCCTCGGCCCGCCGCGCCCCGCGGCACCTTCCTTCGTGACGCGAACATGAACACCTCGGATGCCAAGCGCGTCCTGGAAACGGCCCTGATCTGCTCGCACCAGCCGCTGACGCTGCGCGAGATGCGTACCCTGTTCGACGACGAGCTCGGCGCCGACACGGTCAAGGCCCTGTTGCAGGACCTGCAGGACGAATGGACGCCGCGCGGCGTGGAGCTGGTCAGCGTGGCCAGCGGCTGGCGCTTCCAGAGCCGTCCCGAGATGCGCGAGTACCTCGACCGCCTGCACCCCGAGAAGCCGCCCAAGTACACCCGCGCCGCGCTGGAGACGCTGGCCATCATCGCCTACCGCCAGCCGGTGACGCGCGGGGACATGGAGGACATCCGGGGCGTGACCATCAACTCCCTGATCCTCAAGCAGCTGGAGGACCGCGGCTGGGTGGAGGTCATCGGCCACCGGGAGGCCCCGGGCCGCCCCTCGCTGTATGCCACCACCCGCCAGTTCCTGGACGATTTGGGCCTGTCCTCGCTGGACCAGCTGCCCGAGCTGGAGAGCCCCTCCCACCAGGCCCAGCTGATGGCGCAGCTGGCCGGCGACGAGCCGCCCGCGCAGGGCGACCTGGGGCTGTCCGCGGAGGGCGGGCCCGAGGCCGTCGCGCCCGCCGGGACCGTCGAAGCCGCCCAGGCGCCCGAGCCCCAGGCCGCCGGCTCCGGTGCCGACCCGGCGCAGGCCGGCGCGCAGCTCGCGCTGGTCGATGCCGACGGCGACGAGGCCGCGCCCGACACCCCCGATAACCCTGAGACTGCGCGGGCCGCCGGGCCCGTGCCCGACGCGGAGCCTTCCGCGCCCGCGACCGAACCTGGAACACCATGACCGATACCCTGCCCGACGAGGGCTCCACGCCCGACCTGCCCGAGGCCGACTCCACGCCCGCCGCCGAAGCCGCGCCGGCCCAGCCTGCGGGCGCCGCGCCCGGCCAGCCGGCCGAGGCCGTGCGTTTCGAGGACGTGGTGTCCGGTGAGTTCGACGCCCAGGACGCGGCGGCCGACGACGCCGGCCCCGCCAAGCGCGTGCTCGCCCCCCAGGCCGACTCCCCCAAGCTGCACAAGGTGCTGGCCCAGGCCGGCCTGGGCTCGCGCCTGGAGATGGAGCAGCTGATCATGGAGGGCCGGATCTCGGTGAACAACGAGCCCGCCCACATCGGCCAGCGCATCCAGTGGGGCGACCAGATCAAGGTCAACGGCAAGCCGATCCGCGTGCGCATCGCGCCGCCGCCGGCCCGAGTGATCGCCTACCACAAGCCGGTGGGCGAGGTCGTCACCCATGACGACCCGCAGAATCGCCCGACCGTGTTCCGCAAGCTGCCGCGTCTGCAGCAGGGCAAGTGGCAGTCGGTCGGCCGCCTCGACCTGAACACCGAGGGCCTGCTGCTGTTCACCAGCTCGGGCGAGCTGGCCAACAAGCTGATGCACCCGCGCTTCGGCCTCGAGCGCGAGTACGCCGTGCGCGTGCTGGGCGCCCTGAGCAACGAGGAGAAGCAGAAGCTGCTCGACGGCGTCCAGCTGGACGACGGCCCGGCCGCCTTCGGCTCCATCGAGGACGGGGGCGGGGAGGGCGCCAACGCCTGGTACCGCGTCACCATCTCCGAGGGCCGCAACCGCGAGGTGCGCCGCCTGTTCGAGACCGTGGGCCATGCGGTCAGCCGCCTGATCCGCATCCGCTACGGCGCCATGGTGCTGCCGCGCGGCCTCAAGCGCGGCGCCTGGATGGAGCTGGACGAGCGTGACATCCGCGAGCTGATGAAGGCCGCGGGCGCCGAGGCGCCGGCCCGGGGCGAGGGCGGCGACGCCGCGCGCCGCGGCAAGCGCCCGCCGCCGGACCGCCGCGGCGGTCCCCAGGGCCGCAACCGGGGCGGCCAGCCCGGCGGCATGCCGCGCGACGGCGGCGGGCAGCAGCGCCGCGGCAAGGCGGGGGGCGGCGGTGCCGGCGCCGGTGGCGGCAAGTCCGGCGGCGGCCAGCCCGACCCGATGAAGACCTCCTTCGGCTACATCGGCGCCGACAGCTTCACCCGCCAGCGCCAGCAGGGCCCCGGCGGCCCGCGCGGCGGCGGCCAGGGCGGTGGTGGCGGCAATCGTCGCGGCCGCGGCCGCTAAGGTTTTTCCCCAAGGTTAAAATTGCGGGCTTTGCCGAACTTTCGGGTCCGCGGCAATTCCATTCATCCACGCTCAGGAAAGAAATCCAATGGCTATCGAACGCACCCTGTCCATCATCAAGCCCGACGCCGTCGCCAAGAACGTCATCGGCCAGATCTACTCCCGCTTCGAAGGCGCCGGCCTGAAGATCATCGCCGCCAAGATGGTGCACCTGTCGCGCGGCGAAGCCGAGCAGTTCTACGCCGTGCACAAGGCCCGCCCGTTCTTCAAGGACCTGGTGGACTTCATGGTCTCCGGCCCCGTCATGATCCAGGCCCTGGAAGGCGAGAACGCCATCGCCAAGAACCGTGACCTGATGGGCGCGACCGACCCGAAGAAGGCCGAGAAGGGCACCATCCGCGCCGACTTCGCCGACAGCATCGACGCCAACGCCGTGCACGGCTCCGACGCCCCCGAAACCGCCGCTGTGGAAGTTGCCTTCTTCTTCCCCGGCATGAACGTCTACTCGCGTTAATCCGCGGGCGACCGCAATGCAATGACGACGGCCAACCTTCTCGACTTCGACCTGGAGGGCTTGGCCGCGTTTTGCGAAACGCTGGGTGAGAAGCGCTTCCGCGCCACCCAGCTGTATCGCTGGATCCACCAGCGGGGCGCCTCCAGCTTCGACCAGATGACCGATCTGGCGAAGTCCCTGCGGGGCAAGCTCCAGACCGCCGCCCGCATCGAGGGCCTGCCGGTCATCACCCAACAAGAGTCTTCGGACGGCACCATCAAGTGGCTGTTCGACGTCGGCGGTGGCAATGCCGTCGAGTCCGTGTTCATCCCCGAGGACGACCGCGGCACGCTGTGCATCTCCTCCCAGGCCGGCTGCGCCGTGGGCTGCCGTTTCTGCTCCACCGGCCACCAGGGCTTTGCCCGCAACCTGAGCACCGGCGAGATCATTGCCCAGCTCTGGTTCGCCGAGCACTTCCTGCGCAAGCACCTGGGCACGAGCGAGCGCGTCATCTCCAACGTCGTGATGATGGGCATGGGCGAGCCGCTGCAGAACTACGCCGCCCTGGTGCCCGCGCTGCGCACCATGCTGGACGACCACGGCTACGGCCTGTCGCGCCGGCGCGTCACCGTCTCCACCTCGGGCGTCGTGCCGATGATGGACCGGCTGGCGCAGGACTGCCCGGTCGCCCTGGCGGTCTCCCTGCACGCGCCCACCGACCCGCTGCGCGACAACCTGGTGCCGCTCAATCGCAAGTACCCGCTGGCCGAACTGCTCGACGCCTGCAACCGCTACCTCGAGCACGCCCCGCGCGACTTCATCACCTTCGAGTACTGCATGCTCGAGGGCGTCAACGACCAGCCCGAGCACGCCCGCGCCCTGATCGACCTGGTGCGCCACCACGGCGGCCGCGGCGTGTCGTGCAAGCTGAACCTGATCCCGTTCAATCCCTTCCCGGCTTCCGGCCTGTCGCGCTCGCCGCAGAAACAGGTGCTCGCCTTCGCCAAGATGCTCAGCGATGCTGGTATCGTCACCACCGTGCGCAAGACACGAGGGGACGACATCGACGCCGCCTGTGGCCAGCTGGCCGGCGACGTCAAGGACCGCACCCGCGTGGGCGAGCGCATCGCGCAGCAGCGCACCGTGATGCTCAAGCCGGTGAAGGAGGGTTCTGCATGATCCGTCGCACGCGTACCGTGGCCCTGGTCCTGGGCCTGGCCGCGATCCTGGGCAGCCTGACCGGCTGCGGCAACGTCCCCCAGGGCGCGGGCGCCCGCAACGACCCGGTCACCGAGTCCGACGAATCTCCCGAGCGCCGCCGCGCCCGCATCCGCCTGGAGCTGGCCGTCGGCTACTTCGAGGAGGGCCGCACGCCGATCGCGCTCGACGAGATCAAGCAGGTGCTGGCCAGCGACCCGAGCTTCGCCCCGGCCTACAACCTGCGCGGCCTGATCTACATGCGCCTGGCCGACCTGCGCCAGGCCGAGGACAGCTTCCGCCGCGCCCTGGCCCTGGACTCGCGCGACGGCGACACCCTGCACAACTACGGCTGGCTCATGTGCCAGCAGGCGCGCCATGCCGAGGCCCTGCAGGCGTTCGAGCAGGCGCTGGCCAACCCCACCTACACCGGCCGCGCCAAGACCTTCATGGCCCAGGGCCTGTGCCTGGCCCGCGCCGGGCGCAATGGCGACGCCGAGCGCAGCCTCGCCCGCTCCTACGAGCTG
Source organism: Ramlibacter sp. MAHUQ-53 (assembly GCF_052600055.1). Lineage (NCBI taxonomy): Bacteria > Pseudomonadati > Pseudomonadota > Betaproteobacteria > Burkholderiales > Comamonadaceae > Ramlibacter > Ramlibacter sp. MAHUQ-53. The sequence continues at coordinate 55,073 of NZ_JBQWTS010000003.1, forward strand.
GACGCGGCCAACCCGGTGACCGGCTACAACCTCTCGCGCCTGCTGCTCCTGCGCGGCGAGCTCGAGCGGGCCCAGTTCTACATCCGGCGCCTGAACAACAGCGAATTCGCGAATGCTGAATCGCTGTGGCTCGGCATCCGGGTCGAGCAGCGCATCGGCGACCGCGTCGCCATGCAGCAGCTCGGCGACCAACTCAGAAAACGCTACCCCCAGTCCCGAGAACTGGTGGCGTACGACCGTGGAGCCTTTGATGAATGATTCGGCCCAGGCCGACAACCTGACCCCCTCCGCCGCCAGCAGCACCTTCGGTGCGGGCGGCGCAGGCGCCATGCTGCGCGCGGCCCGCGAGGCCCAGGGCGTGCACGTGACGGCGCTGGCCGCGGCCCTCAAGGTCCCCAGCCGCCAGCTCGAGGCCCTCGAGTCCGACCGGCTCGACCAGCTGCCCGACCTGACCTTCGCCCGCGCGCTGACGGCCAGCATCTGCCGCCAGCTCAAGGTCGACCCGGCGCCGCTGCTCGCGGCCCTGCCGCAGGGCGCGCCGCACCTGCGCACCGACCGCGACTCGCTCAACGAGCGCTTCGAGGAACCGGGCGAGGTCGCCTCCGGCGGCTGGCGCGAGTGGCTGGGCCGCCCGCCGGTGCTGGTGGCGCTGGCCCTGCTCGTGGCCGCGGTGGTGCTGCTGGCGGTGCCGCTGCGCCGCGAGGCGCCGGTGACGTCCCCGGCCGCCTCCGCGCCGCAGCCCGCCGCCTCCGAGCCGGCCGCCACGGCGGGCCAGGTCTCCGAATCCGTCACGCCGGCCCTGCCGGCCGCCAGCACGCCCGGCCTCGCGGTCGAGACCGTCACGCCGGCGCTGCCCGCCGCCTCGAGGTGAGCATGGACCAGCCCTGCCTGCCCATCACCGCCGCCGCGCCCGCGCCGCGCCGCTCGCGCCAGGCGCGCATCGCCTGGGGCTCCCGCGTGGTCACGGTGGGCGGCGATGCGCCGGTGCGCGTGCAGTCGATGACCAACACCGACACGCAGGACGCCATCGCCACCGCGATCCAGGTCAAGGAGCTGGCCCAGGCCGGCTCCGAGGTCGTGCGCATCACGGTCAACACGCCCGAAGCCGCCCAGCAGGTGCCCTACATCCGCGAGCAGCTCGATCGCATGGGCATCGACGTGCCGCTGGTGGGCGACTTCCATTACAACGGCCATCGCCTGCTCACCGAGTTCCCGGCCTGCGCCGAGACGCTGTCCAAGTACCGCATCAACCCCGGCAACGTGGGCCGCGGCGACAAGAAGGACAAGCAGTTCGCGCAGATGGTCGAGGCCGCCATGCGCTGGGACAAGCCGGTGCGCATCGGCGTGAACTGGGGCAGCCTGGACCCCGACCTGCTCGCGCAGATGATGGACGACAACAGCCGCCGCGCGCAGCCCTGGGATGCCAAGGCCGTGATGTACGAGGCGCTGGTCACTTCCGCCATCGACTCGGCCAAGCTGGCCGAGTCCCTGGGCATGGACCCGAACCAGATCCTGCTGTCCTGCAAGGTCAGCGGCGTGCAGGACCTGATCTCCGTCTACCGCGCACTGGCCGCGCGCTGCGACTACGCCCTGCACCTGGGCCTGACCGAGGCCGGCATGGCCACCAAAGGCACGGTGGCGTCCAGCGTGGCCATGGGCATCCTGCTGCAGGAAGGCATCGGCGACACCATCCGGGTCTCGCTCACGCCGCAGCCGGGCGAGTCGCGCACGCAGGAGGTGGTGATCGCCTCCGAGATCCTGCAGGCCCTGGGCCTGCGCGTGTTCGTGCCCAGCGTCACCGCCTGCCCCGGTTGCGGGCGCACCACCAGCACCACCTTCCAGGAGCTGGCCAAGCAGATCGACGACTTCCTTCGCCTGCAGATGCCGGTGTGGCGCCAGCGCTACCCCGGCGTCGAGCAGCTCAAGGTGGCCGTCATGGGCTGCATCGTCAACGGCCCCGGCGAGAGCAAGCATGCCGACATCGGCATCAGCCTGCCCGGGACCGGCGAGGCCCCGGCCGCGCCCGTCTTCATCGACGGCCAGAAGGCCCTGACCCTGCGCGGCGAGGGCATCGCCGCCGAATTCCAGCAGATCGTCGAGAACTACATCGAGAAGCGCTTCGGCTCCGCCGGGGCGGCCTGATTTCCTTTCCATGACCGAGAAGAACAACAACGCCGCAAAGGCAACGCCCCTGGCCGCCGTCAAGGGCATGAACGACATCCTGCCGCCGGTCTCGGCGCAGTGGGAGTGGCTGGAGGACCGGGTGCGCTCGCTGATGGCGCGCTACGCCTACCGCAACATCCGCACCCCCATCGTCGAGCCGACCGCACTGTTCGTGCGCGGCCTGGGCGAGGTGACCGACATCGTCGAGAAGGAGATGTACTCCTTCGAGGACCGCCTCAACGGCGAGCAGCTCACGCTGCGCCCCGAGGCCACCGCCGGCGTGGTGCGCGCGGTCAACGAGCACAACATGCTCTACGACGGCGGCAAGCGGCTGTACTACATGGGCCCGATGTTCCGCCACGAGCGCCCGCAGCGGGGCCGCTACCGCCAGTTCCACCAGATCGGCGCCGAGGCCCTGGGCTTCGCCGGCCCCGACGTCGACGCCGAGATCATCCTGCTGGCCTGCGCCCTGTGGCGCGAGCTGGGCCTGACCGACTGGCGGCTGGAGCTGAACAGCCTGGGCCAGCCCGAGGAGCGCCGCCAGCACCGCGCCGAGCTGATCGCCTACCTGGAGCGCCACGCCGACCTGCTCGACGACGACGCGAAGCGCCGCCTGCATTCCAACCCGCTGCGCATCCTGGACACCAAGAACCCGGCGATGCAGGCGATGGTCGAGGGCGCGCCGCGCCTGATCGACTTCCTTGGCGAGCAGTCCCTGGCGCACTTCCATGGCGTCAAGGCCATCCTCGAAGCCAACGGCATCCCCTACACGGTAAACCCGCGCCTGGTGCGCGGCATGGACTACTACAACCTCACGGTGTTCGAGTTCGTGACCGACCGCCTGGGCTCCCAGGGCACCATCTGCGCCGGGGGCCGCTACGACTACCTGATCGGCCAGATCGGCGGCAAGCCTGCGCCGGCCGTGGGCTGGGCGCTGGGCGTGGAACGGGTGCTGGAGCTGCTGAAGGAGCAGGGCGCGCAGGCGCCGGCCCACGCGCCCGACGCCTATGCCATCGTCCCCGACGCCGCGGCCATGCCGCAGGTCCTCAGGCTGCTGCAGGCGCTGCGCGCCGCCGGCGTGAGCGTGCAGATGCACGCCGCCGGCGCCGAGGGCATGGGCAGCATGAAGTCCCAGTTCAAGAAGGCCGACGCCAGCGGTGCGCGCTATGGCCTGATCTTCGGCGGCGACGAGCTCGCCGCCGGCGAGGTCACCGTCAAGTCGCTGCGGGACGGCGCCGGCGCCCAGTCGCGCCAGCCGCTCGCCAGCCCGGCGGCCTGGGCCGCCAGCCTCAAGGCCTGAGGCCCGGGCCCGTCACTACAATCGCGCGCACACTTCCGATACCCCATGGCCTCTCACCTCGACCTCGAAGAACAGGAGCAGCTTGCCGAGATCAAGCACTTCTGGAACAAGTACGGCAACCTGATCACCTGGGTGCTGATCGTCGCCTTCGGCGCCGTCGCGGCCTGGAACGGCTGGCACTGGTGGCAGAACCGCCAGGCCGCCCAGGCCTCGGCGCTGTTCGCCGAGGTCGACCGCGCCGCCCAGTCCGGCGAGATGGCCCGGGTCGAGCGTGCCTTCGCTGACATCAAGGACAAGTTCGGCGGCACCACGTACGCCGCGCAGGCTGGCCTGCTGGCCGGCCGCGCGCTGGCCGAGGGCGGCAAGGGCGATGCGGCCAAGGCCGCCCTGGGCTGGGTGGCCGAGAAGTCGTCGGACGACGGCCTGAAGGCCGTCGCCCGCCTGCGCCTGGCCGGCCTGCTGGCCGATGCGAAGGCCTATGACGACGCCCTGCGCCAGCTCGACGCCGGCCTGCCGGCCGCGTTCGCCGCGCTGGCCGCCGACCGTCGCGGCGACATCCTCCAGCTGCAAGGCAAGAAGGATGCGGCCAAGGCCGAATACAAGAAGGCGCTGGCCGGCCTGGATGCGCGCAACGACTACCGCCGCCTGGTGGAAGTCAAGCTCACCGCCCTGGGCGGCGAGGCCGTCACCGCCGCGGCGCCCGCCGCGCCCGCGAAATGACCGCCCGCCCGACGCGCGCGCGCATCGCCCGCGGCCTGGCCGTGGCCGCCGCGGCCGCCGCATTGGCGGGCTGTGCGTGGATGCCCAGCTTCCTGGGCGGCTCCGGCGGTGCGCTCAAGCCCGCCGAGCTCCAGCCCAACCCGAACCTGCAGCCGGTGCGCCAGGCCTGGACGGCCCGCATCGGCCGCGTCGATTTCCCGCTGACGCTGCAGCCCGCGGCCGGCCTGGTTGTGGCCGCTGCCGGTGACGGCACCGTCGCCGCCTTCGACGCCGCCACCGGTGCCGAGCGCTGGCGCGGTTCCGCCGGTGGCGCGCTGTCGGCCGGCGTCGGCAGCGACGGCCCGCTCGCTGCGGTCGTCACCCGCGGCAACGAACTGGTGGTCCTGTCCGCCGGCCAGCCTGCCTGGCGCCAGCCGCTGGGCGTGCAGTCCTTCACCGCGCCCCTGGTGGCCGGCGGGCGCGTGTTCGTGCTCGCGGCCGACCGCTCGATCCATGCCTTCGACGCCGCCAACGGCCGCAAGCTCTGGACGCAGCAGCGCCCGGGCGAGGCGCTGGTGCTGCGCCAGGCTGGCGTGCTCCTGGCCGTGGGCGACACGCTGGTGGCGGGGCAGGGCGGCCGCCTCGCCGGCCTCAACCCGCTGACCGGTGCGATCCGCTGGGAGTCCGGCATCGCCACCTCGCGCGGCACCAACGACGTCGAGCGCCTGGTCGACCTCGTCGGCCGCACCAGCCGCGTGGGCGACAGTGTCTGCGCCCGCGCCTTCCAGTCGGCCGTCGGCTGCGTCGACACCCGCCGCGGCCAGCTGGCCTGGACCCGCAGCGCCAACGGCGCCGAGGGCCTCACCGGCGACGACCGCCTGGTCGTCGGCACCGAGTGGGACGGCAAGGTCATCGCCTGGCGCCGCGACAGCGGCGAGCGCGCCTGGACCCACGAGGCCCTGCTGCAGCGCGGCCTCTCCACCCCGCTGATGCTCGGTCGCACCGTGGCCATCGGCGATGCCTTCGGCTACGTGCACCTGCTGTCCCGCGAGGACGGCAGCCTGCGCCAGCGCCTGTCCACCGACGGCTCGGCCATCGCGGCCGCCCCGGTGCTCGCCGGCAACACCCTGGTCGTGGTCACCCGCAATGGCGGTGTCCACGGCTTCATCCCCGAGTAAATGAAACCCGTCGTCGCCCTGGTCGGCCGCCCCAATGTCGGCAAATCGACCCTCTTCAACCGCCTGACCAAGTCGCGCGACGCCATCGTGGCCGACTTCGCCGGCCTCACGCGCGACCGCCACTACGGCAACGCGCGCCTGGGCAAGCGCGAGTTCATCGTCATCGACACCGGCGGCTTCGAACCCACCGCCGAGAGCGGCATCTATGTCGAGATGGCCCGGCAGACCCGCCAGGCCGTGGCCGAGGCCGACGTCGTGATCTTCGTCGTCGACGCCCGCGCCGGCCTGTCCGCGCAGGACCACGACATCGGCAACTACCTGCGCAAGCTGGGCAAGCCCACCGTCCTCGTGGCCAACAAGGCCGAGGGCATGAAGGAGGGCCACCAGCTCGCCGAGTTCTACGAGCTGGGCCTGGGTGAGGTGCTGGCCGTCTCGGCGGCCCACGGCCAGGGCATCCGCGGCATGGTCGAGATCGCGCTGGACCAGCTGGGCCTGCCCGAGCCCGACGACGAGGAGGGCGAAGTCGACGAAAGCCTCATCAAGCTGGCCGTCGCCGGCCGGCCCAACGTCGGCAAGTCCACCCTGATCAACACCTGGCTCGGGGAGGAGCGCCTGGTCGCCTTCGACATGCCGGGCACCACCCGCGACGCGATCTCGGTGCCCTTCGAGCGCGCCGGCCAGAAGTACGAGCTGATCGACACCGCCGGCCTGCGCCGCAAGGGCAAGGTCTTCGAGGCGATCGAGAAGTTCTCGGTGGTCAAGACGCTGCAGGCCATCGAATCGGCCAACGTAGTCCTGCTGCTGCTCGACGCCACCCAGGGCGTGACCGACCAGGACGCCCACATCGCGGGCTACATCCTCGAGTCGGGCCGCTCGGTGGTCATCGCCGTCAACAAATGGGACGCGGTGGACGACTACCAGCGCGAACAGCTGCAGCGCCAGATCGAGCAGCGCCTGGCCTTCCTGAAGTTCGCCGCGCTGCACTTCATCTCGGCCAAGAAGCGCCAGGGCCTGGGCCCGGTGTGGCAGTCCATCAGCGCCGCCCACAAGTCGGCCATGGTCAAGATGCCCACGCCCGTGCTCACCCGCCTGCTGCTGGAGGCGGTGCAGTTCCAGTCGCCCAAGCGCGCCGGCATGTTCCGCCCCAAGCTGCGCTACGCGCACCAGGGCGGCATGAACCCGCCGGTGATCGTGGTCCACGGCAACTCGCTGGAGCACGTGACCGACGCCTACAAGCGTTTCCTCGAGGGCCGCTTCCGCAAGGAGTTCAACCTGATCGGCACGCCCCTGCGCATCGAGATGAAGACCTCCAAGAACCCCTACGCGGACAAGGAGTGAGCCGCGCAACGATTACTTGCGCGGCAGCTTTGCTGTGGTAAGGTGGGGCTTCCCGAACACAATCACTTAACACGGAGAATATCGTGAGCAATAAAGGGCAACTCCTCCAAGACCCCTTCCTGAACACCCTGCGCCGGGAGCATGTGCCCGTGTCGATCTACCTGGTCAACGGCATCAAGCTGCAGGGTCAGATCGAGTCCTTCGACCAGTATGTGGTCCTCCTGCGAAACACCGTGACGCAGATGGTCTACAAGCACGCGATTTCCACCATCGTCCCCGGGCGCGCCGTGAATTTCAACGCGGCGGAGAGCCAGGAGACCCCCGCCGCCTGACGGCGCGCCGCGGGCCTGGCCTGCACCACAGCCCGGGCGACCCGCCCCCACCCCAGCCCGGGCCCCTCACTTGCAAGAAGCTTCCCAACGCCCAGCCGCCCTCGCCATCCTGGTGGGGGTGGACTTTGGCGATCCCCATTTCGATGCCGGCCTCGAGGAGCTGGGCCTGCTGGCCCAGACCGCGGGCCTGCAGCCCGTCGCTCGCGTCACCTGCAAGCGCCGCGCGCCCGATGCCGCGCTGTTCATCGGCAGCGGCAAGGCCGACGAGATCAAGTTCATGGCCGAACAGAGCGGCGCCACCGAGGTGCTGTTCGACCAGTCGCTCAGCCCCGCGCAGCAGCGCAACCTCGAGCGGCACCTGGGGCTGCCGGTCAACGACCGGACCCTGCTCATTCTGGAGATCTTCGCCCAGCGCGCCCGCAGCCATGAGGGCAAGCTCCAGGTCGAGCTCGCCCGGCTGCAATACATCAGCACCCGCCTGGTGCGGCGCTGGTCGCACCTGGAGCGGCAGACCGGCGGCGCCGGCGTGCGCGGCGGCCCCGGCGAGAAGCAGATCGAACTCGACCGCCGGATGATCTCCGACGCCATCAAGCGGACCCGCGAGCGCCTGGAGAAGGTCAAGCGTCAGCGCGGCACCCAGCGCCGCCAGCGCGAGCGGCAGGGCGCCTACACGATCTCCCTGGTGGGCTACACCAACGCCGGCAAGTCCACGCTGTTCAACGCCCTGGTCAAGGCCCGCGCCTACGCGGCCGACCAGCTGTTCGCCACGCTCGACACGACCACCCGCCAGCTGTACCTCGCACCCACCGGCGAGGAGGGGCAGGGCGTCGGCCGCTCGGTCTCGCTGTCCGACACGGTGGGCTTCATCCGCGACCTGCCGCACGGCCTGATCGACGCCTTCCAGGCCACGCTGCAGGAGGCGGCCGATGCCGACCTGCTGCTGCACGTGGTCGACGCCGCCAACCCCGGCTTTCCCGAGCAGATCGACCAGGTCCAGCGCGTGCTCCACGAGATCGGCGCGGCCGACGTGCCGCAGGTCCTGGTGTTCAACAAGGTCGACGCGCTGCCCGAGAGCCAGCAGCCGCGGCAGGCCCAGGACACCTACGAGCTCGAAGGGCGGCCGGTGCCGCGCCTGTTCGTCAGTGCGCGCACCGGCGCCGGCCTGCCGGCCCTGCGTGAGGTCCTGGCGGCGCACGCCGCGGCGGCGGCCCGCGCCCGCGGCGGGGCCGAGGGCGATGACAGAAAGCCTCAAATGCAAGAGGCGGATGCCTGATTCGGCACAATGCCACCAGTACAAGTCAAACAAGCCATCGCATGAACCTCCCTTTTCCCGGCTTCCTCGCGCAGGCGCTGCAACGCCTGCGGGGCATGTTCAACCTGAACGACCCGCGGTGGGGGCGAGGCGGCGACGAGCCGCGCAGCGAGAACCCGCGCCCCGAGGGTGAGCGCCCCAACGGCGGCGGCTCCCGCGGCCCCAACCAGGGCCCGCCGGACCTCGACGAGCTGTGGCACGACTTCAACCGCAAGCTCGGCGGCCTGTTCGGCGGCCGCGGCGGCAATGGCGGCAATGGCGGCAGCGCCGGCGCGCAGCCGCCCGACATGAAGAGCGCCGGCATCGGCGCCGGCCTGGTGGCCGCGGTGGTCGTCCTGATCTGGCTGGGTACCGGCTTCTTCATCGTGCAGGAAGGCCAGCAGGCCGTCATCACCCAGTTCGGCCGCTACCAGTCGACCGTCGGCGCCGGCTTCAACTGGCGCCTGCCGTACCCGATCCAGCGCCACGAGGTGGTCACCGTCACGCAGATCCGCTCGGTCGACATCGGCCGCGACAGCGTGATCCGCGCCACCGGCCTGCGCGAGTCGGCCATGCTCACGCAGGACGAGAACATCGTCGAGATCAAGTTCGCGGTGCAGTACCGCCTGAAGGACGCCCGCGCCTGGCTGTTCGAGAGCAAGAACCCGCAGGAAGCGGTGGTCCACGCCGCCGAGACTGCGGTGCGCGAGGTGGTCGGCAAGATGCGCATGGACTCGGCCCTGGCTGACGAGCGCGACCAGATCGCCCCGCGCGTGCGCACCCTGATGCAGACCATCCTGGACCGCTACAACCTCGGCGTCGAGGTCGTGGGCATCAACCTGCAGCAAGGCGGCGTGCGCCCGCCCGAGCAGGTGCAGGCGGCCTTCGACGACGTGCTCAAGGCCGGCCAGGAGCGCGAGCGCGCCAAGAACGAGGCCCAGGCCTATGCCAACGACGTGATCCCGCGCGCGGTCGGCACGGCCTCGCGGCTGAAGGAGGAGGCCGAGGCCTACAAGGGCCGCATCGTCGCCCAGGCCCAGGGCGACTCGCAGCGTTTCCGCTCCGTGCTGGCCGAATACCAGCGCGCGCCCCAGGTCACGCGCGACCGGCTGTACCTGGAGACCATGCAGCAGATCTACCAGAACGTGACCAAGGTGCTCGTCGACTCGCGACAGGGCTCGAACCTGCTGTACCTGCCGCTCGACAAGATCATGCAGCAGGTGGCGCAGGAAGGCGCGCCCGCCGCGGCCGCCCCGGCGGCGCCCGCCGGCCCCTCCGCGCCGGCGCCCGCCGCGGGCGACTCGCGCTCGCGTGAGAACACCACCCGTGGCCGCGAGCGCGAGACGCGCTGACCCGCAGGGAGCACAAGAACATGAACAGGATCGGTTTCCTCATCTCCTCCGTGCTGGTGGCCCTGGCCATCATCAGTTCCACCGTCTTCGTGGTCGACCAGCGCCAGTTCGGCGTGGTCTATGCCCTGGGCCAGATCAAGGCCGTCATCACCGAGCCCGGCCTGCACTGGAAGCTGCCGCCGCCGTTCCAGAACGTGAGCTACATCGACAAGCGCCTGCTCACGCTGGACAGCGCCGACACCGAGCCCATGCTCACCGCCGAGAAGCAGCGCGTGGTCATCGACTGGTTCGTGCGCTGGCGCATCTCCGACCCCTCGCAGTACATCCGCAACGTCGGCCTGGACGAGCAGGCCGGCGCCAACCAGCTCAATCGCGTGGTGCGCAACGCCTTCCAGGAGGAGATCAACAAGCGCACGGTGCGCGAGCTGCTCTCCACCGCCCGCGAACAGCTGATGGCCGACGTCAAGCGCGAGGTGCAGGACGTGGTCAAGGGCGCCAAGCCCTGGGGCGTGGAAGTGGTCGACGTGCGCATCACGCGGGCCGACTATGTCGAGGCCATCACCGAGTCGGTCTACCGCCGCATGGAGTCCGAGCGCAAGCGCGTGGCCAACGAGCTTCGCTCCACCGGCACCGCCGAGGGCGAGAAGATCCGCGCCGATGCCGAGCGCCAGCGCGAGATCACCGTGGCCAACGCCTACCGTGACGCCCAGAAGATTAAGGGCGAGGGCGACGCCGAGGCCGCGCGCGTCTACAACGACGCCTTCGGCCGCGACCCGCAGTTCGCCCAGTTCTACCGCAGCCTCGAGGCCTACAAGTCCAGCTTCACCAAGAAGGGCGACGTGATGGTCCTCGACCCCTCGGGCAGCGACTTCTTCCGGGCCTTCCGCGGCCCCGGCAACGCGCCGGCCGCCCCCGCAGCCTCCGCCGCGCCGCGCAAGTAAGCCCGGGGCGCGCGCGTGGACCGGGATCTGCTCTGGGCGGCCATCGCCCTGGTGCTGGTCTTCGAGGGGCTGGTGCCCCTCGTGGCCCCGGCCCGCTGGCGCCGCACGATCACCCAGCTCACGCAGCTGGCCGACGGCCAGCTGCGGTTCTTCGGGCTGGTCTGCGTGGTCCTGGGGCTGCTGCTCCTGGCCTGGGTCACCTCCTGATCACGGTCGCCGCGGGCGACCCCATCCCTGGCCGGTAAAATACCGGTTTTAACAGCGTCCCCCTTTCCATGTCCGCCTGGGTCCTGCCGGATCACATCGCCGATGTCTTGCCCTCCGAGGCCCGGCACATCGAAGAGCTTCGCCGCGAACTGCTCGACACCGCCCGCAGCTATGGCTACGAGCTGGTGATGCCGCCGCTGCTGGAGCACCTGGAGTCCCTGCTCACGGGCACCGGCGAGGCGCTGGACCTGCAGACATTCAAGCTGGTCGACCAGCTCTCGGGCCGCATGATGGGCCTGCGGGCCGACACCACGCCGCAGGTCGCCCGCATCGACGCCCACCTGCTCAATCGCCCCGGCGTCACCCGCCTGTGCTACTGCGGCCCGGTGCTGCACACCCGCCCCGACCGCCCGCACGCCACCCGCGAGCCGCTGCAGTTCGGCGCCGAGATCTACGGCCATGCCGGCCTGGAGGCCGACCTCGAGGCCCTGGCGCTGGCCCTCGACTGCCTGCGCGCCACCCAGGTGGTGGGCCCCTCGGTGGACCTGGCCGACGCCCGCATCGTGCGCGCCCTGCTGGCCGGCGTGAACGCCGATGCCGCCACCCTGGTGCGCGTGCATGCCGCACTGGCCGCCAAGGATTCGAGCGAGCTCGCCGCGCTGACCCGCGCCTTCCCCGAGGCCTCGCGCGAGGGCCTGCGCGCGCTGGTCTCGCTGTATGGCGACGCCGCGGTGCTCGGCGAGGCCGTGAAGGCGCTGCCCCCGCTGCCCGAGATCCGCCAGGCGCTGGACAACCTGCGCTGGCTGGCCGGCCATGTCGAGGGTGCCCGCGTGAGCTTCGACCTGGGCGATGTCCGCGGCTACAGCTACTACACCGGCGCGCGTTTCGCCATCTACGTGCCCGGCGCCAGCGACGCCCTGGTGCGCGGCGGCCGCTACGACGAGGTCGGCGCCGTCTTCGGCCGCAACCGGCCCGCCGCCGGCTTCAGCCTGGACATGAAGGAACTGGTCGGCGTGGCCGCCAGCCGCCCGCTCAAGGCCGCGATCCGCGCGCCCTGGGGCGAGGATGCCGGCCTGCGCGAGGCCATCGCGCGCCTGCGCCGTGACGGCGAGACCGTGGTCTGCGTCCTGCCGGGCCACGAAAGCGGGGTGGACGAGTTCCACTGCGACCGCGAGCTGACCTGCCAGGCCGGCGCCTGGGTCGTGTCGGCCCTCTGAACACACTGAATTTTCCTGAGAGTTTTTCGATGACAAAGACAACTGGTCGCAACGTGGTCGTGGTCGGCACCCAGTGGGGCGACGAAGGCAAGGGCAAGCTCGTGGACTGGCTCACCGAGAGCGCCCAGGGCGTGGTGCGCTTCCAGGGCGGCCACAACGCCGGCCACACGCTGGTGATCAACGGGGTCAAGACCGCCCTGCACCTGATCCCCTCCGGCATCATGCGCCCCGGCGTGAAGTGCTACATCGGCAACGGCGTGGTGCTGTCGGTGGCCAAGCTGTTCGAGGAGATCGCCGGCCTGGAGAAGGCCGGTGTCGAGGTGCGCTCGCGCCTGCGCATCTCCGAGGCCTGCCCGCTGATCCTGCCGTTCCACGCGGCGCTGGACATCGCCCGTGAAGCCAAGCGCGAGCAGGGCGGCACCGAGAAGATCGGCACCACCGGCCGCGGCATCGGCCCGGCCTACGAGGACAAGATCGCCCGCCGCGCCCTGCGCGTGCAGGACCTCAAGCATCCCGAGCGCTTCGCCGCCAAGCTGAAGGACCTGCTGGATCTGCACAACCACGTGCTCACCACCTACCTGAACGCGCCGGCCGTGGACTACCAGTCCACCCTGGACGAGGCCCTGCGCCTGGGCGAGATGCTCAAGCCCATGATCGCCGACGTCTCGCGCGAGCTGAACGAGGCCCACCGCGACGGCGCCAACCTGCTGTTCGAAGGCGCCCAGGGCACGCTGCTGGACGTGGATCACGGCACCTACCCTTACGTCACCTCGAGCAACTGCGTGGCCGGCAACGCCGCCGCCGGCTCGGGCGTGGGCCCGGGCATGCTGCACTACATCCTGGGCATCACCAAGGCCTACTGCACCCGCGTGGGCGGCGGCCCGTTCCCCACCGAACTCGATTGGCAGACCGAGGGCACCGTGGGCTGGCACCTGTCCACCGTGGGCGCCGAGAAGGGCGTGACCACCGGCCGCTCGCGCCGCTGCGGCTGGTTCGATGCCGCGCTCCTCAAGCGCTCGGCCCAGGTCAACGGCCTGACCGGCCTGTGCATCACCAAGCTCGACGTGCTCGACGGCATCAAGGAGCTGCAGCTGTGCGTGGGCTACGAGCTCGATGGCGAGCAGATCGACATCCTGCCCCTGGGCGCCGACGAGATCGCCCGCTGCAAGCCGATCTACGAGACCATGGAAGGCTGGACCGACAGCACCGTGGGCGTGACCGAGTACGACAAGCTGCCGGTCAACGCGCGCCTGTACCTGCAGCGCATCGAGCATGTGACCGGCGTGCCGGTCGACATCATCTCGACCAGCCCGGACCGTGACCACACGATCATGATGCGCCACCCCTACCTGGCGGCCTGAACCCTGACTGCAGAAAGAGGAAACCACGCATGTTGACCGAAGACGGCAAGCACCTGTACGTCAGCTACGACGAGTACCACAACCTGATCGAGAAGCTGGCGCTCAAGGTGTACCAGTCGGGCTGGGAGTTCGACACCATCCTGTGCCTGGCCCGCGGCGGCATGCGCCCCGGCGACATCCTCTCGCGCATCTTCGACAAGCCGCTGGCGATCATGTCCACCAGCTCCTACCGCGCCGAGGCCGGCACGGTGCAGGGCCAGCTGGACATCGCCCGCTACATCACCACGCCCAAGGGCGAGATCGCCGGCCGCGTGCTGCTGGTCGACGACCTGGCCGACTCCGGCGTGACCCTGCGCAAGGTGGTGGACCAGTTGAAGAACAACTACAAGCCCATCACCGAGCTGCGCAGCGCGGTGATCTGGACCAAGGGCGTGTCGACCTTCGAGCCGGACTACCAGGTCGAATTCCTGCCGACCAACCCCTGGATCCACCAGCCCTTCGAGTCCTACGACAGCCTGGGACCCGAAAAGCTGCTGGAGAAGTGGAAGCTCTGAGCTTCCACGCCCTGGGCGCCTAGCCCAGGGTCACCAGGCGGCCCGTGCGCGCCGCCTCGGTGATGGCCTCCACCACCACCAGGTTGGCCAGGCCGTCCGCCGCCGTCACCAGCGGCTCGCACTCCCCGCGCACCACCGCCGCGAAATGCGCCATCTGGCGCACCAGCGGGTCCTCGCGCACCATCTCCACCACGCTGGCCTCGAACGGCTTCCACCACGAGCGGCTCGCGCCGGCGTCGGGGTAGGCCTTGAGGCGCATGGTCGGCACCGACAGGCTGCCCTGGGTGCCGGCCAGCACGTAGCAGTCCTCGTCGCCATAGGTGGTGTAGGCCTTGTTTTCCTGGCTGGTCTGCTCCCAGCTGCGCGGGCTGGCCGCGGTGTCCGAGAGGATGAAGGTGCCCAGCACGCCGCTGTCGAAGCGCAGGCTCAGGGCCACGGTGTCCTCCACCGCGAAGCCGCGCACCGCGTTCGAGGCCATGGCCTGCACCGCGACGATCTCGCCGCACAGCATCCGCAGGTTGTGGATCTCGTGGATCATGTTGATCAGGATCGGCCCGCCGCCCGGCTCGCGGCGCCACGGGCCGTCGTCGAAGTAGTGGTCCGGCTTGAAGAACATCGCACTGCCCTGGACGGCCACCAGCCGCCCCAGGCGTCCCGATCGCACCACTTCGCGGGCCTTGGCCATGATCGGGCTGTGCGCGCGGTGGTGCCCCACCAGCAGGCGGCCGCCGCGAGCGGCGACGGCGTCGACCAGCCGCCGGCCTTCGGCCACGGTGGGCGTGAGCGGCTTTTCCAGCAGCGTCGGCAGGCCGGCCTCCAGGCAGGCCATGGCCTGCGGGAAGTGCAGGGCGTTGGGCGTGGCCAGCACCACGCCGTCGGGCCGGTCGGCGGCCAGCAGGGCCTCGAGCGAGGGGTACAGCGGGACGCCGGCGCGCTCGGCGATGGCGGCGGCGGCGGGGGAGGGGTCGACGATGGCCGACAGCGTGGCGCTGGGCTCGGCTTGCAGGACGGCGATATGGGCCTGGCCGATGAGGCCGGCGCCGGCCACGGCGATGCGGGTGCGGGTCATGGATGCGGGGTCGGAGTGGGTGGAAGCAGGTCGGGACAGCACGGCGGGACGATGCGCCAGAGGCGCCACTGTAGCCGCCCCTGGCGCCGCGGGCACGGCAGCGGCGGCTACCATCGGCCCATGAGCGACCGCGTCACCGACCTGATCCACCATCCCTACCAGCCGCCCGCGGGCTTCGCCGCGCCGCAGGCCGGCGTCTTCAAGGCCTCCACGGTCATCTTCCCGAACGTCGCCGCCCTGCGCGCGCGGGACTGGAAGCACAAGGCCGGCTACACCTACGGCCTGCATGGCACGCCGACCACCTTCACCCTGGAGGAGCGCATCGCCAGCCTGGAAGGGGGCACGCAGTGCCTGCTCGCGCCCAGCGGGCTGGCCGCCATCGCCAACGTCGACTTCGCGCTGCTGCGCGCCGGCGACGAGGTGCTGATCCCCGACAACGTCTACGGGCCCTCGAAGGCCCTGTGCGAGGGCGAGCTGGCGCAGTGGGGCATCACGCACCAGCGCTACGACCCGATGGACCCGCAGGACCTCGCGCGGCGCCTGTCCGCCCGCACCAAGCTGGTGTGGCTGGAGGCGCCCGGCTCGGTCACGATGGAGTTCCCGCCGCTGCCGCAGCTGTCCGCCCTGTGCCGCGAGCGCGGCATCACCAGCGCACTGGACAACACCTGGGGCGCCGGCTTGGCCTTCGACGGCTTCGCCCAGGGTGGCGCCGACATCGTGGTGCAGGCCCTCACCAAGTACCCCAGCGGTGGCGGCGACGTCCTCATGGGAAGCATCACCACGCGCGACGAGGCGCTGCACCAGCGGCTCAAGCTCACGCACATGCGCCTGGGCCTGGGCGTCGGCGCGAACGATGTCGAGGCGGTGCTGCGCTCCCTGCCGAGCATCCAGCTGCGTTACCGCGCCCACGACGCGGCCGCCCGCGAGCTGGCCACCTGGCTGCAGGGCCGCCCGGAGATCGCGCAGGTGCTGCACCCGGCGCTGCCCGGCTCGCCCGGGCATGCGAACTGGCAGGCGCTGTGCGGGCCGCAGGGCCTGGCGGCGGGCCTGTTTTCGGTGGTGCTCGACGCCCGCTACGACCGGGCCCGCGTCGATGCCTTCTGCGATGCACTGCGCCTGTTCAAGCTGGGGTATTCGTGGGGCGGGCCGGTCAGCCTCGCCGTGCCCTACGACGTCACCTCGATGCGCAGCGCATCACTGGGCACCTGGCAAGGCAAGGGCACGCTGGTACGCTTCTCCGCCGGCCTGGAGGCGGCGGCGGACCTGCGCGCCGACCTCGGCCAGGCGCTGGCGGCACTGGGCTGAGGGCGCGGCCCCGGCACGCGGCGCTTGCGTCTGGAAACGCGCGCTGTCCCCGATCCGCCGAATCGCTTACATTGGGCGCCTTGCCCTGCACGAAAGGATGCGCCTTGGCCACCCCGAATTACGGTTACGAGAAGCGCCAGCGTGAACTGGCCAAGAAGCAGAAAAAAGAAGAGAAGCTGCGCGCCAAGGCCGATCGCAAGGCGTCCGAGGCCGCGGGCCTGTCGGACGACGAGCACCTGGCCCAGGCCGGCGACCGCGAGCCGTCGGCGCCGATGCAGCCCGGCCAGGCGGCTTCCGCCTCCAGCTGAGCCTCAGTCCCCCTAGAGCCCAGGGCGTCGCGCGCGCCCCCGGAGGCCGGCGTGTCCTTCGCGCGGGGCCTGCTCAGGCTTGCGCCAGGAGTTCCGCCGCGGCGCGCGCCATGCTGGCCGGCGAGCGGTCGTCCACCCCCTGGGCCAGGGCCTGCGCGTACTGGGTGAAGTTGCGGCGGATCGAGGCGGCGTACATGGGGTCGTAGTGCTGCACCAGCAGCTCGCGCACCACCTCCTCGGTGCGGCCGGCGCGCACCCGCTCCTGCCAGCCCGTCACGACCGCATGACCGCGCAGCTCGACGAGGGTGGACAGCCGGTCGCAGAAGAACTCCGGGTCCTTGACGAACCAGTCGTAGTCCTCCATCAGCAGGGCCACGCGCTCGTCGTCGGACAGGCGCAGGTCGATACAGCGGCTGGCGCGCATGGCCAGGATCAGGGCCTCGGGCACCGAGACGTTGCCCACCTTCTTGCTCTCGCTTTCCACGTACACCGGCCGCGCCGGGTCGAAGCCGCGCAGGGCCTGCCAGACCCGGGTGTCGAAGTGCTTCTGCGAGGGCTGGCGCTCGCCGGGCACCAGGCCGAGGACCGAGCTGCGGTGGTTGGCCAGGCCCTCCAGGTCCAGCACCTGCGCGCCCTGCGCGGCCAGGGCATGCAGCAGGCGGGTCTTGCCGGAGCCGGTGGGGCCGCAGACCACGCGGTAGTCCAGGCGCTGCGCGAGGCGGGGCAGGTCCTCCAGCACCGCGGTGCGGAAGGCCTTGTAGCCGCCCTCGACCAGGTGCACGCGGAAGCCGATCTGGTCCAGCACCAGGGAGAGCGAGCCGCTGCGCTTGCCGCCGCGCCAGCAGTACACCAGCGGCTTCCAGTCCTTCGGGACCTGCAGCAGCTCGCGCTCGATATGGCGGGCGATGTTGGCGGCGGCCAGCGCCGCGCCGCGCTTGCGCGCCTCGAACGGGTTGACCTGCTTGTAGAT
The DNA here is from genome assembly GCF_052600055.1 of Ramlibacter sp. MAHUQ-53. Lineage (NCBI taxonomy): Bacteria > Pseudomonadati > Pseudomonadota > Betaproteobacteria > Burkholderiales > Comamonadaceae > Ramlibacter > Ramlibacter sp. MAHUQ-53. Next base: position 72,658 of record NZ_JBQWTS010000003.1, read on the forward strand.
GGTGCCGACGAGGTGGCGCTCCTCGTTGTTCAGGGTGGGCCAGTTGACGGCGCCGGGCAGGTGGTCCTCGGCGTATTCGTTTTCGCTGCGCGCGTCGATGACGGCGCTGAACTCGCCGAGGCGTGCGATGGCCTCGGCGGCCGGGAGGATCTGGACGGTCACTTGGCGGAAAGCAGTTTCTTGAGCGCGGGCCAGACATTGGCCAGCATCAGGGGTTGGGCCTCTTCGGTCGGGTGGATCCGGTCAGGCTGGAAGTAGCGGGCGGCGTCCGGCCCCTCGGCGAAGCCCTTGAGGAAGAAGGGCACGGCGGCGGCCTTGTGGCGGCGGGCGACCTGGTCGTAGAGGGCGGCGAATCGCTCGCCGAACTCACGGCCGTAGTTGGGCGGCAGCTGCATGCCCACCAGGAGCACGCGCGCGCCGGCCTGCTGCGCGGCCAGGGTCATCTGCGAGAGATTGTCCTCGGTCATGGACAGGGGCAGGCCGCGCAGCGCGTCATTGCCGCCCAGTTCGATGACCACGTGGGTGGGCCGGTGCTGGGCGAGCAGGGCGGGCAGGCGCGATCGGCCGCCGGCGGTGGTCTCGCCGCTGATGCTGGCATTCACCACCCGCGCCGCGATCTTCTCCTGCGCCAACCGGGCTTCCAGCAGGCGCACCCAGCCCGTCCCGCGTTTGAGGCCATACTCGGCGCTCAGCGAATCGCCCAGTACCAGGACCACGGGCTCGGCCGCGCGCGCCGGGGCGGCCACGGCCGCCGCCAGCGCGCCCAGCACCCAGCGCCTGCGGTCCCACATTGAATATTTCATGTCCGAATCCATCATCGCCGTCGAGCATGTCTGGAAGTCCGTGACCGACTCGACCGGCACCCTCGACATTCTCCGTGATATCGACTTCGCCCTGGCCGCGCGCGAGACGGTGGCCATCGTCGGCGCCTCGGGCTCGGGCAAGAGCACGCTGCTGTCGATCATCGCGGGGCTGGACACGCCCTCGCGCGGCACGGTGCGCCTGGCCGGCCAGGACCTGTTCGCGCTCGACGAGGACCAGCGCGCCGCGCTGCGCGCCCAGAAGATCGGTTTCGTGTTCCAGAGCTTCCAGCTGATGGCGAACCTCACCGCCCTGGAGAACGTGATGCTGCCGCTGGAACTGGCAGGTCGCCGCGACGCCCGCACCGCGGCCACGGCCATGCTGGCGCGCGTCGGCCTCGGCCAGCGCCTCGGGCATTACCCCCGGCTGCTGTCGGGCGGCGAGCAGCAGCGCGTGGCGCTGGCCCGCGCCTTCGTGGTCGAGCCGGCGGTGCTGCTGGCGGACGAGCCCACCGGCAGCCTGGACTTCGCCACCGGCGAGACGGTGATGCAGCTGATGTTCGACCTGAACCGCGAGCGCGGCACGACCCTGGTGCTGGTCACGCACGACCGCGCGATCGCGCAGCGCTGCGAGCGCCGCATCACCATCGAGGCCGGGCGGGTGGCGGCGCCGGCCTGAGGCCCGGCACGGGGCCTGGCCGGCAGGCCTCGCAGCCGGCCCTGGGGCGGATCGTGCCCCGCCCCAGGCCGCCGCTTCAGGCCGCACCCAGCGCCCGCAGGGCGAGCAGGCGGAAGGCCTCGCGCCGCTGCGGCACGTCGATGTGCCGGGCCAGGGCCTCGACCATCTCCTGAGGGCTGGCGCCGGCCTCGAGCTGCTGGCGCACCAGCAGGCGGGCCACCGGCCCGAGGTCGCGGCACAGCGCCTGCTCCACGGCCTGCAGCGCCGCGTGGCGTGGCGCGGCGGGGTAGTCCGCCGCATCCTCCGCCGCCCGGGCCCGCGGCGCGCCGCCCCCGGCCTCGCGCAGCAGCCGCGCCGCCAGGCCCGGGCCTGTGCTGGCCAGGGGAATGGTGGCCGGCAGGCCGTCCCCCGGCTGCGGCGGCACCGTCTCGGTGACCGCGAACAGCTCGTGCTGCCGGCCGTGCTTGTCGGCCCGCGTGCCGGCCGGGCGGAACAGGGCCGGACCACCCTCGGCGATGCGGGAGATGACGTCGTGGCAGGCACGCGAGAGCAGCAGCTCGTTCGGCCGGGCGAAGTCCATCACGCGCTGGGCGACGTTGATGCCGTCGCCGATGACGTTGATGCGCTGGTTGATGTCCTGCACCACCCGCACCGGCCCCAGGTGCAGGCCCAGGCGCGCGGGCAGGGCGGCGGCCGGTCGCTGGCGCAGCAGGTCCCGCAACAGCAGGGCCACGTGCAGGGCCTCCTCGGGATCGCCCAGGAAGCACAGCGCGGCGCCGTCACCGGTGTCGATGGCCAGGCGGGTGTGCAAAGGCACCGGCTCCAGGGCGCGGGCGATGAGGTCGTTGAGGAGGCGCTTGGCCGCGGCCTGCTCGTTGACCGAGCGCGCCGAATAGCCCACCAGGTCGATGAACAGGATGGTGCACAGGAGGTTGCGCCGGCGCAGGGCCTCGATATCCGGCCGGGAGGCCGGCGTGCTCCCCGAGGACGAGGGCACCGAAGCCTCGCCGCCCTCCAGCGCCGCGCGCAGCTGCGCCACCGACTGCGGGCGGCGCTGTTCGTCGGGCTGCAGTGCCCAGTCGATGGCGTGCAGCACCGCCCGCCCGAAGACCGTGGCGTCGGCGAGGATGGACGCGCCCGGCATGGCGTCGGCCTGGATGCGGGCGGCGGCCTCCACCGGCTTGCGGCCGGTGACCATCCAGTACATCACCGCTCCCAGGGCGTAGATGTCGGTCCAGGGACCCTGCGCGCCCTGGGAGTGGTACTGCTCGAAGGGCGCGAAGCCGGGCGTGACGATGTTGGTCATCTCGCCGTCGGCCAGCACGCGGCGGGCAGCGCCGAAATCGAGCAGCACCGGGCGGCCGTCGCTGCGGATGTAGATGTTGTCCGGCTTGATGTCCCGGTGCAGGAAGCCCGCCGCGTGCACCGCCTCCAGGCCATCGAGCAGGGGGCGCACGACGGCGAGCAGGCCGGGCAGCGACAGCGGCGCCTGCCGCTGCAGCCAGTGCTTGAGGGGCTGGCCGGTCTCGTACTCCATGACGATGTAGGCCGTGCCCAGGGCGCGGAAGTAGCGCAGCACCCGGACGATGTGCGGATGGCGGAAGGCCGCGAGGGCGCGCGCCTCGTCGACGAAGCGCTGCAGGCCGGCGGTGAAGCGCTGGCGGGGCGCCTGGCCGCTGGTGCGCGGCGCCACCCGGCCCTGGGCGCCGCGGGCGAGCAGTTCCCCCGGGAAGTACTCCTTGATCGCCACCGGCAGGTCCAGGTGGGTGTCGTGCGCGAGGTAGGTGATGCCGAAGCCGCCGCCGCCCAGCACGCGCCGGATCTCGTACTCCGCCAGCCGGGTGCCGGCGGGCAGGGCGGCGGCGTCCGCGGCGTCGGGGGCCCGGGTCATGCGCGCGACTCGAGGCGGATCATCTGGATCGCCTTCTCCAGGCTGCGGCGCATGCGGTTGAAGGAGGCGCCCAGGCGCACCACCTCGTCGTCGCCGCGCTCGCTGAACTCGGGCTCGGTGAAGTCGCCGGTGGACATGCGGTCGGCGGCCTGCGAGAGGCGCCGCACCGGCTGCAGGATCAGCCAGGTCAGCATCAGGTTCAGCACCACGAAGACCACGGCGAACACCGCCGCCAGCGACCCCATGAAGGTGGTGAAGGCCCGGTCGGCATGCGCCAGGGGCACGGCCATGGGGACGGTGACGATCTGCGCGCCCACCACCTCGCCCTGCTTCCAGCCGAAGCCGTTCGACGAGCCGTAGACGCGCAGCATGCTGGGGGGCGCGGCGGCCGGCGTGCTGTGGCATTGGAGGCAGGCCGGGTTGTTGATCTGGATCGGCTTGGCGATGAACAGGCTGCGGCCGTTGGCCGACTGGCGCTCGGCGATCAGCTCGTCGAGGTCCGGGTACTGGCGAAACCGCTGTACCACGTCGGCCTCCCAGTCGGCCGGGCGGTTGCGCGGGTTGGTGGGGTTGAGGGTGGCCTCCTTGTAGCTGTACTCGCCGTAGGTCTTGCGCAGGGTGTTGATCGCCTCGGTGGCGGCGAAGGCCGGCACCGACTGCGGCAGGAAGACCTCGGCCATCTGCCCCACCAGGTGCGGGCGGATGTGGTCCACGGTGTAGGTCCGCACCGAGGAGGCGGCCTCGAGCATCAGGCGCGCCTCGCGTACCACCTCGTGGCGCGCGTTGTCCTGGAGCAGTTGGCGGGAGACGAGGCCGGCCGCGACGAAGCCCGCGAGGAAGACGGTCGTCAACACCAGGTTGAACTTCGACCTTAATGCCATAGTGCTACTCCCTGAAGGTGGCGGCGATTCTAGCCACGCACCACGGTCGCGCTCTTGTAAAACCTGCCCCGCCCGGCCCGGGATAATCGCGGCAATGTCCGCACCGAAAGTCCTGTTCGGGTTCCACGCCGTCGGCGTGCGCCTGAAAACCTCGCCCGCCTCGATCATCGAGGTCTACTACGACAACACCCGCCGCGATGCCCGCATGCGCCAGTTCCTGGACCGGGCCCGCGAGGCCGGCGTGCGCCTGATCGAGGCCGACGCGCTGCGCATCGCCAAGCTCGCCGGCAGCCATGGCCACCAGGGCGTGGCCGCGCGGGTGAACGCGGTCGAGAACGCCCGCTCGCTCGACGACCTGCTCGATGCCCTCGAGGCCCGCGGCGAGGCGCCGCTGCTGCTGGTGCTCGATGGCGTGACCGACCCGCACAACCTCGGCGCCTGCCTGCGGGTGGCCGACGGCGCTGGCGCGCACGCGGTGATCGCGCCCAAGGACCACGCGGTGGGCGTCAATGCCACGGTGGCCAAGGTGGCCAGCGGCGCCGCCGAGACCGTGCCCTACTTCATGGTGACCAACCTGGCCCGCACCCTGGGCGAGCTGAAGGAGCGCAACATCTGGGTCATCGGCACCAGCGGCGACGCCGACAAGACCCTCTACCAGGTGGACCTGAAGGGCCCGGTGGCCCTGGTGCTCGGCGCCGAGGGGCCGGGCATGCGCCAGCTCACGCGCAAGACCTGCGACGAGCTGGTCTCCATCCCCATGTGCGGCGCGGTCGAGAGCCTGAACGTCTCGGTCGCCAGCGGCGTGTGCCTCTACGAGGCGCGCCGCCAGCGCCTCTGAGGCGCTGCCGGGCCCGCGCCCGCGCTCAGACCCAGCCCAGCGCCCCGACCAGGGCGCCCGCGCCCAGCAGCCACAGCAGGTGGATGCGGGTGCGCCAGACCACGAGGGCGGTGACGATGCTCACCGCCCACAGCGGCCAGCCCGAGAGGTCGTAGCGCCCGCCGGTGGCGAGGATCCAGCCGGTGGCGACCAGCAGGGCCACCACGATCGGCGTCATGCCCAGCTTGAAGGCCCGCACCCCAAGCCGGTCGCGGTTGCGGTGGCCCCACTGGGCGGCCACGTAGGTCAGCACTGAGCTGGGCACCATGATCCCGGTCATCGCCAGCAGCAGGCCCAGCGCCGCGCCGGGCAGGCCGGCGGCGTTCTGGCCGACGTTCCACCCGAGCAGGGCGACGAAGAGGATGTTGGGCCCCGGCGCCGCCTGGGCGATGGCGATGGAGGTGGAGAACTGCTCCTCGCCGAGCCAGCCCTGCTGATCGACCAGCCAGCGGTGCATGTCGGGGGCGGTGGTGATGGCGCCTCCCACTGCGAGCAGCGACAGCGAGGCGAAGTGGGACAGCAGGTTCAGCCAGTCGGCCGCGGAGAAGGCGAGCGTCATTGGCCGCCTCCCAGCTTGCGCCAGGTCAGCACGCAGCCGATCGCGCCCAGGCCCAGCAGCACCAGCGCCAGCGGCAGCCGCAGCAGCCCGATCGCCACGAAGGTGGCCACCGCCAGGGCCATGCTCACCGGGATGCCCAGGGGGTGCTTGCGCAGGGTCGGCAGCAGCTTCAGGCCGGTGGCGCCGATCAGGCCGGCCGCCACCGCAGCCATGCCGCGCAGCGCGCCGGCCACCTGCGGCGAATCCGCGAACTGGCTGTACAAGAGCGCCAGCGCCAGCACCACGCACAGTGGCGCCACCAGCATGCCGGCGACGGCCGCGCACGCGCCCGGCAGGCCGAAGTAGCGCGTGCCGATCATGATGGACAGGTTGATCACGTTCGGCCCCGGCATGATCTGGGCCACCGCCCATTCCTCCACGAACTCCTCGCGGGTCATCCAGCGCTTGCGCTCGACGAGCTCGCGCTGCACCACGGCAAGCACGCCGCCGAACCCCTGCAGGGCCAGGAAGGTGAAGGAGATGAACAGGTCCGCCAGGGAGCGGGGCCGGGCGCGGGGCGCGTGGTTGTCGTCGTTGTCGTGTTCGTTCACCGCGGCATTATCGACGCGCAAAAAAATCCCCCGGGGCCGGTGAGCACCGAGGGAAGAGGCCGGGGGAAGAAACTTGAAAGAAAACCCGGCACCGGTTGGACAGCGGCAGGCCCTGCGCGGTTCCCGCGATCCGCGTGCCGGCAAAAGGTCACGGAATCGCGGCCTCGTTGGGCTCGAGCCGGCGCCAGGCCCCCAGGCGTCGGCCCGCGTTCGTAGGATCGCTCCGATCTGCCTGTCGGCCATCTTCCAGAAAGCGAGCCCATGACGGACCTGTCCGCATCCACCCCCCCACGCAACGAATTCACCGAGGACGAGGCGCCCGCGGGCGGCCTCTGGCACAGCCTGCGCCGCGCGGTCGCGCGCCTGTGCGACTGGTTCGCGGTCCAGGGCCCGGCAGTCCGGGCCCTGGTGGCCGGCCTGGCCCTGCTGATCGCCGCCAGCGGCACCTACTCGCTGGCGCTGTGGCACCGGCATGCCCAGGTCGCCGAGCAGGTCGGCCGCATGGGCGGCCAGGAGGGGGCCGAGGGCCTGTGGCGCCTGGACGACCGCCTGCCCGTGGTCTTCGGCGGCGGCTCGGTGCTGGGCTTCCTGGCGCAGCAGCCGGTGGAGCGGGTGACCGTGGTGTACCAGGCGCTGCTGTGGAACGTGTCCGAGCGCATCATCCTCGTGCAGTCGCAGGGCCGGCTGCATGCCTACTACCCCTCCGACCTGGAGACCAAGATCTTCTCCGACCAGGCCGTCACCGCGCCCTGGGGCGCGCGCCTGGCCTTCGTGCCGCGCTCGGAGCTGTCGCCTGCCGCGCAGGCCATGGTCGAACGCCTGGACCAGCGCTTCGCCGGCGCCCGCCCGCAGGCCGAGAAGGACGCCTGGAAGGCCGGCGCCAGCGGCCTGCTCTCGGGCGCGCTGACGCTGGGCCTGCTCGGGTTCCTGTTCATGCAGCTGCGCGGGCAGCACAAGGCGCTGAAGTTCATCGAGCCGCAGCAGGTCCAGGGCAGCCTGGACGACCTGGTGGGCATGGACGACATCAAGTCCGAAGTGGCCCAGATCAAGGACCAGTACCAGCGCCGCGCCGAGTACGCCGCCTACGGGATCGACAAGCCGTTCAACGTGATGTTCAGCGGCCCGGCCGGCACCGGCAAGACCAAGCTGGCCAGCTACCTGGCCAAGGCGCTGGGGCTGCCGATCCTGTTCCACTCGGCGGTGAACCTGGAGACCGGCTACGTCGGCGGCGGCGCCAACACGCTGGCGCGCATCGTCTCCCTGGCCAAGCGGCGCCAGCGCTGCATCGTCTTCCTGGACGAGGCGCAGGACCTGTTCATGAAGCGCGGCGGCCACCGCAAGTTCGACGACGACACGCAGAACATGCTGCTGGCGGTGCTCGACGGCGTGCGCACCCGCAACGACGCCGAGATCATCTGGATCGTGGCCTCCAACTTCAACGCCGGCCAGATGGAGATGGACGAGGCCATGCTGCGCCGCTTCCAGATGAAGGTGGACTTCCGCCTGCCCAATCGCGAGGAGCGCGAGTCCATCGTCGGCCATTACCTGTCGCAGCGCGCCGGCAAGGTGGCGCCGGACATGGACCTGCGCCACCTGGTCGAGGTCACCGAGGGCTGCAGCCCGGCGGACCTGGAGACCATCGTCAACCAGGCCGGCATCTGCGCGGTGCAGGCCGGCGGGCTGATCGACTCGGCGACGCTGGCACAGGCCGCCGAGCGCGTGCTGGTGGGCAACGTCAACACCAGCACCACCCAGGACCGCGAGCGGGACCGGCGCATCGTCGCCGTGCACGAGTGGGGCCACTTCCTGGTGGACTTCGAGCAGGAGCGCCGGCGCTGCGAGGGGGACTGGGGCCGCATCCAGGCCGAGATGAAGACGCTCAAGATCTCGCTCAAGGCCAACCCGCGCAACAACGCGCTGGGCTTCGTGTTCCACAAGCAGGGCGCGAACCTGCTCAAGACCAAGGCCGACATCGAGCACGACGTGCGCGTGCTCCTGGGAGGCATGGCCAACGAGGAGCTGTTCTTCGGGGAGGAGGGCACCACCAACGGCGCGCACAACGACATCAGCCGCGTCACCCGCCTGCTGCACCACGCGGTGGGCGAGATGGGGATGTACCGCAAGACGCGCCTGAACTTCGGCGCGCTGGCGGACGGGCCGCGCACGGTCGACGAGGAGACCCGGGGGATCATGGAGGCGCAGAGCGAGCGCCTCTACGCCGAGACCCGCGACCTGCTGGCGCGACGCAAGCCGCTGACGGAGCACCTCTCGCGCAAGCTCATGGCCGCCGGCGAGATGAGCCTGGAGGCGGCGCTGGCGGAGATCCGGGCGTTCGAGTCGGCCTGCCTCGGGTTCCACGCGCGCGTGGGCATCGAGCTGCCCGCGGGCTGAGGTCGCGGGCGCGTCAGGCCCCGCCGGGTTCGAGCGTGAGCCAGGTGCGGCCAGCGCAGGTCGAGCCGCATGGCCTCGCAGGCCACGAGGTCGGCGCGCCGCTCGGCCACCACCGTTTCCTGCTCGAACCCGGCATCGACCAGCAGCCCGTGGAGCCGTGATGGGCCGTCTGCCGCGCCGGGGTCTCGAGGCTGTCGGCGCCGTGCCGGACTCCGAAGCGGCCATCGGAGAAGCGGCTGGCCATCCAGTGGCGGGACTCGAACGGCCGGTCGATCACCGGCGTGGCCGACTGGTACGGCGGCGGCCTGGCCTGCAGCGCCACGAGCGGGGCGAGGGCGGCCTTGTCCTCCGACGGCACGGGCGAGTGATGGGCATGGGCATGGGCAAGAACGAGGCGTTTCCCCCAGGCGATCGGAGTCCGTCTACCCGCGGGTTGTGTTCGCGGCAACTCTTGCAACGACCACAACAATGACGTCGCACCGCTGCAACCCGGCCCGGGCCGCTCAGAGCCTGGCCAGGCGCTCGAGGGCCGCGCGCAGGGTCTCGTCCTTCTTGGCGAAGCAGAAGCGCACCACGCGCTGGTCGAAGCCGTCGCCGTAGAAGGCGGACAGCGGGATCGCCGCCACGCCCACCTCGCGTGTCAGCCACTGGCAGAAGTCGGACTCGGACAGGTCGCTGACCCGGGAGATGTCGACGCACTGGAAGTAGGTGCCCTCGCTGGGCAGCAGCCGCAGCCGGGTGCGCGCCAGGCCCTCGCGGAACAGGTCGCGCTTGCGCTGGTAGAAGGCCGGCAGCTCGCGGTAGGGCGCCGGGTCCGCCATGAAGGCGGCGAGGCCGTGCTGCACCGGGGTGTTCACGGTGAACACGTTGAACTGGTGGACCTTGCGGAATTCCGCGGTGAGGGGCGCAGGCGCGGCCACGTAGCCGACCTTCCAGCCGGTGACGTGGTAGGTCTTGCCGAAGCTGGAGACGATGAAACTGCGTGCGGCCAGGCCCGGGAAGCGCGCGGCGCTGGGGTGGTCCGCGCCGTCGAAGACCATGTGCTCGTAGACCTCGTCGCTGATCACCAGCACGTCGGTCGGCGCCAGCAGCTCCTGCAGGCGCAGCATCTCCTCGCGGGTCCAGACCGTGCCGCTGGGGTTGTGCGGCGTATTGACCAGGATCGCGCGGGTGCGCGGCGTGAGGGCGGCGGCGATGCGGTCGAAATCGGGGCGGAAGCTGCCCGGCACCAGCGGCACGCGCACCACGGTGCCGCCGGCCAGCTCGATGTTGGGGACGTAGCTGTCGTAGCAGGGCTCGAGCACGATGACCTCGTCGCCCGGGCGCACCACCGCGAGGATGGCGGTGATGATGGCCTGCGTCGCGCCGGCGGTGATGGTGACTTCGGTGGCCGGGTCGTACCGGCGGCCGTACAGGGCCTCGACCTTGGCGGCCACCGCCTCGCGCAGCGCCGGCACGCCGGGCATGGGCGGGTACTGGTTGTGGCCGGCGGCCATCGCGCCGGCCACGGCCTCCACCAGGCGCGGGTCGCAGCCGAAATCGGGGAAGCCCTGGCCGAGGTTGACGGCCTGGTGCTCGGTGGCCAGCGCCGACATCACGGTGAAGATGGTCGTGCCCACCGAGGGCAGCTTGGTCTCGAGGGCGGGCGTGCGCACCGGGGTGTCAGAGGTCATAGTCGTTGACATGGCCGCTCATGGCCTTGGCGATCAGGTTGCGGTCCAGGCGGTCGGACAGCAGCTCGGCGAACTTGAAGACGAAGTTGCGCAGGTACGCGCTGCGCTTGAAGGCCACCCGGGCCACGTTCTGCCCGAACAGGTGGCCCAGCGGGCGCACCGCCAGGTCGGCGTTGCCGCCGCCGTCCTCGCGCACCGCCATCTCCGCGACGATGCCCACGCCCAGGCCGAGGCGGACATAGGTCTTGATCACGTCGGAGTCGATCGCCTCCAGCGCGATGCGCGGCTGCAGCTTGCGATGGGCGAAGGCGGCGTCGATCCGGGTGCGGCCGGTGAACGAGGGGTGGTAGGTGATGATGGGTTCGGCCGCGAGGTCTTCCAGCGTCACGCGCTCCTTGGCCGCCAGCGGGTGGCTGGTGGGCATCACCAGCACGTGCTGCCACTCGTAACAGGGCAGGGTGACCAGGTCGGGGTAGTCGGCCAGCGACTCGGTGGCGATGCCGATCTCGGCGACCTCGTCCAGCACCATGCGCGCCACCTGGTCGGGCGAGCCCTGGTGCAGGCTCACGTTCACCTTGGGGTAGGCCTCCCGCAGGCGCGCGACCGGCACCGGCAGCACGTAGCGGGCCTGGGTGTGGGTGGTGGCGATGGACAGCGTGCCGCTGTCCTGCGCGCTGAACTGCTCGCCGATGCGCTTGAGGTTGCCGACCTCGCGCATGATCAGCTCGATGCTCTTGAGGACGTGCTGGCCCGGCTCGGTGATGCGCTTCAGGCGCTTGCCGTGGCGGGCGAAGATCTCCACGCCCAGTTCCTCCTCCAGCTCGATGATCGCCTTGGAGACGCCGGGTTGCGAGGTGTGCAGCGCCTTCGCCGCCTCGGTCAGGTTCAGGTTGCGGCGGGCAGCCTCCTGGACGAAACGGAACTGGTGAAGGTTCATATTGAATTTCTTCTAAAAGAGAAATTCATTATGCAATAAACCTCTAACAAAATCGCCAAGGACCTCTCAGGGCGCGGCGGGCAAGGCAAGGTCGGCGAGCAGGTCCAGCAGCCGGTCGTCCTCGCCCACGGGGCGCTGCAACTGCCAGTCCACCGCAGGGTGGGCGGCGCGCAGGCCGGCCACGATCTGCGGCAGGTCCTCGCGGACATGGCGGCCGGCGCCCAGGAACATCGGCACGATGGCCACGCTCGCCAGGCCCAGGCCGGCGAGTTCGCCGGCGGCCGTGGGCAGGTCGGGCGTGGTCAGCTCGAGGTAGGCGCAGCGCACCGGGGTGCCGGGCGAGCGCGCGGCGACACGCGCCGCCACCGACTCCATCGGCAGGCGCCACAGCGGGTCGCGCGAGCCGTGGGCAAAAAGGATCACGCCGTGGTTCATCGCCGCAGCACCAGCCATCCGAAGGCTCCCAGGGAAAGAAATGAGTAAATCAGGCCGGGGGCCGCGGCCGTGAGCCAGGGCCACCAGTTGCGAAGGTTTCCGATGTAGCCGAACACGTTGTTCAGCAGGAAGAAGCTGATGCCGATCAGGACGCCGCCGAACACGTAGCCGGTGATCCCGCCAGAGCGGAAGTGCAGGTAGGCGAAGGGCAGGGCGAGCACCACCATCACCATGCAGCTGAGGGGGTAGAACACCTTGCGCCAGAACTCGATCTCGTAGCGCTGCGAGGTCTGGCCGTTGGCCTCGAGGTGGCGGATGTACTGGAACAGGTCGATCGTGCGCATGCGCTCGGGCTTGAGCAGGGCTACCGAGACCATCTCCTGCGTGATGCCGGTGGGCCATTCGAGGGTCTCCAGGCGGGCGCGCGGGGCCGCCATGTTGCCCGAGGCGGCGGGCTGGAACTCGGTGCGCTCGACCTCGTGCAGGCGCCAGCCCGCCGCCGAGAACTCGGCGCGCCGGGCCTGCAGCAGGGTCACCAGGAAGCCTCGGTCGTCGGCCTCGAAGATGCGCACGCCCTGCAGGCTGCCATCGGAGGTGAGGGCGGCGACGTTGACCGTGTAGGTGTGCTCGGGCTGGCGCTCCTTGAGCCAGGCGCCGGTCTGGCCCACCGACAGCCGTCCCTGGTAGCGGGCCTTGAGCAGCTGCGCCGAGCGGTCGGCGAGCGGGGCCAGGTAGTCCCCGGTGGCGAAGGTCACGAGGGTGAAGGCCGCCCCGAGCAGCATCAGCGTGCGCAGGGCGCGGCCTGGCCCGAGCCCGGAGGTGCGCAGGATAGTGTACTCGGAGCTCTGCGCCAGCCGCGCCATCACGAAGATGGTGCCGATCAGGACGGCGATCGGGATCAGCTCGTACAGGTGGCTGGGCACCAGCAGCAGCACGTAGGCCAGGGCGTTGGCCAGGCCGTAGGCGGAGCCGCTGCGCCCCACGGCGGGCAGCTCGTCGACGAAGTCGAAGAAGAAGAACAGCGCCAGGAAGCCGAGCGCGACGAAGCCCACCGCGGCCAGCACCTCGCGGTAGATGAGGCGGCGCAGGGTCATCATGTGGCGGCTCCCTGCGCGCGCGCACGGCGCAGGCGCGGCCAGACCCGCCAGTTGTGATGCTGCTTGGCCAGCCACAGCAGCGCCACGGCCAGGACGCCGCCATGCAGCGCCAGCATGAAGGTGGCGAAGCCGGCGCGCCCGCTGGAGATCCAGCTCTGGCCGATGTTCAGCATGTTGTAGTACAGGACGAAGGCGAACAGCGCGAACAGCAGGTTGCCGCTGCGGGCGGCGCGCGGGTTGGCGCTCGAGACGGTGATGGCGATCACCACGAAGTTGAGGGTGGCGATCACCAGGCCGAGGCGCCAGGCCAGCTCGGCGCGGTTGGCGGAGGTGGGCTCGGCCAGGAGGGTCAGCGTGCTGCGGGTATTCGCCGGCAGCTCGATGCGTGGGGACAGGCCGCCCTCGCCGACGCGGTTGCCCAGCTCCTCGAAGTCGGTCACCTTGAGGTCGGTGCGCTCGCTGGAGCGCTCGATGCGCTGCCCGTTGGACAGCAGCAGGAACTGGCTGTCTCCCTGGACGACCACGCGGCCGGTGCGCGCCGAGGTGACGGTCTCGCGCCCGTTCTCGTTGGTGGCGATGAACACGTTCTTGCCGGACTTGTTGTCCGGTGTGTCCTTGTCCAGGAAGAAGACGCGGTTGCCGCGCGCCGACTCCTGGAACTGCCCGGGGGCGACGCGCTCGAGGTCGCCGCGGCTGCCGTAGCGGTCCTTGAGTTCGCGCGTCTGCTGGTTGGCCCAGGGCCACATGACCAGGGCCAGGATGGCCACCACGGCGACCACCGGCCAGGAGAACCGCAGCAGGGGGCGCAGCAGCGCGCCGATGCCGCGGCCGGCGGCGAACCAGATCACCATCTCGCTGTCCCGGTACATGCGCGAGAGCGTGCCGACGATGGAGATGAACAGCGACAGGGTCAGGATCGGCGCCAGGTAGCCCAGCACCGTGTAGCCCATGACCATCATCACTTCCTGCGGGTTCACGCTGCCCTTGCTCGCCTGGCTGAGGGTGCGGATCAGGGTCATCGTCATGACGATCGTGACCAGCACCACCAGGGTCGCGCCGAAGCTGCGGGCGAGCTCCTTGCGTAGGGAGGAATGGAATAACATCGGCGCGCTGTAGTGGCAGTGGCTTCGAGAGAGAACAAGGGATTATGGACTTTGAACTGAAGACCCTGGGCCTGGACGCGGCCTGCGCGGAGAAGTGCGATGCGATGCTGGTGCTCCTGGCCGAGGGGTTCAAGCCCGGCAAGGACGCGATCTCGCTGATCGCGGCGGACGCCCTCAAGGCCCGCAGCCTCGAGACCAAGCCCGGCAAGTCGCTGCAGTCCTGGCGTCCCGCCGGCGTGGCCGCGCCGCGCCTGCTGCTGGCCGGCGTGGGCGACGGCAGCGGCCGCCGCATCCAGTCCGCCGTGGCCGCGGCCGTCGCCTCGCTGCGCGGAGCCGGCATCAAGCGCCTGGCGGTGTGCCTGCCGGCCGGCAGCGGCGCCGCGTCGGTGCGCGGCGCGGTCTCCGGCGCGAGCGAGGCGAGCTACGTGTACGTGGCCACCAAGTCCAAGGGCGAGCCGCGCGAGCTGGCCAAGGTCGTGATCGGCGTGCCGGACGCCGAGGCAGTGCGGGGCGACTTCCTCGCCGCCCGCGGCACGGCGCACGGCATCGAGCTGGCCCGCGAGCTGGGCAACCTGCCTCCCAACCGCGCCACCCCCACCCACCTGGGCGAGGAGGCCCGCAAGCTCGCGAAGGCCGGCGGCTTCGAGGTGCAGGTCCTCGGTCCCAAGGAGGTCGCCAGGCTCGGCATGGGCTCCTTCATGGCGGTGGCCCAGGGCTCTCAGGAGCCGCTGCGCTTCATCGTCCTCAAGTACCAGGGCGCCCCGGCCTCCGAGGCGCCGGTGGTGCTGGTGGGCAAGGGCATCACCTTCGACAGCGGCGGCATCTCGATCAAGCCCGCGCCCGAGATGGACGAAATGAAGTTCGACATGGGCGGCGCCGCCAGCGTGCTGGGCACCTTCCGCGCCCTGGCCGAACTCCAGCCCCGGATCAACGTGGTCGGCCTCATTCCCAGCTGCGAGAACATGCCCTCGGGCCACGCCTTCAAGCCGGGCGACGTGGTCACCAGCCTGAGCGGCCAGACCATCGAGGTCCTCAACACCGACGCCGAGGGCCGCCTGATCCTGTGCGACGCGCTCACCTACGCCGAGCGCTTCAAGCCGCGCGCGGTGGTGGACATCGCCACGCTCACCGGCGCCTGCGTGATCGCCCTGGGCTCGGTGCGCAGCGGCCTGTTCGCCGCCGACGATGGCCTGGCGCAGGCGCTGCAGGCGGCCGGCGACATCGCCCTGGACCCGTGCTGGCGCATGCCGCTGGACGAGGAGTACGGCGAAGGCCTCAAGACCAACTTCGCCGACATGGCCAACGTCGGCGGCCGCCCCGCAGGCGCGGTCACCGCGGCCAAGTTCCTGCAGCGGTTCGCCGGGGCCTATCCCTGGGCCCACCTGGACATCGCCGGCACCGCCTGGAAGGGCGGCGCCGCCAAGGGCGCCACCGGCCGGCCGGTGGGCCTGCTGGTGCAGTTCCTGCTGTCGCAGGTGCAGCCGCCGGCGCCCCGGGCGCGCCAGGCGGCCCGGGCCGGCGGCGCCGGCAAGGCCGCCAAGGCCGCCAAGGCCGTGAAGCCGGCCAAGGCTGCCAAGGCCTGATGACCGACATCAGCTTCCACGTCAACCTCGGCGACCCGGTCGCCTACGCCTGCCGGCTGCTGCGCAAGGCCGCGGCCAGCGGCGCCCGCGTCGTTGTGGTGGCCGAACCCCAGGACCTGCGCGCGCTCGACCAGGCCCTGTGGACCTTCTCCCCACAGGACTTCCTGCCGCACTGCGTCGCCGGGGCGGCGCCTGCCTCGGTGCTGGCGCGCAGCCCGATCGTCCTGGCGCCCGACGCCCACGCGGCGCCGCACCGGCAGGTGCTGGTGAACCTGGGCACCCAGGTGCCGGAGGGCTTCGACGGCTTCGAGCGCCTGATCGAGCTGGTCGGCCGGGACGAGGCGGCGCTGCAGGAGGCCCGCACGCGCTGGAAGCACTACGCCGCCCACGGCCACACCCCGACCAAGTTCGACCAGAAGGACGTCGCCGCATGAACGAAACCCCGACGCCGCGCACGCCGCCGCGCTTCGTGCCCACCCTCACGGAGGTGGTGGAGGCGCACCCGGACGACGCCGGCGAGGCGCCCGCAGGCCAGCCCGGGCCGTCCGAGGAGCAGCTCGTTCGCCGCATCATGCAGCGCGTGAGCGAGGGCCTGGAGCAGCGCCTGCGCGAGGCGGTGGCCCAGGTGGTCCTGGAGCAGACCCGGGGCATCGCGCCGCTGGTGGCGGCGGAGGTTGAGTCGGTGGTGCGGTCTTTGGTGGCGGAGGCGCTCGCGCAGGAGCGGGGGCGTTGATATTTCGCCACCCCGTGGTTCTTCTAGGCCGCCGGGTGTGAAATTTGCGATACCGTTGCCGGGTTGCGGGGCAGCCCCCCCAACCCAATCCCAACTTCGGAGGTTTAGTCCCATGAAATTCGAACTGAAGCTCGGCGTGGCTGCCGCCCTGGCGGCTGCCGCGGGCCTGGCCGGCGCACAGGACGTGCAGGTGGTGAAGATCGGCCACGTCGCTCCCATCTCCGGCGCCCAGGCGCACTACGGCAAGGACAACGAGAACGGCGTGCGCATGGCCCTCGAGGACATCAACGCCACCAACCCCGTCATCGGCGGCAAGCGCGTGCGCTTCGAGATTCAGGCCGAGGACGACGCCGCCGACCCGAAGCAGGGCACGGCCGCCGCACAGAAACTGTGCGACGCCAAGGTCGCTGGCGTGGTCGGCCACCTGAACTCCGGCACCACCATCCCCGCATCCAAGGTCTACAACGACTGCGGCATCCCGCACGTCACCGGCGCGGCCACCAATCCCAACCTGACCCGCCCCGGCTACAAGACCACCTACCGCATCATCGCCAACGACAACGCCCTGGGCGCCGGCCTGGCCTTCTACGCCGCCGACGCGCTCAAGCTCAAGCGGGTGGCCATCGTCGATGACCGCACGGCCTATGGCCAGGGCGTGGCCGACGTGTTCAAGCGCACCGCGCAGTCCAAGGGCATGCAGGTCGTGAGCGAGCAGTTCACCACCGACAAGGCCACCGACTTCATGGCCATCCTGACCGCTATCAAGGCCACCAACCCCGACGCCATCTTCTACGGCGGCATGGACCCGCAGGCCGGCCCCATGCTGCGCCAGATGGAGCAGCTGGGCATGGGCAACGTCAAGTACTTCGGCGGCGACGGCATCTGCACGTCCGAGATCGCCAAGCTCTCCGGCGGCGCCAGGACCCTGGGCAACGTGGTCTGCGCCGAGGGCGGCGCCTCGCTGGTGAAGATGCCCGGGGGCGAGGCCTGGAAGAAGCGCTACGACGCCAAGTACCCCAACCAGTTCCAGGTCTACAGCCCGTACACCTACGACGCGACCTTCGTCCTGGTCGACGCCATGAAGCGCGCCAACTCGGTCGACCCCAAGGTCTACACCGCCAAGCTGCTCGAGACCAACTACAAGGGCGTGACCGCCAACATCGCGTTCGAGCCCAATGGCGAACTGAAGAACCCCGCCATGACGCTCTACGTGTACCGCGATGGCAAGAAGACCCCGCTGAACTGAGCGCGTCCTCCCGCGCGAGAAAGCCGCCGCCTGGCGGCTTTTTCTTTTCTGCTGAGTCTGTTACCCGACGCACCGCATGTCGGGCGGGCTTGCGTGATGGCGTAGGCACCTGCCTACAGCCCGCACGGGGACTCGGTTTGCGGCCCATCCGGGTAACCGGGGCGTTTGTGGCTCGACGGGCAGGCCGCTACGCTGCGTCGCGTCATGGAACTCCTGGCCCGCCCCCATGCCCCCCCGCGCCCGAGCGACGCCGCGCTGCACCGCCTGCTCGCCGCGCTGCAGCGGTTGGCCGAAGGCGACACCGCGGTGCGGCTGCCCGCCGAGGGGCCGGGCCTGATGGGCGAGCTGGCCGCGGCCTTCAACGCAGTCGCCGCGCTGCGCGCACGGCCGCAGCCGGCCCACGCCGCGCTGCAGAACAAGGCCCGCCTGCTGGCGCACCGCAATGAGGAGGTCGAGCGCAAGAACCGCGAGGTCGAACTGGCGCGCCAGTCGCTCGAGGACAAGGCCCAGCAGCTCGCCCTGGCCTCCAAGTACAAGAGCGAGTTCCTGGCCAACATGTCGCACGAACTGCGCACGCCGCTGAACTCGCTGCTGATCCTGTCCGACCAGCTGTCGAAGAACCCCGAGGGCAACCTGAACCTGCGGCAGGTGGAGTTCGCCCGCACCATCCACGCCTCGGGGCAGGACCTGCTGATGCTGATCAACGACATCCTGGACCTGTCCAAGATCGAGTCGGGCACCGTCGCGGTCGACATCGGGCCGCTGCGGCTGGCGGACCTGGAGCGCTTTGTCGAGCGCACGTTCCGCCACGTCGCCGAGGCCCGGCAGCTGGAGTTCACCGTCGACAGCAGCCTGCGCCCGTCGGCGACGATGCGCACCGATGCCAAGCGCCTGCAGCAGATCCTGAAGAACCTGCTGTCCAACGCGTTCAAGTTCACGCACCAGGGGCGGGTGCGGCTGTCCATCGTCCACGCGCGCGGCGGCTGGAGCGCGGAGCATCCCGGCCTGCGCCAGGCGCGGCGGGTGGTGGCGTTCTCGGTCTCGGACACCGGCATCGGCATCGGCGCCGACAAGCAGCAGATCATCTTCGAGGCCTTCCAGCAGGCCGACGGCTCCACCAGCCGCACCTACGGCGGCACGGGCCTGGGCCTGGCGATCAGCCGCGAGCTGTCGCGGCTGCTCGGGGGCGAGATCCGGCTGGACAGCGCGGTCGGTCGGGGCAGCACCTTCACGCTGTTCCTGCCGCTGGATGCCCCGGGCCGGCGGAGCGGCCGGCGGGCCGGCCCGCCCCCGCCCGAAGCGCGCGTGGCCGCGGCGCGGCGCAAGCGCTCCGCCGCGCCTGCGGGGCCGCGGCCGGTGCGTGATCCGGCCACAGCCCTCGGGACGCCGCCGGCCGCGCGACGGCGCAGCGGCCGGCCGTTGCTGCTGGCCGCGGATGCGGATGCGGACCGGTTGGCCGATGCCCTCGAGGCGGCGCGGCGCGCCGGCTGGACCTTGCTGGCGGCCCGCGGTGGCGCGGAGGCGCTGGGCCTGGCGGCCGATGCCCGGCCGTCCGCGGTGGTGCTGGGGCCGGCCCTGTCGGACATGCCGGGCGCCCGCCTGCTGCGCCGCCTGCGGCTGGACCCGGCCTTCGCCGACCTGCCGGCCTGCGTGCTGCCGCCGGCCCAGTGGCAGCCGGCGCGTCTCGAGGGCGCGCTGCGCGCGCTGGCCGGCCGCCTCGGGCCGCCGCGCCCGCCGGCGGCCGCGGCCTCGCTGCGCGGCCTGAGGGCCCTGGTCGTCGACGACGACATGCGCAACATCTTCGCGCTGGCCACCGTGCTCGAGGAGCACGGCATGGAGATCGTCTGGGCGGACAACGGCCGGGACGCGATCCAGCGCGTCGCCACCGGTCTCCGCCTCGACGTCGCCCTGCTGGACGTGATGATGCCGGCCCTCGACGGCCTGGCCACGCTGCGCGAGATCCGGCGCCTGCCGCAAGGCCGCGAGCTGCCGGTGGTGGCGGTCACCGCCAAGGCCATGAAGGGCGACCGCGAAAAATGCATCGCCGCCGGCGCCTGGGATTACCTGTCCAAGCCGGTCGACACGCAGGCGCTCCTGGCCGTCCTGCGCGCCTGGCTGCCACCCGCCTGAGGCTTGCCATGCAACCCGCGACAGCGCCGCAACCCGTGAGCATCCTCATCGTGGACGACCAGCCGGACAAGCACCTCGTCCTGCGCAGCATCCTCGCCGACCTGGGCGAGCGCATCGTCTCCGCACGCTCGGGCTGCGAGGCGTTGGCGCGGGTGCTGGACGACGAGTTCGCCGTGATCCTGCTGGACGTCAACATGCCCGACATCGACGGCCTCGAGACCGCGCGCCTGATCCGCGGCCACCGGCGCTCGGCGCAGACGCCGATCGTCTTCATTTCCGCCTATGTCGACGACCTGCAGGCGCGGCGCGGCTACGCGCTGGGCGCGGTCGACTGTATCTCCTCGCCGGTCGTACCCGAGGTGCTGCGTTCCAAGGTCCGGGTCTTCGTGGACCTGTTCCGGCTGAACCGGCAGCTCCAGCTACGGGCCGAGGAGCGAGAGGCCCTGGCCCGGGCCGAGGCCGCGCGCGCCGCGGCCGAGGCGGCGGTGGACCGCGCCGACTACCTGGCCCAGGCCAGCGAGGTCCTGGCCCGCTCGCTCGACCTGGCGCAGACGCGCGACGCGCTGCTACGGCTGGCGGTGCCGCGGCTGGGCGAGCGTGCCCAGTTGATCGAGTCCGATGCCGCCTCGCGCCTGGGCGGCCCCCTTTGCGCGCTGGCGGGGCGCGCGCTCGCCTCGGGCGAGGCCCTGGCCCATGAGGAAGAGGGGCAAGCCTGCGCCGTCATCCCGCTGCGGCCGGGGGAACCGTCGGCCGGGGCCCTGCTGGTGCACGGGCCGGCTGGCTGCTTCGACGCGGCCCGCCTGGCGCTGGCGCGCGAACTGGCCAGCCGCGCCGGCATGGCCATGGAGAACGCGCGCCTGTACGCCGAAGTGCGCACCGCGGACCGGCGCAAGAACGAGTTCCTCGCCATGCTGGCGCACGAGCTGCGCAACCCGCTGGCCCCGATCCGCAACGCCGTCCACATCCTGCAGGGCGCCGACGTCGCACCGCCCACCCTGGCCTGGGCGCGCGACGTGATCAGCCGCCAGGCCGAGCACATGGCGCGGCTGATCGACGACCTGCTCGATGTCTCGCGGATCGTGCAGGGCAAGGTGGTCGTCAAGCCCGAGTCGCTGGCCCTGGCGGCGGTCGTCGAGCGCGCGGTCGAGGCGACGGCGCCGCGGCTCGCCGCGCGCGGGCAATCGCTGCGCCTGGCCCTGCCGCCGGCGCCGGTGGTGGTGGAAGGGGACATGGTGCGGCTCGCGCAGGTGCTGTCCAACCTCGTGACCAACGCCAGCAAGTTCTCGCCGCCCGGGTCGGTGATCGACCTGTGCGCCGCGATGGAGGCCGACGGCCTGGTGCTGCGCGTGCGGGACCAGGGCTGCGGCATCGAGCCTGCCTTCCTGCCCCATGTCTTCGAGCTGTTCGTGCAGGGGGACCCGTCGCTGGACCGCTCGCAGGGCGGCCTCGGGATCGGGCTCACGCTGGTGCGGCACCTCGTCGAACTGCATGGCGGGCGGGTCGAGGCCTGCAGCGAGGGGCCGGGCCGGGGGGCGGAGTTCGTCGTGCGGCTGCCCGCGCGGGCAGGCGAAGACCTCGGTGCGGCCGGCGGGGCAGGGCGCCCGCCGGTGCGGCGCGACGGCGGCCGCGCGCGGGGCCGGCGCGTCCTCGTGGTCGACGACCTGCCCGCATCGGCCGAGACGCTGACGCTGCTGCTGGAGATGGAGGGCTTCGAGGTGCGCGTGGCCCACGAGGGTCCGGCGGCGCTGGCGCTCGCATGCGAGTTCAGGCCCGACGTGGTGCTGCTGGACATCGGCCTGCCCGGCATGAACGGGTTCGAGGTGGCGGGGCACCTGCGCGCCCAGGAGGCCACGCGCGACGCGGTGCTGGTCGCCCTCACCGGCTACGGCGAGGCGGAGAGCCGCACGCGCTCGGCCCAGGCCGGCTTCGACCGGCACCTGGTCAAGCCCGCGGATGTCGATGAACTGCTTGCGATGCTGTCCGATCCGCGTTTATGTTCGCGAGGCGCGGAAGCGTGACGGAACCCTGCTACAATCACGGTCTTCCCGGAGAGGTGGATGAGCGGTTTAAGTCGCACGCCTGGAAAGCGTGTGTGGGTTAATAGCCCACCGCGGGTTCGAATCCCGCCCTCTCCGCCAGTTTTCAGTCCGCAACGGACTGCATAGCACCGCAGCACTGGCATTTTTCCCCGGTTTCCCTCTGTAGCTTGGAGTCTTGGCGTCTCCATGGGTCCGCATGTACCCTGTTGAAGCCTGTGTATCCTGCGGGTAACCGTGTGGGTAATAAGCGGGTTACCCGCAGCAGCCCGCGCCGTTACCCACATTTGAGGGGAAAACGATGCTGAGTGATACCAAGGTGCGGAAGGCCGAGCCCGCTGAAAAAAAGTACCGGCTGGCGGACGAACGAGGGCTGCATCTGCTGGTGCGGCCCAACGGTTCCAAGCTATGGCAGTTGCGATACAGGCACGAGGGCAAAGAGCGGACAGCCTCGTTGGGCCAGTACCCCGATGTGAGCCTCAAGGAAGCGCGCGTCAGGCGCGACGATGCCCGCCGAACCCTAGCAACAGGCGTCGATCCAGTGCAAGCCAAGCACACGGCGCGAGCCATCAGGCAGGCCGAGACAATCAACACCTTTGAAGCAGTCGCCCGTGAGTGGTGGGGCGTGTGGAAGTCCTCTCGCAGTGACAGCCACGTCCAATACGTGATCCGGCGCCTGGAACAGAACGTCTTCCCAGCGATCGGGGCGCGGCCTGTTGCCCAAGTCGAAGCGCCTGAACTTGTCGCCATGGCGAAAGCCGTCGAGGCCCGGGGCGCGCTAGACATCGCAAAGCGGTGCCTCCAGATGTGCAATCAGGTGTTCCGGTACGCCATCGCACACGGCAAGGCAAACCGCAATCCAGCGACGGACATCAGGCCGTCTGACATCCTCCCGGCCAGGGCGAAGCAGAACTACGCGCGAGTTGATGCCCGCGAACTGCCGATGCTCCTGCGCAAGATCGACGCCTACCAGGGGCACACGGTTACCCGGCTGGCAATCAAGCTGATGGCGCTGACGTTCGTTCGCACGGGCGAGCTGATCGGGGCGCGCTGGGCAGAGTTCGACCTTGAGGCCGGACGCTGGGATGTGCCGGCTGAGCGCATGAAGATGCGGACCCCGCACATCGTGCCGTTGTCGCCGCAGGCTATCGACGTGTTGCGAACCCTCCAGACCGTGACAGGAGGCCGAGAGTTGCTGTTCCCGGGGGAGCGAGACCACGGCAAGCCCATGAGCAACAACACGATCCTCGCAGCGCTGGAGCGCATGGGCTACAAGGGGCAGATGACCGGCCATGGCTTCCGGGGGCTCGCGTCCACGATCCTGCATGAACATGAGTTCGATCACGCTCACATCGAGCTGCAACTGGCCCACAGCGAGCGCAACGCCGTGAGTGCGGCCTACAACCACGCCCTGTACCTGCCGCAGCGGGCCGAGATGATGGCGTGGTGGGGCAATTACTTGGAGTCTGTCGCCCGCGGGAATGTGCTGCCGCTGCGGAGGCTTGCGGCGTGAGTGGAGTGGACAAGTTCAGGGGCCGCCATGCGGACCTCAACAGGGAACTTCAAACGCTAGATGGAGTGGTGCGCTAATATCCACACCAGTTCGCAGGAAACTGCGACCGCCAACTAGGAACTCCGTCACACGGATAAGCCCTAGCCACCCCAGGAGGGGAGCCTTCCCAAGACAAGCCACTGGCACTTGACGAACGGTAGCGAAGCCAACAGCCGCGCACAGTCTGTGAGCGGCCTCTTTGGGTTCCTCCAATGCTCAAGATCGACCAAGGCATTCAGTCAGACGCCCTCATTGACGCAAACGTCGCCGCCAGGATGTGCGGCATGGGGCGTAGCTACTTCTACGACCTCCAAAGTCGCGGGCAACTGCCAGCACCAGTAATCCGCTCGGCTCGCTTTACGCGCTGGCGACTCTCGGACGTTCAGGCGTGGGTCCGAGACCCTCAAGGCTGGATAGAGGCGAACACCCCCACCACTGCCGGAATCGAGGCATGAATCTCGATGCACTCCAGGCACGTCTCGCTGAAAAGCGCATCGCGCTAGAAAAGTCCGACGCGGCGATCAACGCCCTCACGGATTTGATTGTGGCCGCGGCGAACGGAGAGGCCACAAATGAACACGGGGTGCGCCTGAGCATCACCGAAGCTGTGAAGGGCGCGGAGGCGCTGAGACAGGTGCACGCCATCCTGAGCAACGAGGTGGCGGACCTTGAACGACGCATCGCGAGCGAGAAGCGGCGCATCGCCTACGAGTCATCGCCAAGCGCGAAACGGCTTGCGGCCCTCATTACCCCTAGTACAGCCCTCAAGGCTCCCTGAAAACAAAAAGCCCCGCCAACAGGGGCGGGGCAAAGGACGTTACATGCTGGATTTTACTGACGAAGTGCCGGGGATCGAATTCCTGCACATTGTCCGGGGCGAAGACTCCGGCGATCTAAAGGGCTGCGCCGTGCAGCCGGGCCCTGATGGCCAACTTACCCGCCACTTCTGGCCGGAAGATGGGGAGGCAACAAACCCGCTCATTCAACGGGTCACGCAGGGCCAGCACGGGGGCTACTTCACCCCCGCCACATTCCACCCGCACCCGAACGGCAAACGCCAGCGACTGCGCGGGTTGGTTCACTCCCTGCGTTGCATATGGGCTGATCTTGAAGGCCCCAACAAAGCGAATGGGCATGCCAGCGAGGATCACACCAAGGCGGCACTGGGGGCGTTCGCCAAGTCCACTGGCCTGATCCCCACGATAGTGCTGCTCACAGGCTCAGGCGGGGCGCATGCGTATCACGTCTTTGATCGGGACCTGGACCGCCAAAGCTGGCAGGGGCGCGCGGACGCCTTTGTTTGGACCGCAGAGCGCAACGCCCTGAATATCGACGCGCCGATCACAACCGACGCCGCGCGCATCATGCGAATGCCGGGCTCCATCCACCAGAAAACCGGCGAGACGGTCAAGGCTTACCGCACGGGCCCGATCTACCCGCTGGAGGAGCTGGACGGCTTACTTGGCTACGAGCCGGGCAAGAGCACGCCGGGCAGTGGCACCCGCAGTCGAGTTGCCCGCGCCGCAGAGCCGCCCCGGCATAGGGCTTACTCGATGCTGGAGGTCATCAAGCACTGCGCCGCTTTACGCGTGGCAATTGCAAATCGCGGAGCCGATACCCCCTATCAACCGTGGTTGCTGGCGTTGCAAATGGCTCGCCTGTCCGTTGAAGGTGAAGGGTTGGGCCACGCCATTAGCCAAGGGCACCCCGACTACGACCAGGGCGAGGTAGACCGCAAGATGGACAGCTTCACGGGTGGGCCGCCGAGTTGCGAGGCATGGCACCGTGCCTGGGGTGAGCGATCTCCTTGCCCCGACTGTCTGTACGGGGGGATTGCACGATGAGTGTCAGCCCCTTCAATTACAGAAAGGCCCCACACATGCTTGGCGCGGTCGCATCGGGGACTGCACCAGGGGCCGCACCTCCACCGGCCGAGCAACCCTCGGAGGTCGTACTCAATCCCTTGCGGGTGATCCCTGCTCCGGGTGGCCGGGTTGCTCCAATTGCCCGTGCGGTTCTTGAAGCGCACCTGCCGGATTGGCAAATGCGAGACGGCCAGAAGATCAAGCCGCTGACAACCTCGCCCAACCTCGCGGCGCTGATGGCCCTAGAAGGCTGGAGAGCGACCTACAACGAGATGCCGCATCGCACCGAGTTGTTCAAGAACGGTCTGATTTCGCCCCGAGATGACGACCCCAACACCGCGCTAACCCTGCTTGGTGACGCGGCGGTTCGAAACGGATTGAACCGCGAGAACGTGCCCGAACTGGTCGATGCTCTGGCAAGGCAGGCTCCGTATCACCCCGTCCGGGACTGGATCACGGCAGTGCCGTGGGACGGAGTTGACCGCCGGGCGCTGTTCGCCGCCACGCTAGAACTGGAAGACCCGGAAACCGCAACGCTGGCGCACCGCCTTCTGCATAAATGGATGCTTCAAGGAGTCGGCGCGCTGATGGAGCCGGAGGGCGTCACGGCGGCGGGGATGCTGGTCATCGCGGGTACGCAACACGTGGGGAAGACTTGGTGGGTGCGACACCTCGTGCCGTTGCCGGGGGCTGTGGCGGAGGGCGTGACCATCGACCCATCGGACAAGGATTCCATCCTCCGCGCCACGGGTGCATTCGTCACCGAGGTGGGAGAGCTTGATGGGACCATGCGCAAGGCCGACATCGCCCAGTTCAAGGGCTTCCTGACCAATAACATCGACGAGGTGAGACTGCCGTATGCGCGGCGCGCGTCCTTCTTCAAGCGGCGCACGGTCTTCGTGGGCACGGTGAACGGATCGGGCTTCCTGGTCGATGAAACGGGCAACCGTCGATTCTGGGTCATCGCGGTGGTCCGCTGTCTCACCCTGGCCCCGGAGGTTATGCAACAGGTCTGGGCGCAGTACCTCCACCTGTATCAGCGCGGGGAGCGGTGGAACTTGGAGCCGGACCTGTTGACCGCAATCAACGCGGCCAACCGCCAGCATGAAACCGTGGACCCATTGACTGAGCGCATCGCGGCGAAATTCAACTGGGAATCGGTTGACCTATCAACACTCACCTCGGAGAACCGCACGAGCCACCCGGGGCTACTGTGGATGACGGCGACCCGAATCTGTGAGGCAGTCGGCATTCCGAACCCGAAGAAATCGGAAGCGACAAGGACCGCGCATATCGTCAAAAGTCAGTGGGCGGCACAGGGTCACCTTCTGCGAAATCCGGGCGAGGTGGCACTGCTGGACCGTCGCGCTAACGGTCTGCGGCTGCTGGCAGTCCCCAAAAAGATGGCTTACTGATTGGCAAAGGGGCACCTTCAGTGCCGCGCCAGGGCCACCTTCTGAGTGGGGTGGCACTGTGCCCCGAATCATGATTTTCAGAGGGGATTGGAGCGAAATATGCCGGTTGCAGGGTCACGTAGTTATCAACTATCAAAAACATGGGAAAAATAAAAATAGGAAAGGTTAGGAAAACACGGCACTGGTGGCACTGCGGCACTGTTAGGTGCCTAACACCCACGCGATGCCGCCGCCCAGTTGCCGCATAGCGCGACGGCGCGCGGACAACCACAACCCCGCTTTTCCAACCTCACCTGACAGGCACCCAGCCATGATCCACCCCATCCCCGCCGAGTACGACAAGAGCGCCCGCGCCAAACGCACAGACGACGAATATGCCGCCCACCTGCGAGAAGTCCCCGACGACCCCCTGCGCAGAATCGACCTGTACCGCGACTGGCGCCGCGAGCGATACACGGAGACCGGCATGGAGCCCGCCGGGTCCGACGCGATGTACCACTTCAACGACGTCGGTCGCGCGCTAAGTTCCGCCGCATGGTGCCTATGTGGCAGGGAGCCCGGCTACGCGACCCGCGAGCGCCCTCGCACTGCACTGCGGCACGTGGCGAAAACCTTCGGCTGGCGGTACTGCCGTGGATTACAGGCGCTGTATGACGGCCTCGTAGAGGCCGGAGTCTCGGCGGCAGAACGAAACCGCATCCGTCAGCACTGCAACGAGTTCGAAGCGGATTTCCGGCCGCGGCTCGAAGCGGCCTACCTTGTCAATGGCCGGGGCCAAGCCCCGGCCGTAGCCGGCGAAGTGCTGACGTTGTTTGTTGACCACATGGGAGAGCTGTGCAACTGGATCACGTTGACGAATTGGCCCAGCGTGGTGCTGGAGTTCGAACGAGACCTACAACAGGCGGCGGCGTATTTGCGCGACGTGCCGATCCAGTACGACACGCGCCGGAAGCCGCGTAAGAAGCGCTGGCAATTCTGAGCCTCGCGCGGCTAGTCTGGTTCTTTCCGATCCTCGGGGGAAGTCGGATTGGCCGCGTCTTGCGATAGCGTGAAAGGAATCAAGTCCTCTGCGCGATCCGCCCAAACTTTGACCTTGGCCCCCGGCAGCAGTTGAGCCCGATGCGCCTCGGCCGCCTTGCTTCGCTGCTCCATTACCCGCTTGCGCTGCTCGCTTTGCTGCTTGGGTGTCATCTGCGTCTTTCGTGAATGCCGCCGGTCGCAGGGGATCGGATCGGTGGGCATCAGCTTGAACCAGTCCTTTGGGCACTCGTACTCGAACTTGCAGTTCGTGACCGTGGCTGCGCCGATGGTTGGCGGGTTATTCATGGATGTGTTCGCTTCAAACGGCCGGATCGGTGCCTCTACTGCGCGGGCTTCGATAGGACGAACGGAACCAGATCCTCCTTTTTGTCCGCCCACACCCGAGGTTTGGCCTTGGACGGGCCCTTGGCCGCCAGCGCCTGGATTCGCGCCTCGATCCGCTTGCGAAACTTCTCTTTGAGCCGATCCTGCTTGGTCTGCTGCATAGGATTACTTTAAAAATGTAATCACATTGATTCGACGGTCTATTACCCGCCTAGGCTGCTCGCGCACAGAAGACTTCGCCCTGAGGCTTCAGTAGTCTGCAAGCTCTGAAAACGAGCCGGCATATACGCCGGCTCTGATGGTAAATCCGCTTCAGCAGTTTAGAAACAGCCGCATTGCTGCTTGCCGCTAGGTGTCGGCCAGCACTGGTAGCGCGTCCCGGGCGGGCAAGCAGCCAGAGCAGCGGAAATGGAGGAGACGATCAGAACGCAGGCAATAACAAGCTTCTTCATCTTGAACCCTTTCGAGGACGCGAGGACGATGTTTGAGTTAGACAGTCCCAATTGACTGTCGCTTGTCAGTTTGACGATTAAATTTGGCTGGGTCAACCCAAACAGGAGCAGGACGAAGGGGCGATATGCAGCACCCTGCAGATCGCCTCGGCCCAGAAGGTTTACACCGCCTATCCGGCCCCACGTCTGATGCCTCCAGTGCCTATTCGTGTCGCTCCACGGAACAGGAAATCCTCAGTCAGGTCCCGCTAATCATAAAAGCTCTAAAGTCATCCAGCGGCCAATCAAAACAGTCGACTCGCGATTTCACATCGGATCTCACCGCTGGTGTATGAGTGTCTCCATCCCGCTTGATCGGGGTTCTTGGTTGACAAGACGCCTCGCGTTTGCAGGACGCCAGTAAGGCGATTTAGAGTAAAACTAGACATCCAACTGATCAACTCACTGTCGCCCCGACATTGCCAGTAAACCGAGTCGTCCGAGACCGAGATTAGCGCGGCCTCATCACTCATGCACGCACCAAGATAGCCCTGCATTCGCACCTTACGGTCTTGCAAATCAAGCTTCAAGCTGCTTCCCTCAATGTTGGTTGTCTCTTTCTCCCTGCCGTCGAATTTCGAGGGAAGAGCGCCGCGACAGACTAGATTGACCGATCCCGAAGACTGCGCATTCGCCAAGTTTGCACTGCCCATCAGGCTCGCAGCGACGCCAATAATTGACAATGAACTAAAAATCCTCATATGCATGCTAACCTTAACATTTAGAGGGTCAAGCTTCGAAACTCAGTCGGCCACTTGATTCGCTCGTGTCTCTAAAGCGATTCATCGCTGCTCCGCGTGCTCCGACTCAGTGCAGATCCTTCTTGTCCGGCGGAAAATTAAGATCGCCGAGACCCTCGATGAATGCTTTTGCCTTTGCGCTCATCGGTGGCAGCCCCATCCTGATCCGCTGATTTTGGAAAGTCTTAACAGGGGGCTGCTCTATGGCCACACACGCGCCAGCGCCCGCAAGTTGTTGGAGTTGCTGATCGGTTTTGCACAGCGTCACGTTTTTTGCGCATGCCTCGCAATACCTCACGTCCTGAGTGGCTGTTAGCGTCAGCTTGTGCCAGTCTCTGGGGCACTCGAATACCAACTCGCAATTTGCAATAGCAACGGTACCTTTTTTGGGGTTTGAGTTCACGATGCCATTCAATTTGACATGTATCGTACTTGACTGGCCGATCGACGCAAGCCCCCAACTTTGGTTCCGCGCAAAGAGCCGGTCGTGAAGGTACGGGGGAGGGTCTCGGTCGTGGTCCCCACCCCCCGGGGTCGCAAGGCACGCGCAGTGCCAAACACATAGGGCACGTCGCATCGGGTCCACACCTTGCGGACATCGCGCCCGAGGTGAACAGCGCGGCGAACGAAAAAGCACATTCAGGCCATCTTAAAGCCAATATTTTCATTGACAAACTATGATTGATGAACTACATTTAAATCACAATCAACTGTGAGCCAAAACCAATGAGCCACATCAACACGGCAAGCCTGATACGCGACATCAGCAACGACGACCTTTGCGAGTTGGCGACGGAGAGCCAGGGCAACACGGCGCAAACCGTGGACGCCCTGATTGAAGGCGTACTGGCCCGCTGCGGCCATGCCCTGGATGACGCCGCGCACGCGGCTCTGATCGCCATACAGCGACTGCACGTGCCCCAGCTTCAGGATGCTTTTGACGAGCTGGAGGCGTTGCGCCATGCCGCGTGAACAAACTCACGTGTTCAAGCCTCCAGCGGAGGAGGTATGCGCCGATCTAACGCGGCGGGCCAAGGTGGCATGGTTCGCCAGCGAGGCGGACGCCGGGCACCCGGACGACACCAGCGGCTACGTCACGTTCAAGGGACTGGGCTACGTGGTGTTGCGCCACGCGGGGATGGCGCTGGCCGTGTATCGGGTCAGGAGCGACAACCTGATGCTGCGCCGGATGAAGCGGCCCCCCAAGGGGCTGGCGTGACAATCGAGAGTGCCAAGCGACGAGGGCCTGTGGGTAACAGTGCGGGTAACGCGGTGTGCATGTATGGGCGAGATCGAGCATTCATGCGGGTTTCAAGGCATGATGGGAATGACGCCCTCCCGCCAGGTCACAAGCAAAGACGCCCCTTCCGGGGCGTTTTTCATTAGTCACCCCTCATCGTACCCATCAACCTTCATCTGGTTGGTGCGTCGTTCCACTGGGCTGATTGAGGGGTCTCTGGCACCCCAAAAATTCCAGATTGCCAGCAGCATGCCGTCGTTTGGCAATGATCAGAGCCTGTGTCGGACCGAGTTCTGACATCAGCCCTGAGAGGAGCCCGTAAAGTCGCTTCCCAGCAATCACTCGGCAGCTCCATTCAAGCAGGTCGGGGCGCCCTTTAACCGTCCATCCGGACGCGCTTTTTTCTCTGGCCCAGTCGCGCAAGTAACAGACCTTCCAGGCGGTCCGAATCACACTCGCATGCGTTGATGCCCTCAACGTCTCCAGCGAGCTTCACGAGGACCCAGCTATGAATAGGGATGCTTCAATGCAATACCCGCGCGGTTTTGACCTGAGGGGGCGCGCCTGCCTTGTGACAGGTGGCGGCCAAGGCATCGGCGCGGAGATATGCCAATCTTTGGCGCGTGCCGGGGCCGCGGTGCTGGTGACCGATCTCAACCCGAAGAGTGCTCAGCGTATCGCTGAGACACTTGGCGATGAGGGGTTCATGGCGCATTGCGCCGCCCTGGATGTCACCCGTGAGGACGACTGGCAGCGCGTGATCGACCTGGCCCGTGCGCAATGGGGCGGCCTCGATGTGCTGGTCAACAACGCGGGCGTGTTCATGGTCAAGCCTTTGGCGGAAACCTCCCTGGAAGATTTGCGTCGGGTCAACGGACCGAACATCGAGGGCGTGTTTCTTGGGACGCGCGCGGCCTTGCCCCTGCTGGCCGATCCTGTCCGGCGCAGTCGCAGCACCGCATCCATCATCAACATGTCTTCCGTGGCGGGTTTGCGTGGCGCGGCGGGGGCATCGGTCTATTGCTTGTCCAAAGGTGCGGTACACCTGTTCAGCAAAGCCTGCGCCCTGGAATTGGCGCCCCAGCGCATCCGCGTCAATTCGGTTCATCCTGGCATTGTCGAGACCGACATGGGGCAGGCCGCCATCCGCCTTCGCGGCGGAGGCAACATCGTAGAAGGGCACCGGATAGCCAGGCAGGCCTATCCCCTGGGTCGGGTGGGCCAGCCTGAAGACGTTGCATCTGCGGTGCTCTACCTCGCCAGTGAGGCCTCCTCCTTTGTGACGGGCAGCGAACTGGTTGTTGACGGTGGCGTTACTGCGCGCTGAGGGTCACCCGCAGTCGCAAGCGCCCATGGAACGAGTCATGCCTGACGATACGAATGAACCTCGCCACAAGCCTGGCCGCACCTCAGGCTCCTTGCATGGATTGACTGTCCTAGACATGACCTCCATCGTCATGGGCCCATCTTGCATGCAGGCCCTGGGTGACATGGGGGCCAATGTGATCAAGGTCGAATCTCCCTAGGGCGACACGCTGCGC
The DNA here is from genome assembly GCF_052600055.1 of Ramlibacter sp. MAHUQ-53. Taxonomy (NCBI): domain Bacteria; kingdom Pseudomonadati; phylum Pseudomonadota; class Betaproteobacteria; order Burkholderiales; family Comamonadaceae; genus Ramlibacter; species Ramlibacter sp. MAHUQ-53. The sequence continues at coordinate 104,508 of NZ_JBQWTS010000003.1, forward strand.
AGCGCGGGGCCGTCGCGGCATCCGGGAATGGGGGCCCTGTTTCTCAACAGCAATCGAAGCAAGCGAAGCATCGCCCTGGACCTGAAGAAGGAGCGCGGACGCCAGGCATTGCTCCGCCTGGCTGAAGGTGCGGACATCCTGGTCTAACACATCCGTCCTCAAGCCATGATCCGGCTGGGCCTGGGCTGGGAGGCCGTGCATGCGGTCAATCCCCGGTTGATCTATGCGGGTGTCTTCGGTTGCGGCCAGGATGGTGCGTATGCGGCCCTGCCGGCCTACGATGACCTGATTCAGGGCGTCAGTGGCCTGGCGGCGCTTTTCCACCGCAGCACGGGTGAGGCGCCGCGCTATGTGCCCAACGCGATCGCGGACCGTGTCACGGGTTTGAGCGCCGTGGGCGTGATGCTGGCCGCGGTGATCGAACGCCAGAGCAGCGGCTTGGGCCAGCGCATCGACATCCCCATGTTCGAGACCCTGGTGTCCTTTGTCCTCGCCGACCACATGGGCGGGCTGACCTTTGAGCCGCTGCTGGACCGGGGCGGGCACGCCCGTCAATTGTCAGCGTTTCGCAGGCCCTACCGCACGCGGGATGGGTACATCAGCGCCCTGGTCTACAGTGACCGTCAGTGGCAGGGCTTTTTCCAGATCATGGGGCGGGAAAAAGATTTCTTTGAAGACCCGCGCTTGCGTGACGTCTCCACGCGGCTGACCCACATTGACGAGCTGTACGCCGAGGTCGAGGAAGTCTTGGCGAAGCAGGACACGCAGCACTGGCTGGATGTCGTTCGCTCCTCCATGAGAAGTTCATGGTTACCGCCGCCCCGCTTCCTTTGTTGTCCGGCCGGTTGACTGTAGATCGCGAGCAGTTCTTCGACGCGCTGCGCCGTGAGCCTGCCAGGCCGAAACCAGCATGCGGCGTCATCAGGTCGACCGTGAAGCTCACGTATGACGCCGACCAGTAGCCGACACCAATCAGCGGCATCACGGCCTTGTTTCGTGTGTCGCCTCGTCGTTGGTGGGCGGCCGGTGCTGGCGCCGCCGTGATGGCGGCAGCGCCCGCCAGCGCCTGTTCCTGGCTTCTGGCAGGGCTGCCCCGTGGAGCGGGCATAGGCGCCGCAGCGTGGGATGGCCTCCGGGGCACGCGCCTTGCAGCCTTCATCATTCGACTGCTGTTCATCAGTCCTGCTCCATGGGGCAATTGGCGAGAAAGGGGAACCGCTCGAGGCTAGTGGCTGGAACGGCGCGCAACCATCGTCTCGACTTCGGCGAGGGCCCAGGTCAGGGCCTCCTGCGCGGTCGGTTCGACGCCCACCTCGGCGGTGACCTCGTCGGCTTGCGCGAGTAACGACTCCAGCAGCTTCTGGACTTCCCTCAGGGCGTTGACGGCCTCATTGCAGTCGCAGTTCGTTGTCATTGCGTAGGCTCCAGGACAATTCCTCGTGGGTCCAGGAAGACACCCTATCGGCATCGTGGCTTCCTGGGCGCCACAGGCGCCGGAAGGCACGCCGCACCGCAGTACCGGGGGAGCGCCGCGCCCCATCAGGTTTCCGGGATCCCTGCCTCGTTCGCCAGGATGCCCGGCGGCGCCCAGCGGGGGGCCGCCCTTTGCCTGCTCGCTGCCTCGCCCGTGGCTGGCGTGCGCCGAGGCACTGCCGCTTCCACACGGGCCGCCTGCCCACGCGGCCGCTTCGTTCCTGCTGGGACGCCGCCGGTCCCTTGGCTGGCGACCGACGCGACGCCGCTGCTGACACTGGCCGCTTTGCGTCAGCGGGTGCCCGCACGATGGATCGATCCTCGCCCCCTTCCCATTCCAAGCCCGGGGCACTCCCGGTCACGCCCCCGGGCGCCGCGCATCAGCGCCAGGAGATCCGGTCCAGCCGGGTCGGCGCCTCGTCGGCCCGCCTGCACGGCCGCCTCGTGGGCAACGCCTTGCAAGCCGCGGAGCTGAAGTCACCCGCGCGGGCCGCGGTCGACCCGCCGCCCGAGACTGGCGCACCGCTGCCGCAGCGTCACCGGCGCGTCCTGTTCCCTCAGGAAGACGGCGCCGGGCCCGCCGCGGCCTTGCCCCCGAAGCTGGCCGACGGCGTCCTGGACCTGGGCGTCGGCGGCGTGATCGAACCCCGCACCTTCGCTGTCGTCGTCGCCAACGCACTCGATGCGTACCGGGCGCTGCCGCCGGCCCCGGCGCTGAAGGCCCTGGCCGACGGGCTCGTCGTGCGCTCCGGCCGGCTTCCTGCGCCGGTCCTCGCCGCCCTGGGCGAGGTGCTGGCCGGCGCCCTGGCCGCGGCCGGCGTGCCCCGCGACGCCGCGATGCAGGCGCTGGTGCAGGACCTGCTGGCCCCCGTCGCCCAGCGGGGTGATGCCCTCGACGCGGCCGCCCTGGCCCTCGGCCTGCGGCGGGCCGACCCGCCGCAGCGGCGCCGGGACGCCGGCCCCGGCCCCGCGCTGCTGCGGCTGAAGGACCCGCTGCGGGCCTGGGTCGACGGCGCCCGCCGCGACCAGGGCGAGGAACTGCACGCCATGCTCGTGTGCGCGCTGGAACTCGGCGGCCCGGCGCCCGATGCGCCGGTGCCCGGGCGGGCAGCGGCGGGCGGCCCGCATACCCGCCGGGTGCTGGCCTCCGGGCCCGACACCCTGGGGCGGCTGCTCGCGCGCGATCCCGTCCAGCTGCTGCAGGTCGAGGGCATGGGCAGCCTTCGGAAGCTCTCGCTCGCGGCCAGCGCCCTGCGCCTCATGGCCGCAGACAACCCGGCCCGCCTGCAGGCGCCTTATGCCCGCCTCGCCCGTGAAGGACCGCAGGATGCCGAGTGGCTCGGGTTCCTGGTGCTGCTGCGGCAGGGGCGTGAGTCGGCGGGGGTGGGCGTCTGGTCGGCGGCCCACCTGAAGCGGGACACGCAGGACACCCTTCTGCGGATGACCCTCACGCAGGCCGCCCCCCTCTGGGCCGACCAGGTCGAGCGCATCGCCGAGGAGGCGGACGAGCGCCTGGAGCAGGAGGATCGCGGCCTGCGGGCGGCCTGGGCGTCGAGTGTGGAAGTCGAGACCAAGGGGGGCGCGGCGGCCGACCCCGCCGTGAAGGCGGCCCTGGAGCGTTCGACGGCCCGGGTGGGGGCCTGGCGCAGGCAGCAGGAGGCCCAGGCCGAGGAGAGGGCGGTGGCCGAGGTCGTCGGCTTCCTCGCCGGCTTCCAGGAGGGGGCCTGGCTGGCCATCCCGGGCCGCAAGCCCTCGCAGGAGCAGCGCAGTTTCGTCGAGGGGCGCGAGCGCGCCCTGCGGGAGTTCTCCGCGCTGGCCTGGTCCGGCAACTCGGTGGCGCTGCGCAAGGCGGCACTCCTGGCCGACGCGGTGGCCGCCAGGCTCGCGGACGCGCTTTCGGGTGCCGCGGCACGGCGCTGACGCTTCCGTCGCGGGACCGTCACGCGATTTGCATACACTTCGCGTTTCGTCCCGACTTTTTCGCTGCGCCAGCGCCCGAAGGCCCGCCCATGAAATTCCGCTTTCCCATCGTCATCATCGACGAAGACTACCGCTCCGAGAACACCTCGGGCCTGGGCATCCGCGCCTTGGCGCAGGCCATCGAGGCCGAGGGCTTCGAGGTGCTAGGCGTCACCAGCTACGGTGACCTGGCCCAGTTCGCGCAGCAGCAAAGCCGCGCCAGCGCGTTCATCCTGTCGATCGACGACGAGGAGTTCACGCCCGGCCCCGACCTCGACCCTGCGGTGCTGAACCTGCGCAGCTTCATCGAGGAAGTGCGCCGCAAGAACAGCGACGTGCCGATCTACATCTACGGCGAGACCAAGACCAGCCGGCACCTGCCCAACGACATCCTGCGGGAGCTTCACGGCTTCATCCACATGTTCGAGGACACGCCGGAGTTCGTGGCCAAGCACATCATCCGCGAGGCCAAGAGCTACCTGGAGAGCGTGCAGCCGCCGTTCTTCAAGGCGCTGCTCGATTACGCCGAGGACGGCTCCTACTCCTGGCACTGCCCCGGCCACTCCGGCGGCGTGGCCTTCCTCAAGAGCCCGATCGGCCAGATGTTCCACCAGTTCTTCGGCGAGAACATGCTGCGCGCCGACGTGTGCAACGCGGTGGACGAACTGGGCCAGCTGCTGGACCACACCGGCCCCGTGGCGGCCAGCGAGCGCAATGCCGCGCGCATCTTCAACGCCGACCACTGCTTCTTCGTCACCAACGGCACCTCCACCTCGAACAAGATGGTGTGGCACCACACGGTGGCCCCGGGCGACGTGGTGGTGGTGGACCGCAACTGCCACAAGTCGATCCTGCACTCGATCATCATGACCGGGGCCATCCCCGTGTTCATGCGCCCCACGCGCAACCACTTCGGCATCATCGGCCCGATCCCGCAAAGCGAGTTCGAGCCGGCCGCCATCAAGGCCAAGATCGCCGCCAACCCGCTGCTGCAGGGGGTGGACCCCGAGTCGGTCAAGCCGCGCGTGATGACGCTGACCCAGTCCACCTACGACGGCGTGCTTTACAACACCGAGACCATCAAGGGCATGCTCGATGGCTACGTGGACACGCTGCACTTCGACGAGGCCTGGCTGCCGCACGCCGCCTTCCACCCCTTCTACGGCCCGTACCACGCCATGGGCAAGAAGCGGGCGCGCCCGCGCGAGTCGCTGACCTTCGCCACCCAGTCCACCCACAAGCTGCTGGCGGGCATCTCGCAGGCCAGCCACGTGCTGGTGCAGGACTCGCAGAACCGCAAACTGGACCGGCACCTGTTCAACGAGGCGTACCTGATGCACACCTCGACCAGCCCGCAGTACGCCATCATCGCCAGCTGCGACGTGGCCGCGGCCATGATGGAGCCGCCCGGCGGCACCGCGCTGGTGGAGGAGAGCATCCTGGAGGCGCTGGACTTCCGCCGCGCCATGCGCAAGGTCGACGAGGAATACGGCGACGACTGGTGGTTCAAGGTCTGGGGGCCGGACCACCTGGCCGAGGACGGTATCGGCCGCGCGGACGACTGGATCATCCAGGGCGAGGAACGCGACGCCAAATGGCACGGCTTCGGCAGCCTGGCCGACGGCTTCAACATGCTGGACCCGATCAAGTCCACCATCGTCACGCCCGGCCTCGACCTGAACGGCAAGTTCGCCAAGACCGGCATCCCGGCATCCATCGTGACCCGCTTCCTCGCGGAGCACGGCATCATCGTGGAGAAGACCGGCCTCTACAGCTTCTTCATCATGTTCACCATCGGCATCACCAAGGGCCGCTGGAACACGATGCTCACGGCGCTGCAGCAGTTCAAGGACGACTACGCGCGCAACCAGCCGATGTGGCGGATCATGCCGGAGTTCTGCCAGCAGCACCCGCGCTACGAGCGCATGGGCCTGGCCGACCTGTGCCAGCACGTGCACGAGATGTACGCCAAGTACGACGTGGCGCGCCTGACGACCGAGATCTACACCTCGCCGCTGACCCCGGCGATGAAGCCCAGCGATGCCTTCGCCTACATCGCCCACCGCAAGACCGAGCGGGTGGCGATCGACGACCTGGAGGGCCGCATCACCACCTCGCTGATCACCCCGTACCCGCCCGGCATCCCGCTGCTGATTCCGGGCGAGGTGTTCAACAAGAAGATCGTCGACTACCTCAAGTTCTCGCGCGAGTTCAACGCCCAGTGCCCGGGCTTCGAGACCGACATCCACGGACTGGTGGAGGAGGTGGGGGAGGACGGCAAGCCGGCGTACTTCGCGGACTGCGTGAAGGCCGACTGAACCTTCGCGCCCGGACCTGGCGGGCCTCAGATCTCGTGAATGCGCAGGCAGGTTTCGATCTCGTTGTGGGGATCGAAGCCGCGCACGAGGCCCGGAATGCGTTCCATGCGGATATTCGTCCTGCGCAGCAGGTCGGCCTCGATGTTGGCGGGTGTCGGGCACGGCACCAGAAAGCGCTTGCCGATGGCGCCCGCGCAGTTCGCCCGCTGCCCGGTGAACAGCCGGCTCAGGACATTGAGGAGGACATAGGCCCGGGCCGCGCGGTTGTCCGCGACCCAGTCCGTCTGTACGACCACCTCGGTCACGCGCGCCTCGGCGCGGGCCATGCCTTCGCGGCCGACTCGGGCCCGAGCCAGCAGGCCCAGGCGCAGCGGCGCGATCACCGTCGCATCGACGTCGTTGCGCAGGGCGGCATAAGTCGCCATCGCACCGCCCATGCAGTGGCCCGCCAGCTTCAGGGTGTACGCGGGCTGAGCAGGTTGCGCGCTCGCCAGCTGCCGGTTCACCGATTCGAGGTGCTGCTTCAGCAAGCGGGTCATCAGGGCCGCCTGATCGAAGCTCTTGGGGGGCGTCAGCCCGAGGACGTTCAGGACGGCCCGCACGCCTGAGCCGACCCGATTGCGCTGGTTGCCCGCACCCCCGAACGTGACCGTCACTTCCCGCTGCGGGTTGACCGTCACCAGGGCAGTGAAGCCGGTCTTGGGATCGTGGAGGGTGTTCGGGAAGTGATGCTGGACCTGTCCAGGCACCGGCAAGGGCTCGCGGCCCAGGGCCGCCGTGGCCCGTTCGCTGGCGGCGACCAGCGGACCCAGCCCGGCGTTCAACAGAGAGGAATTCATCAGGGCCGGGGGCAGGAGGGCGGGACTCTCGCGGACACCCAGGCCTGGCATCGGCACCCGGTGCAGGAAGGCATCGGCGCTGGCCGCGACCTCCTCGGGCGTCGACGGCCGGGGTCGCACGGGAAAGGCCTGCGGTCGGTAGACGTGTTCTGCGAGGCGCATGACGGCGATCATCTCCTGGCACCGCCCCGGTGGAAGTTCGGGATGCAATCGGCCGGTCTCCGCGCAGCGCAACTTCGCCAGGGACGTCGGGGGATGTCGTTCGGAGGCAGGCGCATCATGCGGGCGGACGTCACCGGGCGGTGTCAGGGGTACCGCCGGGGCAGTGCCGCCGCGAAGGCGGGAAAGGGCGGCCCCGATATCCGCGATCGAGGCTCCCAGTTGCTGCGTGAAGTACTTGAGGCCGTGCCCGATCGCGAGGTCGGGGCGTGGCGCCAGCGCGGTGAACCAGTTCGAGGCGAGGGAGTGGTCGATGGTGTCGGCCATGGGGAGTCAAGGGCCAAGCCAGGGGGACGGGGCGCTGCCTGGGTGTTCCTCGCGGGCCGCCAGTTCCGCGCCCCCCGCGAACCAGCGGTCATGAGCCGCCAGCCGACGTTCCAGCTCGTCGAGCTCGTCGCCGTCGAACTCCGCCACGCACTCGGCCAGCCGGGCCGCGAGTGAACTCGCGGCATCGCAGAAGCCAGCCACGGCCCGCAGGGCCAATTCGTCACTGCACCCCTCGATCGGGCGGCGCCAGGAATAGACGAGGGTGCGCGTGCCCAGATCCAGGCCGATCGCACCGCCGTGGGTCTCTTGCTGGTGCAGGTTGAAGGCAAGGGCCGTCACCATTCGCACCACGTCCCGGGGGCCCTCCAGGACGGCGAGGGCAGCGTAGAGGACGAGGTCTTCGCCATCCGGAGAGCGTGAGACCGCGACAGCCACGCCATCGTGCGCCTGCAGGTGGAGCACGCCATCCTCCGTGACCGAGGCTCCTGTGCCGAAGCCTTCGTTCAGAAGCTGAGCGATCCGCGCGGGCCCGGGGCCTGATCCTGCCATCACGGAAAAATAGTACGGAGGAATTCAATTTTCAAACCGCGCGCCACCGGTGCCGGGCCAGGCTCCGCGGATGGACGAAAAAAAGCCCGCCGATGGCGGGCTCTTCAGGGGAAGGCCGCGATCAACCCTCGGCCGGCTCCGCGATCCCGCCCACCACCTGGCTGAAGCCGCCATCGACATAGGTGATCTCGGCGGTCACGCCGCCGGCCAGGTCGGACAGCAGGAAGGCGGCGACGTTGCCGACGTCCTCGATGGTCACGTTGCGGCGGATCGGGGAAGTCTCGGCGACCACGCTCAGGATCTTGCCGAAGCCCTTGATGCCGGAGGCGGCCAGGGTCTTGATCGGGCCGGCGCTGATGCCGTTGACGCGCATGCCCTTGGGGCCCAGCGACTCGGCCAGGTAACGCACCGAGGCCTCGAGCGAGGCCTTGGCCAGGCCCATGGTGTTGTAGTTGGGGACGGTGCGGATCGCGCCCAGGTAGCTCAGGGTCAGCAGGGCCGACTTGTCATTGAGGAAGGGCAGGGCGGCCTTGGCCATCGCGGGGAAGCTGTAGGCGCTGATGTCGTGGGCGATCTTGAAGCCCTCGCGGGACAGGCCGTCCAGGAAGTCGCCGGCGATGGCCTCGCGCGGGGCGTAGCCGATGGCGTGCACGAAGCCGTCGAACTTGGGCCACACCGCCGACAGGTCGGTGAACAGCTTCTCGATCTGGGCGTCGTCGCCCACGTCGCAGTCGAAGACCAGCTTGGAGCCGAACTCGGCGGCGAACTCGGTGATGCGGTCCTTGAATCGCTCGCCCACGTAGCTGAAGGCCAGCTCGGCCCCCTGCGCATGGCAGGCCTTGGCAATGCCGTAGGCGATGGAACGGTTCGACAGAACCCCGGTGATCAACAACTTTTTTCCTGAGAGGAATCCCATGGTCGCTCGCTTGTGAAAAATCGGCAGAATTGTCGCATGCGAGGTTTGCCGTGGTTCTTTGCCTTCCTGTGCCTGCTCCTGACCGCCGCGCCCGCCCGGGCGGGGCATGCGTACGCGCAGTTCGGTGACATCAAGTACCCGCCGGGCTTCACCCACTTCGACTACGTGAACCCGGCCGCCCCCAAGGGCGGCGAGATCCGCATGGTGCCGCCGACGCGGCCCACCGCCTTCGACAAGTTCAACCCCTTCACCCTGCGCGGCACCGCGCCGCACGCGCTGGCCTCGCTGGTCTTCGAGTCCCTGCTGACCGGCACGTTCGACGAGCCCACCACCGCCTACGGGCTGCTCGCCGAGGATGTCTCGGTGCCGGCGGGCGGGCTGTCCGCCACCTTCCGCCTCCACCCCAAGGCCCGCTTCCATGACGGCAAGCCGGTGCTCGCCGCCGACGTGGTGCACTCGTACAAGACCCTGGTCGGGCCTCTGGCCGCGCCCCAGTACCGCGTGCTGTTCGCCGAGGTGCGCGATGCCGTGGCCGTGGACGAGCGCACCGTGCGCTTCGACTTCGCCGTGCCCAACCCCGAGCTGCCCCTGGTGGTGGGCAGCATGCCCGTCTTCAGCCGCGACTGGGGCCGCGGCAAGCCCTTCGACCAGGTGGTGACCGACGCGCCCCTGGGCTCCGGCCCCTACCGCCTGGCCAGCCTGCGCTTCGGGCGCGACGTGACCTACGTGCGCGACCCGACCTACTGGGGCGCCGGGCTGCCGGTGCGCCAGGGCCTGTTCAACTTCGACCGCATCACCTTCAAGACCTACCTCGACGAGACCTCCCGCTTCGAGGGCCTGAAGGCCGGCGAGTTCGACTTCATGCGCGAGTTCATCTCGCGCAACTGGGCCCGCCAGTACAAGGGCCGGGTGTTCGACTCGGGCGAGGTGGCCAAGCGCGCCTTCGAGAACCGCAACCCCGGCGACTTCCAGGGCTACGTCTTCAACCTGCGCAAGCCCAAGTTCCAGGACATCCGGGTGCGCCAGGCGATCGCCCTGGCGTTCGACTTCGAGTGGATGAACCGGCAGCTGTTCTACGGGCTGTACAAGCGGGTCGACGGGTACTTCCCCAACTCCGAGTTCCAGGCCCAGGGCCTGCCCGGCCCGGACGAACTCGCGCTGCTCGAGCCGCTGAAGGACCGGCTTCGCCCCGAGGTCTTCGGGCCGGTGCCCAAGTCGCCCGGCACGGCGCCGCCGGGCAGCCTGCGCGAGAACCTGCGCCAGGCCCAGGCCCTGCTGGCCCAGGCCGGCTGGACCTACCGCGACGGCGCCCTGCGCAACGCCCAGGGCGAGGCCTTCACCATCGAGTTCCTGAGCGACCAGCCCTCGCTGGTGCGGGTCGTCACCCCGTTCCAGAAGGCGCTGGAGAAGCTCGGCATCCAGCTCACGTTCCGGCAGGTCGACTTCTCCCTGGCCAAGCAGAAGATGGACCAGTTCGACTTCGAGCTCACGTCCTCGCGCGTCCCGGGCAGCACCGCCCCGGGCGGCGAGCTGATCGAGCGGCTGGGGTCGCAGGCGGCCCGCACGCCCGGCTCCAGCAACTACTGGGGCATCGCCGACCCCGCGGTCGACGCGCTGCTGCAGAAGGTGGTGCAGGCCCGCACCCGCCCCGAGCTGCGCGCCGCCCTGCGCGCCCTCGACCGGGTGCTGACCCACGCCCACTACTCGGTGCCGCACTACTACGGCAGCAACTTCCTGATCGGGTACCGGCCGGGCCGCTTCCAGCTGCCGGCCACCATCCCGCCGTACTACGACGCCCACAACTGGGCCATGTCCACCTGGTGGGCCTCGCCCTCGAACCGCTAAGCCATGGCCAGCTACATCCTCAAGCGCCTGCTGCTGATGATCCCCACGCTGCTGGGGGTGCTGCTGGTCACCTTCGCGGTGATCCAGTTCGTGCCGGGCGGCCCGGTCGAACAGATGGTCGCCCAGCTCCAGGGGCGCGACACGGGCGGGGAGGGCGCCGCGGCCTCCGGCGCCGGCTACCGCGGCCGCCAGGGCGTGGACGACAAGCGCATCGCCGAGATCAAGGCCCTCTACGGCTTCGACAAGCCGGCCCACGAGCGCTTCCTGCAGATGCTGTCACAGTTCGCCCGCTTCGACCTGGGCAAGAGCTTCTACCAGCACAAGGACGTCTGGGAACTGGTCAAGGAGAAGTTGCCGGTCTCGGTGAGCCTGGGCCTGTGGACCTTCTTCCTGTCCTACCTGATCGCGGTGCCCCTGGGCGTGGCCAAGGCGGTGCGCGCGGGTTCGCGCTTCGACCTGGTGACCACGCTGTTCGTGCTGGTCGGCTACGCCATCCCCGGCTTCGTCCTGGGCGTGGCGCTGCTGGTGGTGTTCGGCGGGCAGCTGCAGTGGTTCCCCCTGCGCGGGCTGACATCATCCAACTGGGAGCAGCTGAGCCTGGCCGGCAAGGTGGTCGACTACCTCTGGCACATCTGCCTGCCGGTCACGGCCATGGTGTTCGGCAGCTTCGCGGTCACGGCCATGCTCACGAAGAACAGCTTCCTCGAGGAGATCCGCAAGCAGTACGTGCTGACCGCCCGGGCCAAGGGCCTGGACGAGCGCCGCGTGCTCTGGAAGCACGTGCTGCGCAACGCGCTGATCCCCATCGTCACCGGCTTCCCGGCGGCCTTCATCGGCGCCTTCTTCACCGGCTCGCTGCTGATCGAGACGCTGTTCTCGCTCGACGGCCTGGGCCTCCTGAGCTACGAGAGCGTGATCCGGCGCGACTACCCGGTGGTCCTGGGCACGCTGTACCTCTTCACTCTGATCGGCCTGGTCACCAAGTTGATCAGCGACCTGAGTTACGTCCTGGTGGACCCGCGAGTCAAATTTGACTGAACCCGTCTCCCTCAGCCCCGGCCGCCGCGCCTGGCAGCGCTTTCGCCGCAACCGGCTCGGTTTCGTGAGCCTGGTGCTGTTTGCCTTCATGGTGCTGGCCAGCCTGGCCGCGGAGGTCGTGTCCAACGACCGGCCGCTGCTGGTGCGCTACGAGGGGCAGTGGTACTTCCCGCTGGTCAAGGACTACCCCGAGAAGACCTTCGGCGGCGACTTCGCCACGCCGGCCGATTACCTCGACCCGTTCATCCGCGAGCGCCTCACCGCGGGCGGCAACTGGGCGATCTACCCGCCCAACCCCTACGGCCCGAAGACGCTGAACTACTTCGCGAAGCTGCCCAATCCCGCCGCACCGTCCCCCGAGAACGTCTTCGGCACCGACGACCGCGGCCGGGACCTGCTCGCGCAATTGATCTACGGCTTCCGCGTGAGCGTGCTGTTCGGGCTGGCGCTCACCGCGATCGGCGTCCTCCTGGGAGTGATCACGGGCGCGGTGCAGGGTTACTTCGGCGGGCGCACCGACCTGGCCTTCCAGCGGTTCATCGAGATCTGGGGCTCGATGCCGGAGCTGTACCTGCTGATCATCTTCAGCGCGGTCTTCGCGCCCAGCGTCGCGCTCCTGCTGGTGCTGCTGTCCCTGTTCGGGTGGATGGGCCTGTCCGACTACGTGCGGGCCGAGTTCCTGCGCAATCGCCAGATGGACTACGTGCGCGCCGCCCGCGCCCTGGGCGTGGGCAACCTGCGCATCATGTGGCGGCACATCCTGCCCAACTCGATGACCCCGGTCGTGACCTTCCTGCCATTCCGCATGAGTGCCGCCATCCTGGCGCTCACCTCGCTGGACTTCCTGGGCCTGGGGGTGCCGCCCGGCACGCCCTCGCTGGGCGAGCTCCTGAGCCAGGGCAAGGCCAACCTGGACGCCTGGTGGATCTCGCTGTCCACCTTCGGCGTGCTGGCTGTCACCTTGCTGCTCCTGACCTTCATGGGCGACGCGCTGCGTGATGCGCTCGACCCGCGCAAGGAGTCGGCATGAGCGCCGGGCCGCTTTCTTCCCGCCCCGGCAGCGGCGCCTTGCGCGAGGCGCCGGACCAGCCCTTGCTCCAGGTGCGCGGGCTCGGCGTGTCCTTCGGCGGCCGCCCGGTGGTCCATGGCGTCGACTTCGACATCGCGCCCGGCGAGAAGCTGGCCCTGGTCGGCGAGTCGGGCTCCGGCAAGACCGTCACCGCGCTGTCTCTGCTGCGGCTGGTGCAGGGCGCCAGCCTGACGGGCTCGGCGCGGCTGGCGGGCGAGGGCGCGTCGCGCGACCTGCTGCAGCTGTCCGAGCGCGAGATGCTGGGCGTGCGCGGCGACGACATCGCCATGATCTTCCAGGAGCCGATGACCGCGCTGAACCCGCTGTTCACGGTGGGCGACCAGGTGGCCGAGGTGCTGGAGGTCAAACAGGGCCTCGGCCGGCGCGCGGCCTGGGACGCAGCGGTGGAGGCCCTGGCCGCCACCGGCATTCCCGACCCGGCCCGGCGCGCCCAGTCCTTCCCGCACCAGCTTTCAGGCGGCCAGCGCCAGCGCGCCATGATCGCGATGGCGCTGGCGGCCCGCCCCCGGCTCCTGCTGGCGGACGAGCCGACGACGGCGCTCGATGTCACCCTGCGCGGTCAGATCCTGGACCTGCTGTCCGACCTGCAGCGCCAGACCGGCATGGCCGTCCTGATCATCACCCACGACCTGAACCTGGTGCGGCGCTTCGCCGACCGGGTGGCGGTCATGGAGCAGGGCCGGCTGGTGGAGCAGGGGCCGGTGGGCGCCGTGTTCACGGCGCCGTCCCACCCCTACACCCGCCGCCTGATCGACAGCCGCCCGGTGCGCGACGTGCCCGAGGTCCCGCCGGCGCCCGACGCCCGGCCCGCGGTCGAGGCCCGCGGCGTTCAGGTCGCCTACCCGGTGCCGGTCCCGGGACTGCGGGGCTGGTTCCGCCGGGGCGAGTTCATTGCGGTCCACGAGGCCGGCTTCCGGCTGATGCCCGGGCGTACCCTGGGCGTGGTGGGCGAGTCCGGCTCGGGCAAGTCCACCCTGGCCATGGCGACGCTGGGCCTGGCGCCGCACCGCGGCGAACTCCAGGTCGCCGGCCGGCGCTGGCAGGCCGGCACCACGGCCAACCGGCCCCTGCGCCGCCTCGTGCAGGTGGTGTTCCAGGACCCGTTCTCCTCGCTGTCCCCGCGCATGACCGTGGAGGAGATCGTGGGCGAGGGCCTGGTGGTGCACGAGCCGGCGCTGCCCGAGGCGCAGCGGCGCGAGCGGGTGCTGCAGGTGCTGGCCGAGGTCGGCCTCACGCAGGACCAGTTTCCGGGCCTGCTGGCGCGCTACCCCCATGAGTTCTCCGGTGGCCAGCGCCAGCGCCTGGCCGTGGCCCGGGCCCTGATCGTGCGCCCGCAGGTGCTGGTGCTGGACGAGCCCACCAGCGCGCTGGACGTCACCATCCAGCAGCAGGTGCTGCGCCTGCTGCAGCGGCTGCAGCATGACCACGGCCTGAGCTACCTGCTGATCACGCACGACGTGCAGGTGATCCGGGCGATGGCGCACGAGGTGTTGGTGATGAAGGACGGCCGGATCCTGGAGTCCGGCCCGGTCGAGGCGGTGCTCGACGCGCCGCGCGACCCGTACACCCAGGCCCTGGTGGCGGCGGCCGCATGATCCCGCAGGCGTCCACGCCCATCGACCCGGCCGAGGTGGAGGTCACCGCGGTGCGGGCGCAGGGCGCGGGCGGGCAGAACGTCAACAAGGTCTCCAGCGCCATCCACCTGCGCTTCGACATCCGGCATTCCTCGCTGCCCGAGGACCACAAGGCCCGCCTGCTGGCGCTGCGGGACCACCGCATCACACGCGACGGCGTGCTGGTGATCAAGGCCCAGGAGCACCGCAGCCAGGACATGAACCGGGCCGAGGCTTTCGGGCGGCTCCAGGAGCTGGTGGACAGCGTGGCGCGGCCCCCCAAGGTGCGCCAAGCGACGAAGCCGACGCGGGCTTCGCGCCAGCGTCGGCTTCAGGGCAAGAAGCTGCGCGCTGAGGTGAAGCTGCTGCGCGCACCCGTGCGGGGCTGACGAGGGGCCGGGTCAGGCGTCGGGGCCTGTCGGCGAGGCCCGGTCGCTCCGGGCGGTGGGAGCGACGTAACCCACGAGATCGTCGTCGTTCATGAGCGCCAGGTCGATTTCGCAGCGATCACAGAACTTCTGGAGCTCGTTCACCGCACGACTGAACCGGCGAGCATCGCCGCGCAGCCCCGCGAGCTCACTCCGGGTCAGGGCCAGTCTTTCCAGGCGCTGGACCAGGATTTTGCGCCCAGCCTGACCCAGGGGAGGGCGCGCCACGTCGGGCGCCTCCTGCGGGTACACCGTCGAGGAGCGGTCCGGGGACGAGGCCGGCGTGCTGCTGAGGCTGCTCAGATGAATCCGCACGGCAGTCTCTTCATCCCCGCGCTGCCAGGCGTTGAAGGCCTGGAATTTGGGCGAAAGTGACGCCTCGGGGCGAGGGCGCCCGATCATTCGCAGGACCCAGGCGCCGACGCCTGGGCTCCCGGCCCGCGCGCCGACATGCGCCACGGGCGAAATTGTCCTGGCTCGCGCTTCCGGTTGCTTGCCGTCGCCTTCAGCCCGGGGGATGCGTGACGCGTGGCGGCCCTCGTTTTCCTGCGCCAGCCTCCCGGCAGCCACGATGAACCGGAGCTCGTCGGGCGCGCCCCATCGGACCCCGGCGATCTGCGCCGTCGCATTTCGGACCACCCTCGACCTCAGCTCCGGTGAAAGCTCCGCGAGTTTGCGATGGAGGTGATCGGTCAGTTGACGCCTGTAGGCACTGCCGAAGTAGCCGTGAAGCGCGTGGCCGGGCTGCCGGACCGCCGCCAGCTCGAACGCGGAAGGCTGGCCGGAGGCCACGGCTTGGACCAAAGCGGTTGCGCTCTGCCTGAACTCCCGGGTCAACTGGTCCCGGCGCGCCGCCGCGACCTCGCGTTGGAGCGCGGCCCGGGCTTCCCGCCCCGCGACCCAGCGCACATAGCGCTCCCGCAAGCTGAGAGGGGAACGCCCCGTCAAGTCGCTTCCGGTGGCCGTGCTGCGGCGGGGGATGGGGCGGTCCGCCTCGAGGGTCCGCCCGGGCCCGCGGTCCGCGTCGGAGGCGTCGGTCGGAACGTTGCGAGGGGGCTGGGGCGCTGCTGCAGTGTCTTGCGACCGACCGAACCAGGATTGGAGCGCTGGGAGGCTGATGGGGAACTTGAACATGGCGGGTGGGCGTTGGTGTGGAAAAAGGAGCGGGCTCGAGGCAACCGCCTCGGCGCATAGTGGCCTCACCTCCCGCCCGAGTTCCGGTAGAGCACCAACACGACCCGTTGCAAACCGCGCCGCGAGAGGCTACAATGCTCGCTTAACGACCAAACCGGGCGGTTCCAACCGCCCGTTTTTTTTGGCCGAACGCATTACAGGACAAACCCCATACCAGTGGCTCTACAGGACATCGTCGAACAAACCGTGACCGGGCTCGGCTACGAGCTGGTGGAGATCGAACGCTCCGCCGGCGGGTTGCTGCGCATCACCATCGACCTGCCCTGGACGCCCGGCGCCGAGCAGTTCGTCAACGTCGAGGACTGCGAGAAGGTGACGCGGCAGCTGCAGTACACGCTCGAAGTCGAGGAAATCGACTACAAGCGCCTGGAGGTGTCCTCGCCCGGCATCGACCGCCCCCTGCGCAACGAGCGGGACTTCGAACGTTTCGAGGGCGAGCAGGTCGACATCACGCTCAAGGCCCCCATGGGCTCCGCCGCCGCCGGCCAGGTGGCCGCCAACCGCAAGAAATTCCGGGGCACGCTCGAGCGCGCCGAGGCCGGCGGCTGGCAGGTGGTGTGGAGCGACGAGCCGCAGGCCAAGCCGGGCCAGAAAGTGAGCAAGAAGAGGGAGCCGGCGCCGCTGCAGGCCCTGGGTTTCCAGCTCGACGAGCTGAAGGAAGCCCGCCTGGCGCCGGTCGTGGATTTCAAGGGGCGCCGCCCCAAGCAAGATGCAGGAGAGTCGTGACATGAACCGCGAAATGTTGATGCTGGTCGAGGCGATCTCGCGCGAGAAGAACGTCGAGCGCGACGTGGTCTTCGGCGCGGTCGAGTCCGCGCTGGCCCAGGCCACCAAGAAGCTGTATGAAGGCGAGGTCGACATCCGCGTGGCCATCGACCGTGACACCGGCGAGTACGAAACCTTCCGCCGCTGGCTGGTCGTGCCCGACGAGCAGGGCCTGCAGAACCCCGACGCCGAGGAGCTCCTGATGGACGCCCTCGACCGCGCCGCCGACGCCGAGGTCGGCGACTACATCGAGGAGCCGATCGCCTCCGTGCCGATCGGCCGTATCGGCGCCATGGCCGCCAAGCAGGTG
Source organism: Ramlibacter sp. MAHUQ-53 (assembly GCF_052600055.1). NCBI lineage: Bacteria > Pseudomonadati > Pseudomonadota > Betaproteobacteria > Burkholderiales > Comamonadaceae > Ramlibacter > Ramlibacter sp. MAHUQ-53. The sequence goes on from NZ_JBQWTS010000003.1 coordinate 121,331, forward strand.
ATCCTGCAGAAGATCCGCGACGCCGAGCGCGAGATGCTCCTGAACGACTTCATGTCGCGCGGCGACAAGATCTTCGTGGGCACCGTCAAGCGCATGGACAAGGGCGACATCATCGTGGAGAGCGGCCGCGTCGAAGGCCGCCTGCGCCGCGGCGAGATGATCCCCAAGGAAAACCTGCGCAATGGCGACCGCGTGCGCGCCATGATCATGGAGGTCGACCTGACCCTGCGCGGCGCGCCCATCATCCTTTCGCGGTCCGCCCCCGAGTTCATGATCGAGCTGTTCCGCCAGGAAGTGCCCGAGATCGAGCAGGGCCTGCTGGAGATCAAGAGCTGCGCCCGCGACCCGGGCTCGCGCGCCAAGATCGCCGTCATCTCCCATGACAAGCGCGTCGACCCGATCGGCACCTGCGTGGGCGTGCGCGGCACCCGCGTCAACGCGGTCACCAACGAGCTCGCCGGCGAGCGCGTGGACATCGTGCTGTGGTCCGAGGACCCGGCCCAGTTCGTGATCGGCGCCCTGGCCCCGGCCAACGTTTCCTCCATCGTCGTGGACGAGGAGAAGCACGCCATGGACGTGGTGGTCGACGAGGAGAACCTCGCCATCGCCATCGGCCGCGGTGGCCAGAACGTGCGCCTGGCGTCCGAGCTGACCGGCTGGAAGATCAACATCATGGACGCCAACGAATCGGCCCAGAAGCAGGCCGAGGAGACCAGCACGCTGCGCAAGCTGTTCATGGAGAAGCTCGATGTCGACGAGGAGATCGCCGACATCCTGATCGCCGAAGGCTTCACCAGCCTCGAGGAAGTGGCCTACGTCCCGATCCAGGAGATGCTGGAGATCGAGGCCCTCGACGAGGACACCGTCAACGAGCTGCGCGCCCGCGCCAAGGACGCGCTGCTCACCATGGAAATCGCCCGTGAGGAAAGCGTCGAGGAGGTCTCGCAGGACCTGCGCACGCTCGAGGGCCTGACCCCCACGCTGATTGCCCAGCTGGCCGAGGCCGGCATCCACACCCGCGACGAGCTGGCCGACCTGGCCGTCGACGAATTGACCGAGATCACCGGCCAGACGCCCGATGAGGCGAAGGCGCTGATCCTGAAGGCACGCGAGCACTGGTTCTCCGGTGCCGCGTCCGAGTGATGTGATGGGAGGCAGAAGAATCTATGTCCAGTACGACCGTCGCCGAGTTCGCCAGCGAACTCAAGAAATCTCCCGACACGCTGCTTGAGCAATTGCGCAGCGCCGGCGTGGCCAAGTCCGCGCCTTCCGATGCCCTGTCCGAGGCCGACAAGCAGAAGCTCCTGGGCTACCTGCAGGCTAGCCACGGCACGGCGTCGCCCGAGCGCAAGAAGATCACCCTGACCAAGAAGTCGACCACCGAGATCAAGCAGGCCGATGCCACCGGCAAGGCCCGCACGATCCAGGTGGAGGTGCGCAAGAAGCGCACCTTCATCAAGCGGGACGACGAGGTCGCCGCGCCCGCCGAGATGGCCCCCGAGGCGGCCGCAGCCGCGGAAGCCGACGCCTCCGCCGCGCGCGCCGAATCCGCCGACCTCGCCCGCCGCGAGGAAGAGGCCCGCCGCCAGGCCGAACTGATCCGCCGCCAAGAGGAAGACCTGGCCGAGAAGCGCCGCCAGCGCGAGGACCAGGAGCGCAAGGAACGCGAGGCCGAGGAGCGCGCCGCCGCCTACCTCGCCGCCGAGGAGGCCAAGAAGGCCGCCGCCCAGGCCGAGAAGCAGGAAGCGTCCGCCGAGGCCAAGGCCGCCGCCGAAGCCCGCGCCGCTGCCGCCGCGGAAGCCAAGGCCAAGGCCGAGGCCGAATCGAAGGCCCGCGCCGACGAGGAGGCCCAGCGCGCCCGCGACCTCGAGGAGCGCCGCCGCAAGGCCCTGGCCGAAGCCGAGGCCATCCGCGCCATGATGGCCGCGCCCAAGAAGGTGCTGGTCGCCAAGAAGCCCGAGGAGCCGAAGCCGGCCGAGGCCAAGCCCGCCGCCAAGGGCACCCTGCACAAGCCCGCCACCCCGGCCGGCCGCCCCGCCCCTGGCGCCGGCGCCCCCTCCGGCGGTGGCAAGGAAGTCAAGTCCGCCAAGCTGTCCTCCAGCTGGGCGGGCGACCCGGCCAAGAAGAAGGCCATCCCGACGCGTGGCGATGCCACCGGCGGCGTCGGCCGCAACAACTGGCGCTCCGGCCCCCGCGGCCGCCGCGGCCATGACCGCGACCAGCGCGAGGAGTCCCAGGCCCAGCCGGTCGAGGCGCGCGTGCTGGAAGTGCACGTGCCCGAGACCATCACCGTGGCCGAACTGGCCCACAAGATGGCCGTGAAGGCCGGCGAGGTGATCAAGTCGCTGATGAAGATGGGCCAGATGGTCACCATCAACCAGCCGCTGGACCAGGACACGGCCATGATCGTGGTCGAGGAAATGGGCCACAAGGCCATCGTCGCCGCCCTGGACGACCCCGAGGCGTTCACCGACGAGGACGTCGGCGCGACCGAGGGCCCGGCCCTGCCGCGCGCCCCGGTGGTCACCGTCATGGGCCACGTGGACCACGGCAAGACCTCGCTGCTGGACTACATCCGCCGCACCAAGGTGGCCGCGGGCGAAGCCGGCGGCATCACGCAGCACATCGGCGCTTACCACGTCGAGACGCCGCGTGGCGTGATCTCCTTCCTGGACACCCCCGGCCACGAGGCGTTCACCGCCATGCGTGCCCGCGGCGCCCAGGCCACCGACATCGTCATCCTGGTGGTGGCTGCCGACGACGGCGTGATGCCCCAGACCAAGGAAGCTGTCAAGCACGCGAAGGCGGCCGGCGTGCCGATCGTGGTCGCGGTGAACAAGATCGACAAGCCCGACGCCAACCCCGAGCGCGTGAAGCAGGAGCTGGTGGTCGAGGAGGTGGTGCCCGAGGAGTACGGCGGCGAGTCGCCGTTCGTGAACGTGTCCGCCCGCACGGGCCAGGGCATCGACGAGCTGCTCGAGCAGGTGCTGCTGCAGGCCGAAGTGCTGGAGCTCAAGGCGCCGGTGGAAGCCGCTGCCAAGGGCCTGGTCATCGAAGCCCAGCTGGACAAGGGCCGCGGCCCGGTCGCCACCGTGCTGGTGCAGTCCGGCACCCTGAAGGTGGGTGACGTGGTGCTGGCCGGCCAGACCTATGGCCGCGTGCGCGCCATGATCGACGAGGATGGCAAGACCATCAAGACGGCCGGTCCCTCCATCCCGGTGGAGATCCAGGGCCTGACCGAGGTGCCGCAGGCCGGCGACGAGTTCATGGTGCTGGCCGACGAGCGCCGCGCCCGCGAGATCGCGACCTACCGTGCCGGCAAGTTCCGCAACACCAAGCTGGCCAAGCAGCAGGCTGCCAAGCTGGAGAACATGTTCGCGGACATCGGCTCCGGCGAGGTCAAGACCCTGCCGATCATCATCAAGGCCGACGTGCAAGGCTCCCAGGAAGCCCTGGCCGCCTCGCTGCTCAAGCTCTCGACCGACGAGGTCAAGGTGCAGCTGGTCTACACCGGCGTGGGCGGCATCAGCGAGTCGGACGTCAACCTGGCGATCGCCTCCAAGGCCGTCGTCATCGGCTTCAACGTGCGCGCCGACTCCGGCGCCCGCAAGCTGGCCGAGGGCAATGGCGTGGACCTGCGCTACTACAGCATCATCTACGACGCCGTGGACGAGCTGAAGGTCGCCATGTCCGGCATGCTGGCGCCCGAGCAGCGCGAAGAGGAACTCGGTACCGCCGAGATCCGCACCGTGTTCGTGGCCTCCAAGATCGGCACGGTCGCCGGTTCGTACATCACGTCCGGCCAGGTCACCCGCAACTGCAAGTTCCGCCTGCTGCGGGACAACGTGGTCATCTACACGGGCGAGGTCGAGTCGGTGCGCCGCCTCAAGGACGATGTCAAGGAAGTCAAGGAAGGCTTCGAGTGCGGTATCAAGCTGCGCAACTACAACGACATCAAGGAAGGCGACCAGCTCGAGTTCTTCGAGGTCAAGGAGATCGCGCGCACGCTGTAAGGCGTTGCGCGGGAGAGTCCCATGCCGGCGAAGAAATCGACCGTCAACCGCAGCTTCAAGGTCGCGGACCAGATCCAGCGCGACCTCACGGAGCTGATCGCGCGCGAGTTGAAGGACCCGCGCGTGGGCATGGTCACCATCCAGGCCATCGAGGTCACGCCGGACTACGCCCACGCCAAGGTGTTCTTCAGCGTGCTGGTGGGTGACCCGCAGGAAACCCAGGACGCCCTCAACCAGGCGGCCGGCTTCCTGCGCAACCACCTGTTCAAGCGCCTGCACATCCACACGGTGCCGACGCTGCACTTCCTGTTCGACCGCACCACCGAGAAGGCCGCCGACATGAACGCGCTGATTGCGCGCGCGGTCGCCTCGCGTTCCAAAAACGACGACGAGCCGGCATGAGCCTCAGCGCACCACGGGTACGGGTCGTGAGGCGCCCCGTGCACGGGGTGCTGTTGATCGACAAGCCGCTCGGCCTTTCCAGCAACAACGCGTTGCAGAAGGCCAAGTGGCTGCTTCGCGCTGAAAAAGCGGGCCACACCGGCACGCTCGATCCCCTGGCCACCGGCGTGCTGCCCCTGTGCTTCGGCGCGGCCACCAAGTTCTCGCAGCTGCAGCTGGAGGCGGACAAGACCTACGAGGCGGTTGCCGTGCTGGGCGTGCGCACCACCACCGGCGACGCCGAGGGTGAGGTGCTCGAGACCCGCGAGGTCCCGGCTGACGCCCTCGCGCCGCAGCGGCTGGCGCAGGTGCGGGCGCAGTTCACCGGCCCGATCCGCCAGGTGCCGCCCATGCACAGCGCCCTGAAGAAGGACGGCAAGGCCCTCTACGAGTACGCCCGCGCGGGCGAGGAAGTCGAGCGCGAGGCCCGCGACGTCACCATCCACGACCTGCGCCTGGAACCCGCCGCGCCCACGCCTGGCGGGCACCCGACGCTGAAGATCACCGCCCGCGTGAGCAAGGGCACCTACATCCGCACCCTGGGCGAGGACATCGGCCTGGCGCTGGGCTGCGGCGCGCACCTGAGCGCGCTGCGCCGCATCGCCACCGGGCACTACGACGTGTCCCAGTGCATCACGCTGGCCGACCTGGAGGCGATGGGCGAGGGCGAGCGCCTGGCCTGCCTGCAGCCGCCCGAGAGCCTGCTGGCTGGCCACACCCGCGTCACGCTCGACGCCGAGAATGCCGGCCGGTTCCTTTCCGGCATGCGCCGCCGTGGCGACTGGCCCGATGCCGCGGCGGTGGCCGTGTTCGGCGCAGCGCCGCCGGCCCTCCTGGGCACGGCCCATGTGAAGGCCAACGAACTGATTCCGGGGCGTCTGCTGAGCCCCATCGAAATCCAGCAGATCCTGAGCTCGAAAGAAGCCTGACCCTCATGAGCACCAAGCAAATCCGCAACATCGCCATCATCGCGCACGTCGACCACGGCAAGACCACCATGGTCGACCAACTCCTGCGCCAGTCCGGCACCTTCGCCGAGCACGAGAAGGTGGTCGACACCGTCATGGACAACAACGCCATCGAGCGTGAGCGTGGCATCACCATCCTGGCCAAGAACTGCGCCGTGAGCTGGAAGGGCACCCACATCAACATCGTGGACACCCCCGGCCACGCCGACTTCGGCGGCGAGGTCGAGCGCGCCCTGTCCATGGTGGACGGCGTGGTGCTGCTGATCGACGCCCAGGAAGGCCCGATGCCGCAGACCCGCTTCGTGACCAAGAAGGCGCTGGCCCTGGGCCTGCGCCCCATCGTGGTCGTGAACAAGGTGGACAAGCCCGGCGCCGCCCCCGACAAGGTGATCAACGCCGCCTTCGACCTCTTCGACAAGCTCGGCGCGACCGACGAGCAGCTCGACTTCCCCGTGGTGTACGCCTCGGGCATCAACGGCTGGTCCTCGAAGGAAGAGGGCGCTCCCGGTGAGCAGTGGGGCCCCGACATGTCGGCCCTGTTCGACACCATCCTGGAGCACGTGCCCGCCCAGAAGGGTGACCCCAACGCGCCCCTGCAGCTGCAGATCTCCGCGCTGGATTACTCCACGTTCGTGGGCCGCATCGGCGTCGGCCGCATCAGCGCCGGCACGCTCAAGCCCGCGATGGACGTGCTCGTGATGGAAGGCCCGGACGGCAAGGCCGTCAAGGGCCGCATCAACCAGGTGCTGACCTTCCAGGGCCTGGACCGCATGCAGACCCCTGAGGCCGGCCCGGGCGACATCGTCCTGATCAACGGCATCGAGGACATCGGCATCGGCGTGACCATCACCGACCCGCTGAACCCCCAGCCGCTGCCGATGCTCAAGGTGGACGAGCCCACCCTGATCATGAACTTCTGCGTGAACACCAGCCCGCTGGCCGGCCGTGAAGGCAAGTTCGTGACCAGCCGCCAGCTGTGGGACCGCCTGCAGAAGGAACTGCAGCACAACGTGGCCCTGCGCGTGAAGGAGACCGACGAGGAAGGCGTGTTCGAAGTCGCCGGCCGGGGCGAGCTGCACCTGACCATCCTGCTGGAGAACATGCGCCGCGAAGGCTACGAAATGGCCGTCTCCAAGCCGCGCGTGGTGTTCAAGGACATCGACGGCGTGAAGTGCGAGCCGATCGAGCTGGTGACGGCCGACATCGAGGAGCAGCACCAGGGCGGCGTGATGCAGGCCCTGGGCGAGCGCAAGGGCGAGCTGGTGAACATGGAGCCGGACGGCCGCGGCCGCGTGCGCCTGGAGTACCGCATCCCGGCGCGCGGCCTGATCGGCTTCTCCAACGAGTTCCTGAACCTGACCCGCGGCTCCGGCCTGATCTCCAACATCTTCGACTGCTATGAAGCCCACCGCGGCGAGATCGGCGGCCGCAAGAACGGCGTGCTGATCTCCATGGACGACGGCGAGATCTTCACCTACGCCCTGGGCAAGCTGGACGACCGCGGCCGCATGTTCGTCAAGCCGAACGACGCGGTGTACGAGGGCATGATCGTCGGCATCCACAGCCGCGACAACGACCTGGTGGTCAACGCCACCCGCACCAAGCAGCTGACGAACTTCCGCGTGTCGGGCAAGGAAGACGCGATCAAGATCACGCCCCCGATCGAGCTGACGCTGGAATACGGCGTGGAGTTCATCGAGGACGACGAGCTGGTCGAGATCACGCCCAAGACCATCCGCCTGCGCAAGCGCTTCCTGAAGGAGCACGAGCGCAAGCGCGCCCAGCGCGAAGCCGCCTGACGCTGCGCACCCGATGCGGCTGACGCACGGCCAGGCCGTCCTCGGCATGCTGGCGGTGACCCTGATGTGGTCCACCGCCGGCGTGGTCACGCGCCACCTCGAGCACGCGGCGCGCTTCGAGGTCACCTTCTGGCGCAGCCTGTTCACGGTGCTGTCGCTGCTGGTGATCCTGCCGATGCTGCGCGGGCGCGGCGTGTTCGCCCGCATGCTGCGCGCCGGGCCCGCCCTGTGGGCCTCCGGTCTGTGCTGGGGCGTGATGTTCACCGCCTTCATGGTGGCCCTCACGCTGACCACCGTTGCCAGCGTGCTGGTGACCATGGCGGTCGGCCCGCTGCTCACCGCGCTGGTGGCGCGCATGGCCATTCCCGGCTACCGCATCCCGGCGCGCACCTGGGGCGCGATCCTGGTCGCCGGCCTGGGCATCGCCTGGATGTACGGCACCCAGGTGGCCGAGGGGCAGCTCGCCGGCACCCTCGTGGCCCTCGCCGTGCCGCTGGCAGCCGCGATCAACTGGGCCATCGCCGAGCGCGCGCACGCGCGCGGGCAGGACATCGACTTCGTGCCCGCGGTGCTCGCCGGCGCGGTGCTGTCCTCGCTGGCCACGCTGCCCCTGGCCATGCCCTTCGTGGCCACGCCCCGCGACCTGGGCCTGCTCGCCTTCCTCGGACTGACGCAGCTGGCGATTCCCTGCGCGCTCGCGGTGGTGTGCGCCCGCGTGCTCAAGGCGCCCGAGGTGGCGTTGCTGTCCTTGCTCGAAGTGGTGTTCGGTATCCTCTGGGCCTGGCTCGGCGCCGGCGAGGCGCCCGGGCCCACCGTCCTGGCGGGCGGCGTCCTCGTGCTGGGCGCCCTGGTCGCCAACGAACTCATAGGCTGGAGACAACGACGATGACCGAGGTGCTGGTCGAGACCCGGGGCCGCCTGGGCCTGCTCACCCTGAACCGGGCCAAGGCGCTCAATGCCCTGTCCCTGGACATGGTGCGCGAACTGACACGCGCGCTGCGCGAATGGGAGCGGGACGCCGCCATCGACGCGGTGGCGATCCGCGGCATGGGCAAGGAGGGGCCCTTCGGCGCCTTCTGCGCCGGCGGCGACATCCGCTTCTTCCACCAGGCGGCGCTGGCGGGCAACCCGCAGCTGGAGGACTTCTTCACCGAGGAATACGCCCTCAACCACCTGGTGCACCGCTACCCCAAGCCCTATGTCGTCTTCATGGACGGCATCATCATGGGCGGCGGCATGGGTATCGCCGGGCACGGTGCGCCGGGCTCGCTGCGCATCGCCACCGAGCGCACCAAGATGGCCATGCCCGAGACCCACATCGGCCTGTTCCCGGATGTGGGCGGCGGCTGGTTCCTGGCGCGCTGCCCTGGCCGCATGGGCGAGTACCTCGCGCTGACGGGGCAGGTGATCACCGGGGCCGACGCCCTGGCCGTGGGCCTGGCCGACCTGGTGGTGGACAGCGGCGAACTGCCCGGCCTGTGGGAGCAGCTCGCCGGCGGCGGCGTCCAGGCGCTGCAGGCCCTGCGCGAACGCCGCAGCCCGCACCCGGCCAGCGCACTCGCAGCGCATGGCGAGGCCATCGACCGGTTCTTCGGGCTGCCCACGGTCGGCGCGATCGTTTCCGCCCTCGAGGCGGACGGGGGCGACTGGGCCCGCGACACCGCGGCCACGCTGCGCAAGCGCTCGCCGCTGATGCTTCACGTGGTGCTGGAGCAGCTGCGGCGCGCCCGCACGCTCTCGCTGGCCGACGACCTGCGCATGGAGCGCGACCTGGTGCGCCACTGCTTTGCCCTGCGCCCCGGCGCCGCGAGCGAGACGGTGGAAGGCATCCGCGCCCTGGCGGTGGACAAGGACCACGCGCCGAAATGGAATCCGGCGCGCATCGAGGACGTGACGCCGGCGATGGTGGCGCCGTTCTTCGCCAGTCCCTGGCCCGCGCACGCCCACCCGCTGAGGGACCTCTGAGAGGCGAGGGCGGCCCGCGGGCGGCTGCCCGGCGTCAACCGACCTGGCGGTAGACCTCCCGCGCGACTTCCATCAGCCGCTCCCGCGGCAGCTGGCCTGCCAGCGCATAGCCGAAGCCCTGGTCCACCCAGTAGAAGGTGGCGGCGCGCCCTTGCTGCGTGAACCGGAAGGCGGTCTCCCCGCCGGCCTGGGGCAGCGCCCCCAGGTACAGCGTGAGGCGCTCGCCGCCGGCGTCCTGGTACATGAACTGCGCGCGGGCGCCGTTCTCCCCCGGCAACAGCCGCCCGCCCACCAGCTGGAAGCCCTGGGCCGCGAGCTGGGGCACCTTGAGGGGGCGCCCCAGTCGCCTGGACAGCCACTGCACCAGGTGGTCATGCTGCGCCGCCTCGACTTCCACCGGGTGGCGCTGCTCGGGCACGTAGACCACGTGGGCCGCCAGCGCCTGCCGGGCGAAGGCCAGCCCGGGTTGCGCTGGCCGCGGCCACAGGCCATGGGCGAACCAGCCGAGCCCGAAGGCGAGCAGCACCGCGGCGGCCCTGCCGCCCCAGCGGCGCCAGTCGGCCTGGCGGCGACCGCCACGCGCCAGCGCCTCGAGGGCCGCGCGCTGCGGCGGCTGCAGCGGCTCGTCCAGGTCCTCCCGCAGGTGCGCGCGCAGCAGCTCGCGCTGGCGGCGCCAGGCCGCCACCCGGGCGGCCAGCGCAGGCTCGGCATCCACGCGCGCCTGCAGCCGCGCCGCGTCGGCGGGCGCGAGGCGGCCGTCGACCAGCGCATGGAGCTCGTCGTCGGCGGGCGGGGAGGTCGGGTCGCTCATCGCGGTCACTTCATTTCAGTCGCCGCAGGGCCGGGCGGGCGCCGGCGGGGTCCCGGCCCTCCATCAGGTCGCGCAGGCGCGCGCGGGCCCGCGACAGCCGCGACATCACCGTGCCGATCGGCACGCCGGTGATGCGCGCCACATCCTCGTAGGCCAGGTCCTGCAGGGTCACCAGCAGCAGCACCTCGCGCTGTTCCTCGGGCAGGCGCATCAGGCAGCGTTGCAGGTCCAGCGCCTGCGCGGTGCCGGGTTCCTGCGCCACCGCCTCCAGGGCCTGCTCGTCGAGCGGCTCGGTGGGACGGCGCAGCGCCCGCCGCGCCTGGTCGACGAACAGGTTGTGCATCAGGGTGAACAGCCAGGCGCGCAGGTCGGTGCCCGCCACCCACAGCCGCCAGCGGCTGCAGGCGCGCTCCAGGGTGTCCTGGAGCAGGTCGTCGGCGGCCCAGCGGTCGCCCGTCAGCGCGCGGGCATAGCGGCGCAGCTGCGCCACGTGGGCGGCGAGTTCCGACGGGGAGGCGGGCGGGGCCATCGACGGTCGATTGTGCGCCTGCGGCCTGGCCGGCCCGGCTCAGGGGCGGGCCAGCTTCCAGATGCCGTTCACGCCGTCGCCGGTGCGCTCGCCCGGCTTGGTGTCCTTGACCCAGAAGTACAGCGGCTTGCCCTTGTAGGCCCACTGCCTGCCGCCGTCGTCGCGGGAGATGACGGTCCAGTCGCCGGCGTCCTTGTCGGCGGCGGTGGCCATCAGCGGCGGCCACAGCCCGGCGCACTGGCCGTTGCAGACGGACTTGCCGGAGCCGGCGGCGTCACGGTCGAAGGTGTAGAGCGTCATGCCGTTGCCGCCCACCAGCACGCCGTCGCTGGCTCTGGCAGGGGCGGTCTGGGCATGGGCGGCCGGCACGGCCAGCAGCGCGCCCAGGGCGAGGGCACAGGTCACGGAGCGCAGGGTCATGGTCGTTTCTCCAGGTCGGGGGATGAACAAGGGTCCCCGATGCATGAACGACCTGGCGGCGGCGTTTATTCCCGCAGGCCGCCCGACATTTAGTCTCAACGATTTACATCTCAGGCTCCGGAGACTACTGTTGGGCTATGAGCGAGACAGCCACCCCGGTCGACCTGCTTGCTGCCCTGTTGAACGAGACCCTGGCGGCGGGGGTGCGCGTGGCCGATGACGGCAACCTCTACCTGGAGCTGGGCGACGGCCAGGGGGTCGTCGTCTCGCCCAGCCCGGACGGGGAAGACATCGTCCTGCACTGCGCCCTGGCGATGCTCGGGAGCACCGCGGACGCCGGGCTGATGACCGCGGCCCTGGCCTGCAACCTCCACCAGGCGCAGACCCGCGGTGGCGCGATCGGACTGGATCCGGATGCCCAGCTGCTGGTGTTCTCCTGGCGGCTGCCGACCCGAACGCTCGACTCGCCCGACGACCTGCTGGCCCTCCTCGACGGCTTCTGTGCGACCGCCGGGGAATTGTCCGGCCGCCTGGAGGAGGCTGCCGCCCGGGTGGCCGACCTGGGCGGGCCATGGGCCGATCCGGCCTCCGAGGCGCACGGCTGCAGGCCGGGGTGAGGGCGGGCGATGCGCACGGGCAACGACCCCCTGGCATCAGGCTGGCTCCACGCGCTGGTGCGGCGCCCCGGCAGCGACCGCGAGGATGCGACGCGCGGCCTGGCAGGCCGCGGCGCCCCGGCCGCCGCGCACTTGCGGGCGCGCGGCGTGGGGCCTGGCGGACTCATGATCCGGCACGCCCTGCCGGGCGATGTTCCTGCCCGGGTCCCCCCCGGGCCGGCAGGCGCGGCCACGACGATGCGGTGCGTGGAGACCGGGCGTGACCTGCCCCGGGTGCCCCGGGAATGGGCCCCGGCGATCCAGACGTACTTCCTGGCCTGCCGCGTCGCCTACGATCCCGGCAACCCGATCGCCCGGGACGATTGCGAGACGGCCGGGCTCCGCGACGCGTTCCGCGAGCAGGTCGACGGCCAGCCGTTGCTGCCGGCCGAGATCACCGGCTCGAGCCTGTTGAACCGGGGCGTCACCGGCCCCGGCGGCGCCGGTCGCGTGCTGGCGGACCTGCCCAACACGCTGCACGACCCGGCGACGGGGCTGTCGGCGTCGATCTCCTTGCGCGGGGGCACCGAGGTGGTCATCGCCTTCGGCGGCACTGGCGGCCAGGGGCGGTGGCTGTCCCAGGTGACGCAGTGCGCGATCAACCTCCTGGGCCTGGCGCCGCCCGCCAGCTTCACCCAGGCGGCCCGGTTGACGGCCCGGGTGCAGGCCCACCTGGAGAAGCTCAACGCCAGCCTGCCGCCGCAGCGGCAGCTGCGGCTGTCCCTCACGGGCCACTCGATGGGCGGCGGGCTGGCGACCTACGCGTCGCTGCGCTGCGGCGTCCCGGCCCTGGTGCTGGCGCCGATGCGCCTGGGCGACATGGCCCGCCGCTCCTTGGGACCGGCGGCCTGCGCACGGGCGCCGTCGCTGGTGACCGAGGTCTGCTGCCGCGAGGACTGGGTGGCCGCCAATCGCCTGTCGCGCCTCATGCACTGGCTCGGGATGAAGGGCTCGGTCGGCGCCTTCGGCACGCGCTACCTGGTCGAGGTGCCTTCGCGCAGGGAGGCCGCGTGCCTGGGCACGGAAGGCGCCGATTTCTCCCCGCACAGGAACATCGATCTGGCGCTGAAGATCCAGGTCGCGGAGGAGGAGGCGGCCCTCAGGCGGGCAGGGCGCGCGGCCGGCGGAAGGCGGCCTCCCTCGCCTGGGCCGTTGCCCGGCCTCGATCCGGCCGGTCCACGGCGCTGAACGGCCGGCACCCCGGCCCGGGGCGCTTCAGCGGTGCCGCTGCTTCATGACGCGCTCGACCTCGCGCTTGCCTTCGCGCTCGCGAATGGTGTCGCGCTTGTCGTGCTCGCCCTTGCCCTTGGCCAGGGCGATCTCGCACTTGGCCCGTCCGTTCTTCCAGTGCAGGTTGAGGGGGACCAGGGTGTGGCCCTTCTGCTCCACCTTGCCGATGAGGCGGCGGATCTCGTCCTTGTGCATCAGGAGCTTCTTGGTGCGAGCCGCGTCCGGGTTGACGTGGGTGGAGGCCGTCTTGAGCGGGTTGATCTGGCACCCGATCAGGTACAGCTCGCCGTCGCGGATCACGACATAGCCGTCCGTGAGTTGCGCCTTGCCCTCGCGCAGGGCCTTGACCTCCCAGCCATGCAGCACCAGGCCGGCCTCGTAGCGCTCCTCGATGTGGTAGTTGAAGAGGGCCTTCTTGTTCTCGGCGATGCGCGTGGAGGTCTCGGGCTTCTTGGACATGGGCGGAATGTGGGGGCGCAGCGGCTCTCTACAATCCGGCGCGGGCCCGCAATTCTCCATGAAAACCGTCCATAAATCCGTCCTGATCTGGTTCAGCGCCGAGGAGATGTTCGCGCTGGTCACCGACGTGGACGCCTACCCGAAGTTCCTGCCCTGGTGCGACCGCGCCTCGGTGCTGGCGCGCGACGCGCACGGCATGGATGCCGAGGTCGGCATCGCGTTCTCCGGCATCCACCAGAAATTCGTGACCCGCAACGAGCATGTGCCCGGGCGCAAAGTCGACATGCGCCTGGTCGAGGGCCCGTTCTCCAGGCTCGAGGGCCACTGGAGCTTCACGCCGGTGGGGCAGCCCGGGGACCGGGCCTGCCGCGTCGAGCTGACGCTGGACTACGCCTTCCGCAGCAGCACCCTGGCGGCGCTGGTCGGGCCGGTGTTCGACCGCATCGCCGGCAGTCTGGTCGACGCCTTCGTCAAGCGCGCCGAGCAGGTCTATGGCTGACGCCGACGGCGCCCTCCGCGTGGGCGTGGCCTGGAGCCCGGCGCCGCGGCAGGTGCGCGAATGGTCCGTGCGGCTGCCGGCAGGCGCATGCGCGCGCGACGCACTGGAGGCCAGCGGCCTCTACGACGAATTTCCCGAGCTGCGGGGGCGCGCGCTGGACCTCTCGGTCTGGGGCCGCCTGGCGGCGCCCGGGCAGGCGCTGCGCGAGGGCGACCGGGTGGAGGTGCTGCGCCCGCTGCTGGTGGACCCGAAGGTGGCCCGCCGCGAGCGCTTCCAGCGCCAGGGCGCCCGCACGGCCGGCCTGTTCTCGAAGCGGCCGGGCCGGCGCTGAGCCCGGGACGCGCCACCGAGGCGCTCAGGGAGCAGGCGCGCCGCGCCGGCAGGCCGCCGGGGCGCTCAGGGTGCCGCGCACTCGCTGGCGATGATCTCCTGCACGCGGGCGGATTCGGCCGCGCGGGCGGCGTCGTCCATGACCTCGCGCTCCCCCTTGTCGTTCATGCGGGCGATGCGCATGCCCGAGTCCAGCGTGGCCTTGGCGGCCCGGGCCCGGGTGCAGTTCTCGGCGCGGACCTGGGCGATGCGCTCCTCCTCGGCCTTGCGCGCCTCGGCGGCGCCCTGGGCGCCCGGGGGGCTGGCGGCGGGGCGCTGCGCACTCGCCGCGCGGGTGGCGGCCGGGGCCTGCGCGGCGGGCTCGGCGCCGGTGTTCACCGAGGGGGTGCGCGGCGTCGGCTGGCGCAGGATGTTGCGCTCCGGGACACCCGGCGGCGGCGGCTGGTCGCTGAAGACCCGGCGGCCCGAGCCGTCGATCCATTGCCATTGGGCCGGGACCGCCAGGGGCAGGGCGCAGGCCGCGACGAGGAGGAAAGTACGAAGGCGCATGATCGCCGCAGTGTAGCGCCCAGCCCGGCCGCGGAAAACCGCACGCACCCGCCAGATACAATCCGTCTTTTGGAGCCTTTCACATGCGCCTTCTCGGAAAAGCGCTCACCTTCGACGACGTGTTGCTGGTGCCAGCGTTCTCCCAGGTCCTGCCCAAGGACACCTCCCTGGCCACGCGCCTGACCCGCAACATCACGCTGAACCTGCCGCTGGTGTCCGCCGCGATGGACACCGTGACGGAAGCCCGCCTGGCCATCGCCATGGCGCAGGAAGGCGGCATCGGCATCATCCACAAGAACCTCACCGCGCAGGAGCAGGCCGCCCAGGTGCTGCGCGTCAAGCGCTACGAGTCCGGCGTGCTGCGCGACCCGTTCGTGGTCTCGCCCTCGCACACCGTGCGCCAGCTGCTGGAGCTGCAGGAGCAGCTCGGGTTCTCCGGCTTCCCGGTGGTGGAGGGCGGCAAGGTGGTCGGCATCGTCACCGGCCGCGACCTGCGCTTCGAGACCCGCTACGACCTGCCGATCAGCCAGATCATGACCCCGCGTGAGCGTCTGGTCACCGTCAACGACAAGGACGGCACCACGCCCGAGCAGGCCAAGGCCCTCCTGAACAAGCACAAGCTCGAGCGCCTGCTGGTCGTGGGCGATGCCTTCGAGCTCAAGGGCCTGATCACCGTCAAGGACATCACCAAGCAGACCAGCTTCCCCAATGCCGCGCGTGACGCTTCCGGCCGCCTGCGCGTGGGCGCGGCGGTGGGCGTGGGCGCCGGCACCGAGGAACGCGTCGAGGCCCTGGTCAAGGCCGGCGTCGACGCCATCGTGGTCGACACCGCCCATGGCCACAGCAAGGGCGTGATCGAGCGCGTGCGCTGGGTCAAGCAGAACTACCCCCAGGTCGACGTGATCGGCGGCAACATCGCCACCGGCGCAGCCGCCCTGGCCCTGGTCGAAGCCGGCGCCGACGGCGTGAAGGTCGGCATCGGCCCCGGCTCGATCTGCACCACCCGCATCGTCGCGGGCGTGGGCGTGCCGCAGATCACCGCCATCGACAACGTGGCCACCGCCCTGCAGGGCTCGGGCGTGCCCCTGATCGCCGACGGCGGCGTGCGCTACTCGGGCGACATCGGCAAGGCCATCGCCGCCGGCGCCAGCACGGTGATGATGGGCGGCATGTTCGCGGGTACCGAAGAGGCCCCGGGTGAAGTGATCCTCTACCAGGGCCGCAGCTACAAGAGCTACCGGGGCATGGGCTCCATCGGCGCCATGCAGCAGGGCAGCGCCGACCGCTACTTCCAGGAAGCCAGCAGCACCAACCCCAACGCCGAGAAGCTGGTGCCCGAGGGCATCGAGGGCCGTGTCCCGTACAAGGGCTCGCTGGTGGCGATCGTCTACCAGATGGCGGGCGGCCTGCGCGCCTCCATGGGCTACTGCGGCTGCGCCAGCATCGAGGAGATGCGCAACAAGGCCGAGTTCGTGCAGATCACCGCCGCCGGCATGCGCGAGAGCCATGTGCATGACGTGCAGATCACCAAGGAAGCGCCGAACTACCGGACGGAGTGAGGTGTCCGTGGAATGACCTCCCAAAAGGGCCAGAATCTTCTGGCCCTTTTTCATGGGCACGGCTAAAATCTGACCATATCTGCAGAGATTCGGGCCAGAATGCAAACCGTTCCCATCCATCAAGCAAAGAGCCAGCTCTCTGAGCTGATTCGCGCCGTCGAGCAGGGTGAGGAAGTCGTGCTGACGCGCCACGGCAAGCGGGTGATCCGCCTGATCCGGGAGCCTGACGCCGAGCAGCCCAGCATCGAGGCGCGCCGGCAGGCCATCGTCGCTGAACTGCAGGCCCTGCGCGCGAAGGTGGGAGCGGGCCAGCCGGGTTTTGCCGAGCTCTGGGAAGAACACAAGCGCGACCGCGACGAGCGCGGTGGCGCGTGGAACGACAGCAAGAAGGCCGGCCATGGTGGTGATTGACGCCTCTGCCTTCGCCAGCTGGGCATTCCCGGACGAGGGCGGCGACAAGGTATCGCAGGCGTTGATCCGGGTGATGACCCAGGAAGAGAGCGCGACCACGCCGGCCCTGTTCCATGTCGAGGCCCTGCATGCCGCCGGCAAGGCACTGCAGCGCGGTCGTTTCACCCCCAGCGCACACCAGCACGTGCTGCGTCTGCTCAGCCGCCTGCCGGTGTCCCTGGCACCCATTCGCGTTTCGCCGCTCGAGTACTGGTCCTGGTGCCAGTCCTTGGGTTTGACACCGTACGACGGCACCTACCTGAACCTGGCGCTCGAGCTCAAGGCGCCCCTGGTCACCATGGACAAGCAGTTGCTGCGCGCCTGCCTTGCGCTCGATCATCCCGTGATTACCGATCTCACCTGAACCCCATGCAACACGACAAGATCCTCATCCTCGACTTCGGCAGCCAGGTCACGCAGCTGATCGCGCGCCGCGTGCGCGAAGCCCATGTCTACTCCGAAGTCCACCCCTGCGACGTGACCGACGACTGGGTCCGCCAGTACGCCGCCGACGGCAAGCTCAAGGGCGTGATCCTCTCCGGCAGCCATGCCAGCGTGTACGAGGACAGCACCGACAAGGCGCCCCAGGCCGTCTTCGAGCTGGGCGTCCCCGTGCTGGGCATCTGCTACGGCATGCAGACCATGGCGCACCAGCTGGGCGGCAAGGTCGAGAGCGGCCACAAGCGCGAGTTCGGCTTCGCCGCCGTGCGCGCCCGCGGCCACACCGAGCTGCTCAAGGACATCGCCGACTACACCACCGACGAGGGCCACGGCATGCTCAACGTGTGGATGTCGCACGGCGACAAGGTGACCGAGCTGCCCCCGGGCTTCAAGCTGATGGCCTCCACCGACAGCTGCCCCATCGCCGGCATGGCCGACGAGGCCCGCCGCTTCTACGCGGTGCAGTTCCACCCCGAGGTCACGCACACGGTGCAGGGCCACGCCATCCTCGAGCGCTTCGTGCGTGGCATCTGCCAGGCCAGGCCGGACTGGGTCATGAAGGACCACATCGAGGAGGCCGTGCAGAAGATCCGCGAGCAGGTGGGCGACGAGGAAGTGATCCTCGGGCTGTCCGGCGGCGTGGACTCCTCGGTGGCCGCGGCCCTGATCCACCGCGCCATCGGCGACCAGCTGACCTGCGTCTTCGTGGACCACGGCCTGCTGCGCCTGAACGAGGGCGACATGGTGATGGACATGTTCGAGGGCAAGCTGCACGCGAAGGTGATCCGTGTCGACGCCAGCGACCTGTTCCTGGGCCAGCTGGCCGGCGTGAGCGACCCGGAAAAGAAGCGCAAGATCATCGGCGGCCTGTTCGTCGACGTGTTCAAGGCCGAGGCGGCCAAGCTCAAGGCGGGCACGGGCGGCCACAAAGGCGCGACCTTCCTGGCTCAGGGCACGATCTACCCCGACGTGATCGAGTCCGGCGGCGCCAAGAGCAAGAAGGC
The DNA here is from genome assembly GCF_052600055.1 of Ramlibacter sp. MAHUQ-53. Taxonomy (NCBI): domain Bacteria; kingdom Pseudomonadati; phylum Pseudomonadota; class Betaproteobacteria; order Burkholderiales; family Comamonadaceae; genus Ramlibacter; species Ramlibacter sp. MAHUQ-53. The sequence goes on from NZ_JBQWTS010000003.1 coordinate 139,454, forward strand.
CGTCACCATCAAGAGCCACCACAACGTGGGCGGCCTGCCCGAGCAGCTGGGCCTGAAGCTGCTGGAGCCGCTGCGCGACCTGTTCAAGGACGAAGTGCGCGAGCTGGGCGTGGCCCTGGGCCTGCCGCCGGAGATGGTGTACCGCCACCCGTTCCCGGGCCCCGGCCTGGGCGTGCGCATCCTGGGCGAGGTGAAGAAGGAGTACGCCGACCTGCTGCGTCGCGCCGATGCGATCTTCATCGAGGAATTGCGCAACTTCACCGACCCGTCGACCGGCAAGACCTGGTACGACCTGACCAGCCAGGCCTTCACCGTGTTCCTGCCGGTCAAGAGCGTGGGCGTGATGGGTGATGGCCGCACCTACGACTACGTCGTGGCCCTGCGCGCGGTGCAGACCAGCGACTTCATGACCGCCGACTGGGCCGAACTGCCCTACGCGCTGCTGAAGAAGGTCTCGGGCCGCATCATCAACGAGGTGCGCGGCATCAACCGCGTCACCTACGACGTGAGCTCCAAGCCGCCCGCGACGATCGAGTGGGAGTGAGCGGGGCGGGCGCCCCGGCCTCACGCGGCGCCTGCGCCCGGCGCTTCCGGCACGCAAGCTGCACCAGCGCCGGGAGCGCCAGCATCCAGGCCCCCGCCAGCGCGGCGAGGTGGCCGGGCGCGCCGTCGAACGACGCGGCGCCCAGGGCCGCGCCACCCGCATAGGCGAGGGGGCCGAACACCAGGCCCAGCGCCGCGGACAGCGCCCAGTGCCGGCCTTGCAGGAAGGCCAGCGAGGAATTCAGGGTCAGCGCGAACAGCACCCACAGCATCCACAGCCACAGCGGGCTGAGCGGCCCGATCGCCAGGCCGTGGAAATCTATCACCGAGAACTGCTGCAGCAGGGTGTCCAGCGGGATGCCGAGCGCGAGGCTGGCGCCGGCCAGGCGTGCCTCCTGCGCGGGCTGCGCCGAGGTGTACAGGTGCGCGAGCGCCAGCGCGCCGCAGAAGGCCAGCGCCGGCACCTCGTACCCGGACGCGACGCCCGCCACGCAGGCCCACCAGCCGGCCTGGAACCCCAGGGCATTGATCAGGCGATCCATGATGCGGGGATTCTAGGAAGGTGCCCGTCCCCGCGCCGCCCGGGGTGAATCACGGCCGCCGCCGGCGGCGGGTCCGGGCCGTGTCCCCCAGGCGGCTGTCGGCGGCACGCGCCAGGCCTTAGAGTCATGGCCATGCCATCCGCCGCCTCCGCGCGCCACGCGCCGGCCGACCCTGCGCTGATCGACTCGCGCTACGCCGCGTGGCGCCTGCTCGCGACGCTGGGCCTGGTGACCCTGGGCAACAGCGGCATGTACGTGGTCTCCGTGGTGCTGCCCGCGGTGCAGGCCGAATTCGGCGTGGGCCGGGCCGACGCCGCCATGCCCTACACGGTGATGATGGTCGCCCTGGGCCTGGGCGGCCTGTTCACGGGGCGCATCGCCGACCGCCACGGCATCAGCCGCGTGCTGTGGATCGGGGCCGCGGCGGTGTGCGGCGGCTTCGTCTGGGCCGGCCTGTCCGCCAGCATCTGGACCTTCGCCCTCGCGCACGGCCTGCTGCTCGGCCTGCTGGGGAGCTCCTCCACCTTCGCCCCGCTGATGGCGGACACCGCCCTGTGGTGGAACCGCCGCCGCGGCATCGCGGTGGCCGTGTGCGCCAGCGGCAACTACGTCGCCGGCTCGTTCTGGCCGCCGGTGGTGCAGTGGGGCATCGAGACCATCGGCTGGCGCCACACCTACATCGGCATGGGACTGGCCTGCGGCGCCGGCATGCTGCTGCTGTCGCTGGCCATGCGCCAGCGCCCCCCGCTGGTGGACGGGGCGGCGCCCCGGGCCGGCGCAGCCGCCAGCGGCGGCACCGACCGGCCCTTCGGCCTGCGCCCGGCGCACGCCCAGTTCCTGCTGTGCGTGGCCGGCGTGGCCTGCTGCGTGGCGATGTCGATGCCCCAGGTGCACATCGTGGCCTACTGCTCCGACCTCGGCTTCGGCGCCGCCCGCGGCGCGCAGATGCTCTCGCTGATGCTGGCCTGCGGCATCGTCAGCCGGCTGGTCTCGGGGATGATCTGCGACCGCATCGGCGGGGTGGCCACGCTGCTGCTCGGGTCGGCGCTGCAGGGCCTGGCGCTGCTGCTGTTCCTGCCGTTCGACGGGCTGGTGTCGCTGTACGTGGTGTCGGCGATGTTCGGGCTGTTCCAGGGCGGCATCGTGCCCTCGTACGCGATCATCGTGCGCGAGCACTTCCGGCCCCAGGAGGCCGGCGCGCGGGTGGGCGCGGTGATCATGGCCACCCTGGTGGGGATGGCCCTGGGCGGCTGGCTCTCGGGCTGGGTGTTCGACCTCACCGGCAGCTACCGCGCCGCCTTCCTCAACGGCATCGGCTGGAACCTCCTGAACCTCTCGATCGCGGGCTGGCTGTACCTGCGCGTGCGCCAGCGGAAAAAGCAGGTCAACCTGACCATGGAAGGCGCTTCGACCACGGGTTGACGTGCGTCAACGGGCGGGGCGGACCGCGGGTTTAACCTGAGTCCGTCAACACTCGAAAGGAACGCATGCACAGCTTTCACGTCGTCGCCTGGCTGGACCACACCGAGGCCCACGTCATCCACTTCAACCGCGACGAGTCGCAGACGGACATCATCAAGTCCGCCCACAAGCCGCACCTGCACGTGAAGGCCGGCGGCAACGGCGGCCGCACCGGCGAGGACCGCGCCTACCTGGAGCAGGTCGTCTCCGCCGTGAAGGATGCCGAGGCCATCCTCCTGACCGGCCCGGGCACCGAGAAGACCGTCCTGTACAAGTACCTCCTGAAGCAGCACCCGGCCGTGGCCGAGAAGGTGGTGTCGGTGGAGTCGTCCGACCATCCCACCGACGGCCAGCTCCTGGCCTACGCGCGCAAGTTCTTCATCGCTTCCGACCGGATGCGCCTGTCCGTCTGAGGACGCGGCGGCGGTCCCCGGCCGCGCCCGGGTACGATCGCCGCCTATGCAACAGCCTTCCACTTCCAGCAGCGACGAGAAGGCCCGCCGCGACCAGGCCTTCATGCGCCTGGCGATCGAGCAGGCGCAGCGGGCGGCCGAGGCCGGCGAGGTGCCGGTGGGCGCCGTGGTGGTGCAGGGCGACCGGGTGGTCGGCACCGGCCACAACGCCCCGGTCGGCAGCCACGACCCCACGGCCCATGCCGAGGTGCAGGCGCTGCGCATGGCGGCCCAGGCCCTGGGCAACTACCGCCTCGACGGCTGCGAGCTGTACGTGACCCTGGAGCCCTGCGCCATGTGCAGCGGCGCCATGCTCCATGCCCGGCTGGCGCGCGTCGTCTACGGCGCACAGGACCCCAAGACCGGCGCCGCCGGCTCGGTGGTCGACCTGTTCGCGCAGGAGCGCCTGAACCACCACACCGCGATCGAGGGCGGCGTGCTCGCGCAGGACTGCGGTGAGCTGCTCGGCGGCTTCTTCCGCCAGCGCCGCGAGGACCAGCGCGCCGGCGGGCAGCCGCTGCGCGAGGACGCGCTGCGCACGCCGGAGAGCCGCTTCGAGTCGCTGGCCGGCTTCCCCTGGACGCCCAACTACCTGGCCGACCTGCCGTCGCTGGCAGGCCTGCGCCTGCACTATGTCGACGAGGGCCCGCAGGACGCGCCGCGCACCTGGCTGTGCGTCCACGGCCCGGCCGCCTGGAGCTACCAGTTCCGCGACATGATCCCGGTCTTCCTGCGCGCCGGCCACCGCGTGGTGGCGCCCGACCTCGCCGGCTTCGGCCGCAGCGACAAGCCCAAGCGCGAAACCGCGCACGACCTGGACTGGCACCTGTCGGTGCTGCGTGACCTGGTGCTGCGCCTGGACCTGCGCCAGGTGGTGGTGGTGCAGGCGGCCGGCCTGCCCCTGGGCAAGGGCCTGCGCCTGGCGCTGCCCGAGCGCTGCGTCGGCCTGCTGCAGGTGGAGCCGCGCGCCAATGCGGCCACGCACGACGCCTTCGATGCCCCGTTCCCCGACCGCGGCCACCGCGCCGCGCTGCGGGCCTTCGAGGGCCTGGTGGCGCCGACCGACCCCATTTCCCCCGAGGACGGCGTGCTCGCCGCGGCACGCGCCCTCGGCCAGTTTCCCGAGGACGCCGCTTGAGCCACATCTACATCTATTCCCCCTCCAGCGCGGTGCGCGACAAGGCCGCCGCGCGCCGCGGCATCGCCCGCCTGCGCGCCCTGGGCCACGAGGTCGAGGTCGACGAGGCCGCCTTCGCCAGCCACATGCGTTTTGCCGGGGACGACGCCACCCGCCTGGCCGCCATCCACCGCGCCGCCGCCAGCGGCGCCGACATCGCCCTGATCACGCGCGGCGGCTACGGCCTGACCCGGCTGCTGCCGGACATCCGCTACAAGGCGGTGGCCCGCGCCATCGAGCGCGGCACGCGCTTCGTCGGCCTGAGCGATTTCACCGCCCTCCAGAACGCCGTGGCCGCCCGCGCCGGCGCCACCACCTGGGCCGGCCCGGCCCTGGGCGAGGACTTCGGCGTCGAGGGCGAGCCCGACGACATCATGCTGGCCTGCTTCGACGACCTGGCCGGCGGGGCGGGGGAGGGCACCGGCTGGCAGCTGCCCCGCGCCGAGGCGCGCGAGAAGCCCTGGCGCGCCCATGGCCCGCTGTGGGGCGGCAACCTGAGCGTGCTGGTGTCGCTGGTGGGCACACCCTACCTGCCGCCCGCCGACGGCGGCATCCTGTTCCTGGAGGACGTGAACGAGCACCCCTACCGCGTCGAGCGGATGCTCACGCAGCTGCTCCACGCCGGCCTCCTGGGGCGGCAGAAGGCGATCCTGCTGGGGCAGTTCACCAACTACAAGGCGGTGCCGCACGACAAGGGGTTCAAGCTGCAGACGGTGGTGGACTGGCTGCGCACCCGGGTCAAGGCGCCGGTCTTCACTGGCCTGCCGTTCGGGCATGTGGCGACCAAGGTCGTCCTGCCCGTGGGCCGCGAGGTCGACCTGGTGGTGGAGGGCCGCGACGCCCTGGTGCTCTGGGGCCACGCGCACTGAGCGGGCAGGGCCCGCGGGGCAGGCGGCCCCTTGGAATGCCGCCTGCCGCCGGCGCGGATCAGGCCGTCAGCGGGCTCAGCGCGGGTGCCGCGAGGGCCGCGGCTCGAGGCTGGCCGGCAGCAGGCCGGTGAACATGGCCGTCACCGACTCGAGCTGCTGGCGGGCACGGGCCTCGCCGTGCAGGGCCGCCAGCGCCCCCATGAGGTCGCTGCGCGCGAACCACAGCGCCTGCGGATCAGCCGCGAAGCGCACCCGCCGCACGAAGGCCGGGTAGGCGGCCTGGCCGTCCTCGCCCAGCAGTTCCAGCATCGCATCGCGGATGCGGTCCAGGGCCAGGTGGACATGGTCCGCCGACGGCTCTGAGCCATGGCCGAGCAGGGCGTACAGGCTGCTTCGCAGGTTCGGCTTCAGCCAGCGCATGCGACTCCCGCCTGCGTGACCTGTCCTGAGAACTTAGCTATCGGCATGTCCAGGAGAGTAGTTCCGGAGAATGCTCTTCCGCAAGCCGACTGTGTTTTTATTGCGACAGTAAAAACCAGAGAAAAATCAACGGGTTGGTAACCATTCGTGAGAACTCACCTGAATCGGAGTACTCACTCGACCTCGACACGCCCGCGCAGGGCCTCGATATCGGCGGGCCGGGCCAGCTCGGTCCCCGGCCTGATGAGCGCCGCGGTCCCTGCGGCGACGGCCGTGCGCAGGGCCTCGGGCCAGGGCGAGTCCTGGTCGCGGGCCCAGACCAGGCCGGCCAGGAAGCTGTCGCCGGCGCCCACGGTGCCGGCGACCGCGACATCCACCCGCTTCGCGCGGAACACGCCCTCCGCCGTGGCCAGCAGCGCGCCTTCCGGGCCCAGGGACAGGGCGACCGCTTCCGCCTGCCCGCTGTCCACCAGGGCACGCGCCGCCGCCTCCCGCGCCTGCGCCGTCGCCAGGGGGCGGCCGACGAGGTCGCTGAGTTCCCGCAGGCTGGGCTTGACGATCCAGGCGCCCTCGCGCAAGGCCTCGGCCAAGGGCGGCCCGGCGGTGTCGAGCACCAGGCGGGCCCCGCGGGCGCGTGCCAGGCGGGCCAGCCGGGCGTAGAAATCGTCCGGGACACCGGGCGCCAGGCCGCCGCTGGCGACGATGCAGCGCGGGACCGAGGGGAGGGTGGCGACGCGGTCCAGCGCCGCCTGCCACTCGGTGTCGTTGAGCGTGGGGCCCGGCAGCACGAAACGGTATTCATGGCCGGTGGCGGTTTCGCGCACGGTGAAGCTCTCGCGCGTCTCGCCGCCGATCGGCAGGTACAGGCTGGGGACGCCCTCGGCCACCACCAGGCGGCTGAGCCGTTCGCCGGTGGCGCCGCCGACGGTGTAGAGGGCCAGCACGTCAGCGCCCAGGCGGTGGAGCACGCGGGCGACATTCACGCCGCCGCCGCCGGGGTGGATGACCGGCTCGCCGCAGCGCAGCTTGTGGGCGTCGACCACGCGGTCCACGGTGGTGTTCAGGTCGAGGGCAGGGTTGAGCGTGACGGTGAGAAAGGCGGCCATGGGCCTATTGTGCGGACTGTGCGGTATCCCCGGTTTTGCGCTCGAGCCACACCGGGCTTACCCGGACGGGCGACCCGCGGCGCCGCGCCCGGGCCTAACCTCGTCGCGGCCTGGCCGGGTGGCCGGGCGCTACTGGGAGGCCGACATGTTCAAGACCGTGAGTTCCTTGTTCGGATGGATGGGCAACCTGGGCCGCAGCGCGCTGCGCCAGGCGGGCGGGCCCATGGCGACGCGGCTGCCGCCCATGCCGCCGCGCGTGCCCGGCGCGCTGTCCCAGGCGTTGTCCCAGGCCCCGGCCGATGCCCCGCCGTTGGGGGCGCGCCAGCTGGCCAAGGCCGCGTCCCTCGAGCCGCGGGCCAATCACGACCTGGCGGCCGTGAAGCCGCCGGTGGAGATCCGCTTCTTCACCCGCAGCGGCGTCGAGGCGCTGGTGCGGCGTCCCACGCCCAAGGACCTGGCGCCGATGGAGGCGTTCCTCGAGCGGTGCGCGCCGGACAACGAGGCCGGCGACGAAGGCACCGCGCCCGGGCCGGCCAGCGCCACGGTACAGGCCTGGATGGCGAGCAACCCGCGCCACGATGCCTTCATCGCCGTCGTCGACGGCCGGGTCGTCGGCTGCGCGACGCTGGATCCCCATCCACGCCACACCCAGACGCCCCAGGAAGCCGCCGTGCTGAAGGATGAAGGACTGGAGGCGTCGGAAGTCTGCGTGTCTCAGCTGCTGGTGGACCCGGAGCTTCGCGGGCACGGCATCGGCAAGGCGCTCAAGCAGGCCCAGGCGCGGGGTGCGGGCGATGCGGGCTACCGGGCGGTGATCGGCGAGACCCGCAGCCCGCGTGTCATGGCGCTGGCCGAGCGGCTGGGCGGGGTGGTCGCGCCGCAGGAGGCGCTGACCCGCTACACCGTGCTGCGCACCGAAGTCGATCGCAAGGACGGGTGAGGCAAGGGGCGGGCGGGGGCGGTCGCTGCCGGCCTTGCCGGCGTCGCTCGATTCGTTATTTGACATAACGCACATCGTGTTATTTTCATGGCGATGGATCGGCCCCAGTCGGGGCCGCATTCACCAGGCGCCGGCGGGCGCCTTCTGCCGAAGCCTCGCGGCGATCAGGTCCGCCACATCCTGCCGGCCCACGCGCAGTGCGAAGGCACGGGCGTCCAGGCCGAGCTGGTTCTTCAGGCTGGCGTCGGCGCCTTCGTCGAGCAGCAGCCTGACCGCGTCCGAGGAGCCGTACATCGAAGCCATCATCAGCGGCGTGCTGCCGTTGGGCGACTCCGCGTCGATGTAGGCATGGTGCTCCAGCAGCAGCCGGATCATGTCCAGGTGCCCGCCGGTGGCGGCGTAATGCAGCGGCGCCCAGCCGGGCTTGTTGACGTCGGCATCGCGCTCGATGAGCTTGCGGGCGATCGCCAGCCGGCCCTTGAGCGCGGCCATCATCAGCGGGCTCTCGTCGGCCAGGTTGCGGTGCTCGACCCGGGTCTGCGGCCAGCCGGCCAGGAGCTCCGCCACCCGGGGCGCCTCGTCCCGCAACGCCAGGTAGAGCCCGTGCTGGCCCTCCGGGCTGGGCGTGTTGGGGTCGAAGCCGCGCTGCAGGAGTTGGCGGAGGGTGCCGGTGTCATCACGCCGGATGGCGGTGAAAAAGTCCTCGTACGAGCCAGCGAACGACGAAGAAACTCCAATAATGACAACCAGATAAGCGACAAACCTCATCCAGCTTCTCATCATCATCGGGCCTCGGGAAACAGGCGTTCGAAGTTGGCGCTGGTGACCTCGCCCACCGCTTCCGGCGTCATGCCGCGCAGCTGGGCGATCTGGGCGGCAACGTAGGGCACGTAGGCCGGCGAGTTGGTCTTGCCGCGGTAGGGCACCGGCGCGAGGTAGGGGCTGTCGGTCTCGATCAGCATGCGGTCCAGCGGCACGAAGGCGGCCACCTCGCGCAGCTCGGCCGCGCTCTTGAAGGTGAGGATGCCGGAGAAGGAGATGTAGTAGCCCAGGTCCAGCGCCGCCCTCGCCACCTCGGCCGTCTCGGTGAAGCAGTGGAAGACGCCGCCGGCGCTGCCCGGGGAGCCGTCCTCGCCCTCCTCCTTCAGGATGGCCAGCGTGTCGCCCGAGGAGGCGCGGGTGTGGATCACCATCGGCTTGCCGACCTGCCGTGCCGCGCGGATGTGGGTGCGGAAGCGCTCGCGCTGCCACTCCAGGTCGGCCACGCTGCGGCCGCCCTTGCGGTCGTCCATCTGGTAGTAGTCCAGCCCGGTCTCGCCGATGGCGACGACCCGCGGCAGGGCCGAGCGCCGCACCAGGTCCTCCAGCGTGGGCTCCTGCACGCCCTCGTTGTCCGGATGGACGCCGACGGTGGCCCAGAAGTTGTCATGGGCCACGGCCAGGGCATGGACGTCGCCGAACTCCTCCAGCGTGGTGCAGATGCAAAGGGCCCGGTCGACCCGGGCGGCGGCCATGGCCTCGCGGATCGCGGGCAGCTGCTCGCGCAGCTCGGGGAAGCTCAGGTGGCAGTGGGAATCGACGTACATGGCACGGAGGGAGCGCCCCGCGGGCGCCCGGGGGAAACAGGGATCAGAGGGTCTGGGTCGGCCGGTCGGAGGCCAGGTGGCTGCCCAGGATCTCCTCGATCTTGATCTTCAGGAGCCGGGACTTCTCGTCCGCCGGGAAGCGGATGCCGACGCCCTGGGTGCGGTTGGCCGCGGCGCGCGCCGGGGTGACCCAGGCCACCTTGCCCGCGATCGGGTAGCGCTGGGGGTCGTCCGGCAGCGACAGCAGCACGTAGACATCGTCACCGAGCTTGTAGTCCCGCGTGGTCGGGATGAACACGCCGCCTTCCTTGAACAGCGGGATGTAGGCCGCGTAGAGGGCGGCCTTCTCGCGGATCGCCAGCTGGATGACGCTGGGCCGGGGCGGGGTGGGGAGGGGCGTGCTCATGAGGCTCAGGGACGCCCCGAGTGTAGGGCCGCCCGCGCGCGGGTCACAAGCGACTCCAGCATCAATCCGGCGTTGAACGGGTGTTCGACCGTGCGCATCGTTGCGGCGAGTTCACGCCACCACGCCGCCAGCTGGGGCAGCGAGGCGCCGGCGGGCAGGTCCTGGGCCGCGAAGAAGCGCGGTACGCCGCCGGCGGCGGTGGCCAGCAGGTCGTGGCACAGCTTCTGGAGGGCATCGACCGCCTCGGCCGGCGACCAGTCGCCCAGGGCCGCGACCTCGCCGCGGGCCACGGCCCTGGGCAGCTGGCTCCACTGGCGGGCATCGCGCCCGGCCTGGGCGCGGCGCAGGGCATCTTCCGGGCGGCCTCCGGCGGCGCGCAGCAGCACTGCGGCGTCGGCCTCGGGCACGCCCTCGGCCAGCAGCCAGGCCAGCGCCTCCCCGGGCTGGGGCCAGGCCAGGGTGTGGGTCAGGCAGCGGCTGCGGATGGTGGGCAGCAGCTGGTGCGCCGCCTCGCTGGCGAGGATGAAGCGCACCTCGCCCACCGGCTCCTCCAGCGTCTTGAGCAGGGTGTTGGCCGTGATCGCGTTCATGCGCTCGGCGGGGTAGACCACCACCACCTTGCCGCGCCCGCGGGCGCTGGTGCGCTGGGAGAACTCCACCGCGTCGCGCATGGCGTCGACCCGGATCTCCTTGCTGGCCTTGCGGGCCTTGTCGTCGATCTCCTTCTGCGCCTTCTCCGACAGCGGCCAGCCCAGGGCCAGCATGTGGGTCTCGGGCATCAGGAAGCACAGGTCGGCGTGGGTGCGCACGTCGATCGCGTGGCAGCTGGCGCAGGTGCCGCAGGCGCCGTCGGCCGAGGGCGACTCGCACAGCCAGGCCCGCGCCAGGCCCAGCGCCAGGTCGTACTGGCCCAGGCCCGAGGGGCCCTGCAGCAGCAGTGCGTGGCCGGGCTGGGCCTGCAGGGCCCGCACCTGGCCGGCGATCCACGGGGCGGTCACAGCCACCCCCGCGCGGCCACGGCGCCGCGCACCGCGTCCCACACCGCCTCGCGCGGCTGCGCGGCATCGATGCGGGCGAAGCGGGCCGGCTCCGCCTCGGCACGGCGGCGGTAGCCGGCCTGCACCGCGGCAAAGAAGTCCAGCGGCTGGGACTCGAACTTGTCCGGCACGCGCGCGCCGGCCAGGCGGCGGGCGGCCTCGCCCGGGTCCAGCTCGAACAGCACCGTCAGGTGCGGCTGGCGCAGGCCCTGCCCCGCCCTGCCCTGCACCATGCGTTCGAGCTGGGCCAGCGTGTCCCAGTCGAAGCCGCGGCCCCCGCCCTGGTAGGCGAAGGTGGCGTCGGTGAAGCGGTCGCAGATCACCACCCCGCCGGCGGCGAGGGCCGGCTCGATCACCTGCTGCAGGTGGTCGCGGCGGGCGGCGAACATCAGCAGGGCCTCGGTCAGGGCATCCATGGGCTCATGGAGCGCCAGTTCGCGCAGGCGTTCGGCCAGCGGCGTGCCCCCGGGCTCGCGGCTGCGGGTGACGCGCCGGCCGGCGGCGGCGAAGGCCTGGGCCAGGGCGTCGATGTGGGTCGACTTGCCGGCACCGTCGATGCCTTCGAAGCTGATGAAGAGTCCCTGGTCCATGCCCGTTCACTGCCCCCGCTGGTACTTGTTGACGGCCCGGTTGTGTTCGTCGAGCGTCTGGCTGAAATGGCTGCTGCCGTCGCCGCGGGCCACGAAATACAGCGCCGGGCTGGAGGCCGGCTGCACCGCCGCGAGCAGCGAGGCCTTGCCCGGCATGGCAATGGGCGTGGGCGGCAGGCCGCGGCGGGTGTAGGTGTTCCAGGGCGTGTCGGCCACCAGGTCGGCGCGGCGCAGGTTGCCGTCGAAGGCGGGACCGAGGCCGTAGATCACGGTGGGGTCGGTCTGCAGCGGCATGCCGATGCGCAGGCGGTTGTTGAACACCGCGGAGACCATCGGGCGGTCGCCGGCGCGGCCGGTCTCCTTCTCGACGATGCTGGCCAGCACCAGGGCCTCGGCCGGCGTACGCGCCATGGCCTGCGGCGAGCGCTGGGCCCAGGCGGCCTCGAGCTTGCGGTCCATGGCCTGCAGGGCGCGGCGCAGCACGGTGGTGTCGCTGGCGCCCTTGCTGAAGGTGTAGGTGTCGGGGAAGAAGCGGCCCTCGGCGGGCACGCCGGGGCGGCCCAGGCGCTCCATCACCGCCTCGTCGCTCAGGCCGGCGGTGTCCGGCTTGAGGTCGGCCTCGCGGGCCATGGCGGCGCGGAACTGGCGGAAGGTCCAGCCCTCGATCAGGGTCACGGCGCGCAACGCCTCGTCGCCGCGTGCCAGCTTGGCCAGCAGGGCGCGCGGCGTGACGCCAGCCTCCAGCTCGTAGCTGCCGGCCTTGATCTGGCGGGCCTGGCCGGACACGCGGAACCACGCGAACAGCAGCAACGGCTCCACGTCCACGCCCGCCTCGCGCACGACGCGGGCCACCTCGCGCGGCAGGGTGCCGGGCTCGATGGACAGGTCCACCCGCGGCGCGCGCAGCGCCATCGGCTGGTGGACCCACCACAGCAGGCTGCCGGCGACGGCGATCGCGGCGAGGGCCGCGGCGATCAGGACATTCAGGAGGAGGCGCCGCACGAGCAAAGGGGAGATGGGGACTGGCCCGGTTCGGGCAGGGGACGGTGATCGGGGATGATAATTCAGCGATGACCACGCGACTGGATGGCGTGGCCGCCCTGCCCCACCTCGGGGTGATCCGGGCGGCCGGCGAGGACGCCCGCAAGTTCCTCCACAGCCAACTCACCCACGATTTCCTGCTGCTGCCGCCGCAACGCGCGCGCCTGGCGGCCTTCCTCTCGGCCAAGGGCCGGATGCAGGCCAGCTTCGTCGCCGTGCCGCTGGGGCCGCAGGACATCGCCCTGGTGGTGAGCCGGGACCTGCTGCCGGCAACGCTCAAGCGGCTGTCGATGTTCGTGCTGCGCGCCAAGGCCAGGCTGACCGATGCCACCGCGGAATTCAGCCTGCGCGGGCTGGCCGGCGCGGCCGCCGGCGCCACGCTCGCGCCCTGGGCCGTCGAGGCGCGCGGCGAGGCGCAGGTGGTCGGCCTGTACCCCGCAGACGGCCAGCCGCGCGCCCTCTGGCTGGCGCCGGCCGGCACGCCCGAGCCAGCCGGCCCGGCGCTGGCGCACGAGGCCTGGCTGTGGGGTGAGGTGCGCAGCGGCGTCGCCACCCTGGGCCAGCCGCTGTTCGAGGCCTTCGTGCCGCAGATGCTCAATTACGAGTCGGTCGACGGCGTCAACTTCAAGAAGGGCTGCTACCCCGGCCAGGAGGTGGTGGCCCGCAGCCAGTTCCGCGGCACGCTCAAGCGCCGCGCCACGCTGGCCCATGCGGATGCGCCCCTGCAGGCCGGCCAGGAGATCTTCCACTCGGCAGACCCGGAGCAGCCCTGCGGCCTGGTGGCCCAGGCCGCGCCGGCACCGGGCGGCGGCTGGGACGCCATCGTCTCGCTGCAGCTGGCGGCCATGGAAGGCGGCAGCCTGCATGCGGGCGCGGCCGGCGGGCCGGTGCTGTCGCTGCAGCCGCTGCCGTACGAGCTGCTCGCGGACATCTGACGGCAACGGCGGGCCCCCGGCATCCGGCTCGCACGGGGATCGGGACGCCGTGGCGCCCGGGGCATCGGGGTCGCGACGGCCCCGCGCCGCGGCCTTCAGCGCTGCTGGTCCATCCAGGCCCGCTGCTGCGGCGTGGCAAGGTCCCGGGCACGCGCCGCCAGCGCGTCGTCGCCCGCCTGGCGCGCGAGCACGAAGGCGGCCAGCACCATGTCCGCATCCGCGGCGCCGCGCGCCACCGCGTCGCGCGCCCGGGCCAGCGCCCCGGCCTCGTCGCCGCCGCGCGCCAGCAGCACCACCTCCAGCGAGCGCACCGAGGGCGCATCCGGCTGCACCGCGAGGGCCCGCGCCAGGTAGGCCCGCGCGCCGGCGTCGTCGCCCAGGTTGGCGTGGCCGCGCGCGGCGTTGGTCAGGAGCGCGACGACGTAGGGCCGCGAGGCCAGCACCGACTCCCAGATCCAGGTGGCGTTGGACCAGTCGCCCCAGCGGGCGAGCTCGTCGGCCACCATCGGCGTGAGCTTGCGGTAGTGCGGGTTGAGGGCCACCGCCTCCTCCACCTGCCGCAGCATCTGCGCGCGGGCCGGGCCCCAGGCCGGGTCCTGCGGGCGGCCGGAGGCGGTGATGGTCAGCGCGATCCGCGCCGCCTCGACCAGCTTGCGCTCGACCTCGGCGGCCCGGGCGGTGATGATCGCCGCGACCACCAGCGCGCCCGCCGACAGGATCACCCCCAGCCGCGCCGCCTGCGCGGACCAGCCCTGGATCGGCCACGCCTCCAGCCGGCGCGGCGCCGCCAGCCGGGCCTGCGAGCCCGCCAGCAGGCCCAGGCACAGCGCGAACAGCGCCCCGGTGGCCGCCAGCCGCCAGGCGAAGCCGACCTGGCTCACCACCATCAGCACCAGCAGCGAGGCCAGCGCCGTGGCGCGCCACGGCGCCTCGGCCTGCGCCGCCGGTGCGCGATCCCGCAGCGTGGCCGCCGCCACCCGCAGCAGCCAGGCCAGCAGGCCGGCCAGCACCGCCCAGCCCACCAGGCCGTACTCGGCGACCAGCTGCAGGAATTCGTTGTGCACGTAGTAGTCGGTCTCGAGCTGCGCGCCGCCGGCCTGGAAGCGCGGCACCTGCACCTCCCAGGCACCGGCACCCACGCCCGCCAGCGGGTGCGCCGCGACCATGCGGCCGGTGGCCTGCCACATCTGCATGCGCAGGCCCAGCGAGGGGTCGTCGGGCCGGATCGACTGGGTGCGGACCAGGGCCCGGGCGGCCGGGGTCAGGCCGCGCCCCTCCTCGGCGATGCGGGCGTTGCCGGTGGGGATCGCGCCGAGCACTGCGATCGTGGCGAGCAGCACGCCCGCGGCGATGGCGCGGCGCCGGCCATCCCAGCCGGCCAGCGCCACCTGGCGGCGGCACCGCCACACGAGCAGAGGCAGCACCACCAGCACCTGCAGCCACAGCGCCATCAGCGCCGCGCGCGTGCCGGTCATGCCGATCGCGACGACGACCAGGCCGGTGCTCGCGGCCATCGCGGCGATGGCCGCGGGCCGGCGGGCCTGCGCCAGCAGCAGCCAGGAGAACGGCAGCGCGCTCACCGCGTACTCGGCGAAGAAGTTGCGGTTGACGAAGGTGGAGGCCGGGTTCGGGCCCTGCGGGAAGAAACGCCAGTCCAACCAGAACTGCAAGGCCGCCCACAGCGAGCAGGCCACGGTGCCGGCATGCACCCCAAGCGCCAGCCAGGGCAGGCGCTGCGGGGTCAGCAGCTGCATCGCCAGCCACGCCAGCAGCGTGAACAGCGTCCAGCGCACCGCCTCCACCCCGCCCAGGAACGCATGCGACCAGGCCATGCTGCCCAGCGCCCAGGCGAGCAGCGCCAGCGGCAGCCACAGCACCGCGTGCCAGTGGACCGGCGCGGCCTCGCGGCGCTGCGCCCAGAAGAAGGCCAGCGCCGCACCGAGCGTGAGGAAGGCGACCGCGGCGGACTTGAAGGTGTCCTGCAGCATCAGCTCCGAGGGCACGCCCAGGGCGGGCACGAGCAGGGCCATCAGCGCGAGCAGCGCGGCGGGCCGGTCCTGCCAGGCGGGCATCGAGGTCGTCGCGGTGGTTGCAGCCGCTGGCGGGATGGCGGGCGCGGCGGCCGGGGCCGCCGGACGGGCGCTGCGGTGGCGCGCCATGCCTCAGCCGGCCCGCAGCGGCGCGGCCATCTCGATGTGGGGGATGCCCACCTCGTCGAAGGGTTCGCCCCGCGGGATGAAGCCCAGGTCGCGGTAGAACGCCTCGGCGCTGCGCTGCGCATGCAGCACCACCTCGCGGTCGCCGCGGTCGCGGGCGGCGTCCATCAGCGTGCGCATCACCAGCCGGCCCACGCCGGCGCCGCGCAGCGCCTCGTGCACCGCGACCCGGCCGATCTTGGCGATGCCCGGGCCGCCCCGCAGCAGCCGCCCGGTGGCCACCGGCACGCCGGCGCGGCTGGCCACGACCACATGCAGCGCGGTGGCATCGTCCTGGTCCCACTCCATCTCGGCGGGGATGCCCTGCTCGTGCACGAAGACCCGGACGCGGACCGGGGCCGCGTCGTCCCGCAGCGAGGCCCAGTCGCCAGTGCGCACGGCCAGCACCGGCAGGCCGGCCTTGAAGTCCGCCGCCAGCGCGCGCAGCGGGGCCAGGGTGTCGTCGTTCATGCGAGCAGCGCCTCCGACAGGGCCCGCGCGGCGTCGGCATGGGCCTGCAGCGCCTCGGGGATCACCCGTCCCATCTTGATGAATTCATGCACCACGCCGTGGTACAGCTCCAGCTGCACGGGCACGCCGGCGGCGCGCAGCTTGTCCGCGTAGGCCAGGCCTTCGTCCACCAGCGGGTCGCACTCGGCCAGGCAGAACCAGGCCGGGGCGACGCCGTCGACGTCCGGGGCGTTGAGCGGGGCGAAGCGCCAGTCATCGCGCTCGTGCTCGGCGATGTACTGGGCGAAGAAGTAGTCGATCAGCGTCTCGTCCAGCAGCAGGCCCTCGCGGTAATGCAGGCGCGACGGCAGCTCGGCACGCGGCGCGCAGCCGGGGTAGACCAGCAGCTGCAGCCTCAGCGGCAGGCCGGCGTCGCGGCAGGCGATGGCGCAGACCGTGGCCAGGGTGCCGCCGGCGCTGTCGCCGCCCACGGCGAAGCGGGCCGGGTCCAGGCCGAGGCTGGTGCCCTCGCGCACGAGCCACTGGAGCGCGTCCCAGCTGTCGTCCACCGCCACCGGGAAGCGGTGTTCCGGCGCGAGGCGGTAGCCGAGCGACACGACGGCGCAGCCGCTGCGGCGCGCCAGTTCGCGGCACAGCGTGTCGTGCGTGGCGATGCTGCCCACGGTGAAGCCGCCGCCATGCAGGTACAGCAGCCAGGGGCGCGGCGCCGCGCCCTCGCCGGCATACAGGCGGGCGGGCAGCGCATGGCCGTCGCGCGCGGGGATCGTGAAGTCCTCG
Organism: Ramlibacter sp. MAHUQ-53; assembly: GCF_052600055.1. Classification (NCBI taxonomy): domain Bacteria; kingdom Pseudomonadati; phylum Pseudomonadota; class Betaproteobacteria; order Burkholderiales; family Comamonadaceae; genus Ramlibacter; species Ramlibacter sp. MAHUQ-53. The sequence continues at coordinate 156,002 of NZ_JBQWTS010000003.1, forward strand.
ACGCGGGCCAGCGCCGGCCTGGAGATCTCGAGCACGCCGGCGCCGGCCTCGTACGCGGCGCGGGCCTGCGCCGGCGGCAGGGTGTGCAGGGGAGGCTTGCCCGCGCGGGCCATGCGCTGGAGCACGGAACGCATCGCAGGGGTGAGTCGCGGGTGTGGCATCGGTCGGCTGGAAAACTGGGGCATCGTAACCGGGCCCGCCGGCGCGCCCGCATCCGGGACGCGGACATGACAGGAAGGCCGCCGCGCAGCGGTGACAATCGCCGCTTTCCGTCCCACACGCAGGAGACCCCATGCCCCGCTTCAAGCTCCCGCGCCGCCTGGCGCTGTCCGCCCTCCTCGGCCTGGCCTTCGCCGGCCCCGCGCTCGCCCAGGCCTGGCCCGACAAGCCGCTGCGCATCGTCGTGGGCTTCGCCCCCGGCGGCTTCACCGACGTCCTGGGCCGCGTCATCGGCCAGAAGCTCTCCGAGCGCCTGGGCCAGCCCGTGGTCATCGAGAACAAGGCCGGCGCCGCCGGCACCCTGGGCGCCGACCTGGTGGCCAAGGCCAAGCCCGATGGCTACACCCTGCTGATGGCGCACAGCAACTCCAACTCCGTCGCCCCGGCGCTGTACCCCAAGCTGCCGTACGACGTGATCAAGGACTTCACGCCCATCATCCGTGTCGCCAGCACCCCGCTGCTGCTCACGGTGAACCCCAACGTGCCGGCGCAGGACGTGAAGTCCTTCGTGGCCCTGGCCAAGGCCAAGCCCGGCGCGCTGCGCTTCGCCTCCTCCGGCGGCGGCAGCGCCCAGCACCTGGGCGCCGCCCGCTTCATGCTGGCCACCGGCACGCAGATGACGCACATCCCGTACAAGGGCAGCGGCCAGGCCATCGTCGACCTGCTCTCCGGCCAGGTCGAACTGAACTTCGAGAGCCCGCCCAACGTGATGACCCACGCCGCTGCGGGCAAGCTGCGCCTGCTGGCGATCACCGCCGCCAAGCGCTCGCCGCTGCTGCCCAACGTGCCCACCCTGGCCGAGGCCGGCGTGCCCAACGCCGAGATGCTGCAGTGGTTCGCGGTGATGGGCCCCGCCGGCCTGCCGCGCGAGATCACCCAGAAGCTGAACACCGAGATCGCCGCCATCCTGAAGATGCCGGACGTGGCGGAGAAGATCGCCTCCCAGGGCGGCGAGATCCTGGGCGGCTCGCCCGAGGACTTTGCCCGCTTCCTGGCCACCGACACCGTCGCCTGGGCCAAGCTGGTCAAGGAAGCCAACGTCCGCGCCGACTGAGCGCCAGCGCGTGCCGGGCCCGAGGGCCCGCACGCCCCCCCTGAAGTACCCGAGATGACTTCCGCATGATCCCCAAGACCACCGACCTGTGCGACGCCTGCGAGGACGCCCAGGCCTGCGCCCTTCCCTTTCGCGGCTACGGCCGGCGCCGCGCCTTCGCCGGCCCGATCCGCACGATCCGCTGCCATGAGGACATCGGCCTCATGCGCAACGCCGTCAACCAGCCGGGCAACGGCCAGGTGCTGGTGATCGACGGCGGCGGCTCGGTCGCGCGCGCGCTGTTCGGCGATGTCATGGCCGGTGTCGCCAGCCGCAACGGGTGGGCGGGGCTCGTGATCAACGGGGTGATCCGCGACTGCCTCGAGATCGACGGCATGGACATCGGCGTCAAGGCCCTGGGCACCGTGCCGCGCCGCGGCAGCCGCGACGGCGCCGGCGAGGTGGACGTGCCGGTCACCTTCGGCGGGATCACCTTCATCCCCGGCCGCCGGCTGGTGGCCGACGAGGACGGCGTGATCGTCCTGCCGGAGGGCCTGACCGAGGCCGACATCGCCGTCGACGACGTGGTGGCCGCGACCGCGGCCTACGCCGGCACCGCCTCGCAGGCCCCGCGGTGAGCGGCCGCACCCTGTACCGCCGCATCGTCGACGCGCACACCGTGCGCGCCCTCGACGATGGCAAGGTGCTGCTGTACGTGGACCGCCAGGTCCTCAACGAGTACACCAGCCCGCAGGCCTTCGCCGCGCTGCATGCGGCGGGCCGCAGCGTGTGGCGGCCGCAGGCCACGATCGCGGTGGTCGACCACGTCAACCCGACCACCCCGGAGCGCAGCGCCCGCACCATGGTCATCGCCGACGCCGCGCGCGCCACCCAGGTCTCGCTGCTGGCGCAGAACTGCGCGCGCCACGGCATCGAGCTGTACGACATGCTGGACCCGCGCCAGGGCATCGAGCACATCGTGGCCAGCGAGCAGGGCCTGGTGCTGCCCGGGATGGTGATCGCCGCCGGCGACAGCCACACCACCAGCCACGGCGCCATGGGCGCGCTCGGCTTCGGCATCGGCAGCAGCGAGATCGAGCACCTGCTGGCGACCCAGACCCTGGTCTGGACGCCCATGAAGTCGATGCGCGTCGAGTTCACCGGCCGCCCGGGCCCGGGCGTCACCGCCAAGGACCTGGTGCTCGCCCTGATACGCCGGATCGGCGCCGACGGCGCCAGCGGCCACGTGATCGAGTTCACCGGCGAGGCCGTGCGCGCGATGGGCGTGGAGGGCCGCCTGACCCTGTGCAACATGGCGGTGGAGGCCGCCGCGCGCGGCGGCATCGTCGCGCCGGACGACACCCTGTTCGATTACCTCCACGGCCGCCCGCGCGTGCCGCAGGGCGCGCTGTGGGACCAGGCCGTGGCCGCCTGGCGCGGCCTGCGCAGCGACGACGACGCGGCCTTCGACGCCACCGTCACGATCGACGCCACGGACGTCGCGCCCATGGTCACCTGGGGCACCAGCCCGGACCAGGGCGGCGCCATCGGCCAGCCCGTGCCGGACCCCGCCGCCGAGCGCGACCCCACCCGCCGCCGCGGCATGGAGCGCGCCCTCGAGTACATGGGCCTGGCCCCCGGCCAGGCCATGGACGGCCTGGCGATCAGCCATGCCTTCATCGGCTCGTGCACCAACAGCCGCATCGACGACCTGCGCGACGCCGCCCGCGTGCTGCGCGGGCGCAAGGTGGCGCCGGGCGTGCGCGCCATCGCCGTGCCCGGCTCGACCCAGGTGCGCGCCCAGGCCGAGGCCGAGGGCATCGCGCGCGTGTTCGAGGAGGCCGGCTTCGAGTGGCGCCAGGCCGGCTGCTCGATGTGCGTGGCCATGAACGACGACCACCTGCAGGCCGGCGACCGCTGCGCCTCCAGCACCAACCGCAACTTCGAGGGGCGCCAGGGCGCCGGCGCCCGCACCCACCTCATGAGCCCGGCGATGGTGGCGGCCGCCGCCGTCACCGGCGCGATCACCGACGTGCGCCGCCTGCTGCCGGCGCAGGGCTGAACACCATGGAACCCTTCACCACCCTCACCGGCGTGGCGGCCGCCCTGCCCGCCGCCCATGTGGACACCGACCAGATCATGCCCAAGCAGTTCCTGCGCGGCATCGACCGCAGCAGCGGCCTGGCCGAGGGCTTCCTGCACGACCTGCGCTTCGAGGCGCCGGGCCGCCCGCGCCCGGGCTTCGTCCTGAACCAGTCGCCCTGGACGGCGGCCCGCATCCTGGTCACCGGCCCGAACTTCGGCTGCGGCTCCAGCCGCGAGCACGCGGTCTGGGGCATGCGGCAGCTGGGCATCCGCTGCGTCATCGGCACCACCTTCGGCGGCATCTTCGGCGACAACTGCACCCGCAACGGCGTGCCGGCGATCCGCCTGCCCGCCGCCGAGGTGGAGCGCCTGCTGGCCCTGGCCGCCGACCCGGCGCGCTGCGAGATGACGGTGGACCTCGCCGCCGGCGAGATCCGCACGCCCGGCGACGGCCGCTGCCTGCGCTTCGACTTCGACCCGCTGCAGCGGCACATGCTGCTGAACGGCCTGGACGCCGTGGGCCTGACCCTGCAATGGGCCGACGAGATCAGGCGGTTCGAGCAGGACGCGCTGGCCCGCCAGCCCTGGATGGCGTAGGCAGCAGGCGCCGGCCGGCGCTGCGCAGCGGGCGCTCGAACCAGCGCTCGCTGGCCCTGGCCAGGGCGCAGGTCACCGCCAGCCCGCCCGCCAGCACGGCCCACCGCGTCGCCGCCGGCAGCTGCTCGATCGGCGTGCCGGTGAACGCCGGCAGGACGAACCAGGTGAAGCCGAAGAACACCATGGGGTGCAGCAGGTAGGCGCCGTAGGTCACGTCCCCCAGCCAGGCCGCCAGCGTCGCGGCCCGCCCCGACAGCACCACCCGCCCGCTGGCCCACACGCACAGCGCGCAGGCCGCCGGCAGCAGCACGCCGCGCCAGCCCACGAGCTCGTCGCCCGGCACGGCGGGAGCCAGCGCCAGCAGCAGCGCCCCCATGGCGAGCCACACCGCGGCCCCGGCGCGCGCGGACAGCGGCGGCAGCCCCCGGCGCTGCGCCCAGCCGACCAGGCAGCCGGCGAAGAAATACGCCCCGAAGGCCGGCACCTGGTGGTAGGCCACGCTGGCCGCGGCCAGCCCGTGCGCGCCCACGGTGGCGGCGATCCAGCCGGCCTGCACCGCGACCAGCAGCGCGAGCACGACCCAGCGCAGGCCCGGCCGCGGCAGCACGCGCACGAGGGCGGGCATGGCCAGGTAGAACACGAACTCGATGCCCAGCGACCAGCCGCCGATGGCCAGGGCCCACACCCCGGGGTCGTACAGGCCGAAGGCGAAGCTGGCGTTGAGCGCCAGCCGGAAACCGAGCTGGTCGGTCCACGCGCCATCGCGCGCGGCCAGCATCGCCAGGAAGCCCACGCACACCGCCAGGTACAGGGGCGCCAACCGCAGCCACCGCAGCACCAGGAAGCCGGCCACCGAGCGCGGGTCACGCAGCCCGTCGCCGTACACATAGGCCAGGCTCGCCCCGGAGAGCAGGAAGAACAGGTAGACGCCGTAGGTGGCCAGGGTCGGCAGGTCGGCCAGGCCCTGCCAGACCATCAGGTGGTAGCTGGCCACCGCCAGCGCGCACAGCCCGCGCAGCAGGTCCCAGCCGAGGACGCGTCCGGGGCTCACAGCGGCTGGATCCGCGACAGGTCCGGCCGGTCCAGCCAGGCGGCGAACTCGTCGGCCAGCTGCCGGCCGGCCGCGACCGCGGCGTCCCAGGCCCGGGTGCGCTCGGCCACCCCCTCGCCATGGCCGTAGCGGGCGAAGTCGGTGCGATCGGGCAGCTTGCCGTTGGGGAGGGTGGCGACCCAGGCGGGATCGGGCGCGAGCAGGAGCATGTTGTCCAGGAAGGGGGTGGCGCCATGCCGCCAGCGCAGGCCCTTGTCGAGCCAGCCGGGCACGACCGCGCGCTGGAAGTGCGGGTACAGCACCAGGCCGCCGCCGCCGGCCGGCGCGTGGTAGTTCAGGTGCAGGTGGTAGTCGGTGATGCCGCCGTCCCAGTAGGCGCCGGGCGGCGCGCCGGGGATGTCCTGCACCGCGCGTAGCGCGAACGGGATGGCGCAGCTGGCCTGCAGCGCGGCGTGGAAGTTCTGCGCGTTCAGCGGCACCTGGCGGGTGCGGAAGTCATGCGCGGCGAAGGGCAGGCCACCCTCCCCCGTCGAGAAGATCACCCGCTCCAGCCAGCCGCCCAGCGCGCGCCGGCTCAGCGCGTTCGAGAGGAAGGCGCCGGCATACCCCAGCGGCGTGGCCAGGGGGTGCTCGCGCCGCAGCAGGTGCCGGCCGCGCGCGGCCACCACGTGCAGGCGGTAGCGGGGATGCCGCAGCACGGCGTCGACCTGGCCGTCGTAGAACGCGCGCAGGCTGCCTGCGAAGCGCTCGGAGACATGGTCCGCCGTCGGGTGCCGCCGCCCGGGGGGCACCTCGTAGCGCTGCCCGGTGTAGGCCCGGGCGAAGCGCTCGAAGGCCTCGCGCGGGTCCGGCAGGCAGGCGGTGGCCAGGCGCCACGCGCCGATGGAGGCACCCACCAGGTGGATGGTCTGGCGGCTGCCCCGCAGCCACTCGCCGAAGAGGAACTGGTCCAGCGCCGTCAGCACCAGGCCCTTGGGGCCGCCCGCCGCGCCGGGAATGACGGCGATGTCCCGCGGCGACAGGCCGTGGGTCAGCAGGTGCTGCCGGGCGCGGGGCCCGGCATGGAGGACGAGTGCAGGAGAACGGGAGCGGGACATCGGGTCGTCCTGTCCGGCGGCACCGGGCCGCGGGACAGCTAACCCATCAATGGTACCCGGAGCCCGGGTGCCCCGAGCCGGCCTGGAGGCCCTCCAGGATCAGGGCGCGCCGCTCGCCGGTCGCCCGCGTGCCGGCCGCGGGGACGCCCCGGGGGCGCAGGGAAATCTCGACGAACTCGTCGGCCAGGTCCTCGCAGCCCGGCCCCGTGAGGCCCGGGCCGGCGGCGAAGCGCGCGTACTGGGTGGCGAGCGCCACCACGTCCCGCGCCTCGCCGGTCGCCGCGTACTGCCAGAGCATGGCGCGCAGGTCGGCGTCGACGCGGGACGGCTGCCCCCGCAGCAGGGTCCGCAGGTGGTAGAGGCCCTTCACGAGGTGCCGCTCGCCCCAGCCGGGCAGCGAGGGCTGGAGTTCCCGCAGGCGGGCGACGATCCGGGCGCCGCGCGCCGTGCCGAAGTCCGGCCCGTCCGTCTCGGCCTCGGCCGGGCTCGCGTCCATGCGCTCCAGGCTGGCGAGGTCGTCCAGGTCGCAGCCGACGGCCCAGGCCGCACAGCCCGCCGCGCCGGCGTTCACGCCGCAGCCCTGCATCATCACCTTGAGGACATCGCTGCCGGCCCAGGCCGGCTCGCCGTACTGGTTGAAGATGGCGATCAGCCGCCCGGACGACACCTCCTGCATCGCCGCCGCCAGCTGGCGGCTGCCCTCGAGCGTTCCCGCATTGCCCAGGCGCGCCAGGTAGCGGACCAGCCGGTAGGCGCGGAGGTACGACAGCTGCCCCACGTCCAGGCCGTCGCGCCAGTTCCTGAGTTCAGCGATGACCTTGTGCAACGGGAAGCGCGGGTCGCGGCGCCGGTCCCCCGCGGCCAGGTCGCCGCGGGCCTTGAGCACCTCGCACTCCAGCCGCAGCAGCTCGTCCTTGGCGATGGCGTCGGCGCCGGCCGACGCGTGCAAGGCGCCGAGGGTGCCCAGGAGGACGGCGTCCCCGGCGGCCTGGCGCCAATCCGTGCCCTCCAGCCACGCGCCCGGCGCCATGGCCTTGGACACCAGGGCCTGGCACAGGCGCTCGCGCGTGGCGGGCGGGGCGCAGGCCAGCCCGCGGCCGACCGCCGCGATGGCGTCGCGCAGCGGCCGTCCGGCACTCCCTGGCTCGGGCCCGGCCTTCCCGTCGGCCTTCCCGTCGGCCGCCTGGCAGCGGTCCGCCAGGCGGGCGACCCAGCGGTCGATCTGGCGTTCGGCCCGGGCGCCGTCCTCGCCGCCGGCCGCCCAGCGCCGTCCCAGCAACTCGCCGTCGAAACCGCCGGCGTCGCCCGCGCCGCCTTCCAGCCCGGTGACCCGGGACGCCATGGCGCCCGGCCCGTACTTGCGGTCGCCACAGCCGGCCTCGGGCTCGGGCTCGCCCGCGTCCTGCAGCCGCTGGCGGGCCGCGTGGGCGGCTGCGCTCTGCGGGGCGGCGGGATCGAGGACCGCGACCGAGCGGCTCCCGGCCGGGCCGCTGGCGCCGGGGCCGTCGGCCTTGCCCTCCGGTGCGGGCGCCGGGGGGCGGAACACGGGGGCGGCGTCAGTCTTGTGGATCGGCTTCACGGCAAGGCTCCTTGGGGTGGAACCGGGGCCCTCCCCGGCGCCGCCTTGCGGAACCCGCCGCCGGCCGCGGGTTCATCTCAGCCGAGTGGAGCGCCCTACTTGCGCAGGCCCTGCAGCTTGGCGAACGCGCCGGCCATGGCGGTATTCATCGGCTGCTGCGGCGGCTGGCGGTAGCCGCGGCCGGCGCCCTCGAAGCGGTTGTCGCCGCCGCGGTCGCGGCGCGCGCCGGCCGGGGCGGCATCGAGCTTCATGGTCAGGCTGATGCGCTTGCGCACCGGGTCGACCTCGAGCACCTTGACCTTGACGATGTCGCCGGTCTTCACCACCTCGCGCGCGTCGTTCACGAACTTGTGCGCGAGCTGGCTCACGTGGACCAGGCCGTCCTGGTGCACGCCCAGGTCGACGAAGGCGCCGAACTGGGCCACGTTGCTCACCGTGCCCTCCAGGACCATGCCTTCCTTCAGGTCGGCGATGTCCTCCACGCCGTCGTTGAAGCGGGCCACCTTGAAGTCCGGGCGCGGGTCGCGGCCCGGCTTCTCCAGCTCGGACAGGATGTCCTTCACGGTGATGGCGCCGAACTTCTCGCTGGCGAAGGCCTCGGGCCGCAGCGGCTTGAGGATCTCGGCGCGGCCCATGACCTCCTGCACCGGCTTGCCCAGCTTCACGATGATCTGTTCGACCACCGGGTAGGTCTCGGGGTGCACGCCGGTCATGTCCAGCGGGTTGTCGCCGCCGCGGATGCGCAGGAAGCCGGCGGACTGCTCGAAGGTCTTGGCGCCCAGGCCCGACACCTCCAGCAGCTGCTGGCGGTTCCTGAACGCGCCATGCGCCTCGCGCCAGCGCACGACCGCCCTGGCCACCGACTGCGACAGGCCCGAGACCCGGGCCAGCAGCGGCACGCTGGCGGTGTTCAGGTCCACGCCCACGCCGTTCACGCAGTCCTCGACCACCGCGTCCAGCGTGCGGGCGAGCTCGCCCTGGTTCACGTCATGCTGGTACTGGCCGACGCCGATGGACTTGGGGTCGATCTTGACCAGCTCGGCCAGCGGGTCCTGCAGGCGGCGGGCGATGGAGGCGGCGCCGCGCAGGCTCACGTCCACATCGGGCATCTCCTGCGAGGCGTACTCGCTGGCGGAATACACCGAGGCGCCGGCCTCGCTGACCACCACCTTCTGCACCTCGCCGGGCAGGCGCTTGATCAGATCGGCGGCGAGCTTGTCGGTCTCGCGGCTGGCGGTGCCGTTGCCGATGGCGATGAGGTTGACGTTGTGCTTCTCGCACAGCTTGTACAGCGTGTGCAGCGAGCCGTCCCAGTCGCGGCGCGGCTCGTGCGGGAACACCGTGGCGGTGTCCACCAGCTTGCCGGTGGCATCCACCACCGCCACCTTCACGCCGGTGCGGATGCCCGGGTCCAGGCCCATCACCACGCGCGGGCCGGCGGGGGCCGCCAGCAGCAGGTCGCGCAGGTTGTCGCCGAAGACCTTGATGGCCACCTTCTCGGCGTCCTCGCGCAGGCGGGCGAAGAGGTCGCGTTCGCTCGAGAGGGACAGCTTGACCCGCCAGGTCCAGGCCACGCACTTGCGCAGCAGGTCGTCGGCGGGGCGGCCGGCATGGCTCCAGCCCAGGTGCAGCGCGATGCGGCCCTCGGCGATCGAGGGCTTGCCCGGCTCGGGCTCCACCGGCAGCACCAGCTTGGCCTCCAGGATCTCGAGCTGGCGACCGCGGAACACCGCCAGGGCGCGGTGCGAGGGCACGCGGCCGATGGGTTCGTCGTAGTCGAAGTAGTCGCGGAACTTGGCGACGTCGGGGTGGTTCTCGTCCTTGCCGGCGGCCAGCCGGGACTTGAACAGGCCCTCGGCCCACAGCCACTCGCGCAGCGACTGCACCAGGGCCGGGTCTTCGGCCCAGCGCTCGGAGAGGATGTCGCGCACGCCGTCGAGGACCGCCATCACGGTGGTGAAATCCTCGCCGCCCTCGCCCTTCTCGGCCTTCACGAAGGCCTGGGCCTCCACCTGAGGGTCCAGCGTGGGGTCGGCGAACAGCCTGTCGGCCAGCGGCTCGATGCCGAACTCGCGGGCGATCTGGCCCTTGGTGCGGCGCTTGGGCTTGTACGGCAGGTACAGGTCCTCGAGCTCCTGCTTGGTCGGCGCGGCCTCGATCGCGGCGCGCAGTTCCGGGGTCAGCTTGCCCTGTTCCTCGATGCTTTTCAGGATGGTCTCGCGGCGCTCCTGCATCTCGCGCAGGTACCCCAGGCGGTACTCCAGCTCGCGCAGCTGCACGTCGTCGAGGCCGCCGGTGGCCTCCTTGCGGTAGCGGGCGATGAAGGGGACGGTGGCGCCGGAATCCAGCAGGGTGACGGCGGCCTCGACCTGCCGCTCCTGGACCTTCAACTCGGCGGCGATCTGGCTGCGGATGCTTTGCATTCGGGAGGGAAACTGGGGAGGTTTTCGGGACGGGCGAGTGTGCCACACGCCCCCGCGCCGCCCGGGGACGCCGGCACGCGCCGGGCGCCGACAGCGCCGCCGCCCGCGCCCGGCGACGCTGGGCGACTTCGCCCGTCCCGGAGGCCCCATGCGCCTGCGCTCCCTGCTCCTCGTTCTGGCCACGGCGGCCGTCGTGGTCTTCGCGCTCCTGAACTGGGAGGAATTCAACCGCCCGACCCCGGTGAACCTGGTCTGGGGCACGGCCACCGTCCCCCTGCCCCTGCTGATGCTGGGCCTGCTGGCGCTCGCCGTGGTCGCCTTCGTCGCCAGCGGCGCGGCCCGCGAGGCGCACCACCGCCGGCTGGAACGCGACCAGGCGCGGGTGCTGCAGGCCCAGCGCGAGCTGGCCGAACGCGCCGAGGCCTCGCGCTTCACCGAACTGCGCCAGGTGCTGGAGACGCACCTGCGCGACGCCCGCCACCACGAGGCCACCGCCGCCTCCGCCCTGGACCAGGCGCTGGCCCGCAGCCTGCGGGACCAGCGCGCGCAGCTGGAGCAGCTGCACCGGGCGCTGGCCTCGCGCCTGGGCGAGATGGAGGCGCGGGTCGACGCCCGGCTGGCCCGCCTGGAGCCGGCGCTCGAGGCCCCGCTGCGGCCGCCGCAGGCCCTGTACGAGCCGGCCGAGGCGCCCGCCCGGCGCGAACCCGCCGGGCAGCGCCTGGGCGAGCCGGACTTCCGCTCCGAGCCGGTCAGGCCGGCCTGAGCACGTAGCCGATGCGGGGGAAATGCACGTGCACCGTGCCCGCGCGCGGGTCGGCGCGGCGCAGGGTGTAGTGGGTGCGGGTGGCGGCGACGAGTTCGCCTTCGGTCTGCTCGTTGCCGAAGGACTCGGGCGTGACCGTCACGCGCGCGCCCAGGGCGATGCCATGGTCGTCCTGGAAGCCGCTGTCCACCAGCAGGTTCTCGCCGGCGGGCCGCGGCTCGTGGCGGGCCGCCACCTCGAGCGCGTCGGCCGAGGCGAAGTCCTCGCCCCGGCCGGGGCCGAAGGCGGCGATGCGGTCCATCCACTCGCCCACCGCGGGCGTGATCGCCAGGATCTCGGCCAGGGCCGGCACGCGGTGCCGCGTGAACCACAGCGGGTGGTAGGCGGCGAAATCGGCGACGCAGGCATCCGCCCCGAACAGGAAGTCGTGCTCCTCGACCATGCTGGCGATGCGCCGCAGGTAGGAGCGGTAGGCGCTGGTGGCATCGGGCGCCCGCAGCACCGTCATGTTGGTGCGCATGGCCTTGCGGTCGGCGGCGAAGGCGGCCGCGATCGCATCGTCGCCCTTGAAGACCTGGGCCGCGCCCCGCGGCTGGAAGTTGTAGGCCATGGCGGCCCCGTACAGCGTGGTGTCGGCCCACTGCGCGAACACCCGCGAGACGCCGCGCAGGTGCGGCGGGTACAGCGGCGGCTCGGCCTGCACGTGCTCGAGCACGTCGCACACCAGCGCGCTGTCGCAGTAGATGTCGGCCCCCACCTGAAGGAAGGGCGTGCGCCGGTAGCCGCCGGTGAGTGCCACCACGTCGGGCTTGGGCAGCACCGCCGGCACCACCACCGATTTCCAGGCCAGGCGCTTGTGCGCCAGCACCCGCCGGATCTTTTCGGAGAACGGCGACATCGGGTAGTGGTGCAGGAGCAGGTCGGGGGCGGGTGCGTTCATCGCGGATCCTTTCGCTGTGCGGGTCGGTCGGCGTCGTCGGGGCGTGCGTCCTGTGGGGTCAGTGCGGCATGGCGCGTGCCAGCAGGTCGTCCAGCGGCAGGCCGGGCGGCAGCAGCCCGAAGGCCCCGCCGCCGGCCTGGGCCAGCCGCGAGGCGGTGAAGGCCAGCGCCACCGGCGCCGGCGCGCATTGCCACAGCAGCGCCGCCTGCGCGGCGAGGGCGAGGTCCTGCGCCAGCCGCCGGGCCTGGTCCTCGGTGGCCTCGCGCGCCAGCCGTGCCGGCAAGGCCGCGATCGCGGCGTCCAGCGCCGGATGCGCGCCGCGCGCCGGGCCGAGGAGCGACTCCAGCGCCTCGGCCGCGCCCGGCTGGCGCAGCGCGCGCAGCAGGTCCAGCGCCATCAGGTTGCTGGCGCCCTCCCAGATGGAGTTGACCGGCATCTCGCGGTAGATGCGGGCCATCACGCCCTCCCCGTCCGCCTCCACGTAGCCGTTGCCGCCCAGGCACTCCATCGCCTCCTGGGCGAAGGCGGCGCCGCGCTTGCAGACCCAGAACTTGGCCACCGGCGTGAGCAGGCGGCCCAGGGCGGCCTCGCGCGGGTCGCCGGCGCGGTCCAGCGTGGCGGCCACCCGCAGGGCCAGCACGCAGGCGGCTTCGGACTCCAGCGCCAGGTCGGCGAGGACGTTGCGCATCAGGTCGTGGGCCAGCAGCGGCCGGCCGAAGGCCTGCCGCTGGCGGGCATGGTCCAGGGCCAGCGACAGGGCCTGCCGCATCAGGCCGGCGGTGCCGAGGGCGCAGTCCAGCCGGGTGAGCGCGCCCATCTCCAGGATGCGGGCGATGCCGCGGCCCGCCTCCCCCACCTGCCAGGCCAGCGCCCCGTCGAACTCGACCTCCGCGCTCGCATTGGCGCGGTTGCCGAGTTTGTCCTTCAGGCGCACCAGTCGCACCGCGTTGCGGCCGCCCTCGGGCAGCACGCGGGGCAGGAGGAAGCAGGTCGGCCCGGCATCCGCCTGGGCGATGACCAGGTGCGCGTCGGACTGCGGCGCGGAGAAGAACCACTTGTGCCCGGTGAGGCGGTGGCGCACGCCCCAGGCGTCCTCGCCATCGGGCGCGGCGCGGCTGGTGTTGGCACGCACGTCCGAGCCGCCCTGCTTCTCGGTCATGCCCATGCCGAGGGTCAGGCCGGCCTTGGCCTGCCAGGGCCGGGGCGACGGGTCGTAGGCGCGGGCCGTCAGCGCAGGCCGCCACGCGGCCTCGATCGCCGCGTTGTGCCGCAGCGCCGGCATCGCCGCATAGGTCATGGAGACCGGGCACAGCACCGCCGGCTCCAGTTCCGTGAACAGCATGAAGCCGGCCGCGCGCGCCAGGTGCGAGCCGCCGGCCCAGGGCGCGCCGTGCAGGCCGGCCGACACGGCGGCGGCCATCAGCGCGTGGTAGCTGGGGTGGAACTCGACCGCGTCGACACGGTGGCCGAAGCGGTCATGGGTATGCAGCTGCGGGCCGTGCACATGGGCCAGCCGGGCGTGGACCTGCATCTCGCGCGACCCGGCCAGCCGGCCCAGGGCATGCAGCGGGGCGGTGTCCAGCCCCGGGGCGAGATGGCGCAGCGTGTCCTGCATCGCCCGGTGCCGGGCGAACAGGTCGCCCTCGGGCAGCGGCGCGGGCTGGTTGAACGCGTCGCGGCCGGTGTCCATGCCCGCCTCCCCCGTCAGTCCCGGCCGGTCCGGCGCCGCTGGGGGCCGGCCTGGGAGGACATCGGGGTGGTCATCGGATCGCTCCGGGGAGTGGGTGTCAGTCGGTCGGGATCAGGTTGAGCGGTTGCGCCTCGCGCGGGCCGGTGGGCAGGCGCCGCACGTACTTGAAGGTGCCGGTGGCGTGCGCGCAGGCCTTGCCCGCTGCATCGTAGACCGTCCCCTCGACGAACGCCAGCGTGGCGGTGCGGTGGACCAGCCGGCCTTCGCTGCGCAGCACGCCCTTGGCCGGCTGCATGAAGCTGGTCTTCATCTCGATGGTGACGACCCCCATGTCGGCGTCCACGCTGCGCGCGGCGGTGGCCAGGGTCACGTCGAGCAGGGTCATGAGCGCGCCGCCGTGGCAGACGCTGAAGGAGTTGAGGTGCTCGGGCTTCGGGGTGAAGGCGATCGCCGAATGGCCGCCGTCGAAGCGGGTCAGGGCAAAGCCCAGGTGCTCGACGAAGGGGATGGTGACGCCGAAAGACAGGGAGTCGGACAAGGTGCAGGGGCCTCGGGCTGTGGTTCGCAGGGCTTCGATCATCGCGCAACCCGCGCCCGCGGGCGCGGGCGGCGGTGTCTCCGTCGCAACAGGGGCCGGCAGGAACCCGCCTGCCGGGACCGTTACTAGGCTGCGTGGCGGGCATCCCCCGCAGGAGAAGGCCCATGCCGCTGGACGACATCCTCCGCAACCTGTGCGCCGAGCTGCGCTTCCCGCCGCCGTCGCCCGATGCCGACGGCGCCATCGCGATCCGTTTCGACGACACCGTCGTGCGCTTCGGCCCGGTCGCCGGCCACCCTGGCTTCGCCCTGCGCGCCCACCTCGGGCGCGCCGACCTCGAGGACCTGACCCTGCTCGAGGCCCTGCTCGCCGGCAACCTGTTCCCGCCCGGCCCGGCCTGCGGCGTCCTCTGCGCCGATTTCGACGGCGAGGTCTTCCTCCAGCACTGGTTCGACACCGAGGGGCTGGCCTACCCGGCCTTCGCCGGCGCACTGGAGGGCTTCCTGGCCCGGGCCGTGGCCTGGCGCGCCGGGCTGGCGGCCTTCCCCTCCCCGGCGGAGGCCGCATGACCCCGGCCGACCTGCTCTTCGACCTCGCCCGCCACCTGGGGATCGCGCCGCCGGGCCTGGATGCCCACGGCGCCTGCGCGCTACGGTTCGCCGACGACCTCACCCTCGAGCTCCAGTTCGCGCCGGCGCAGGGCGAGCTGCGGCTCGCCGCCAGCCTGGGGGAGGCCGACGCCGACGAACTTCAGGGGATCCTCATCGGCGCGCTGCTTGCCAACCTCGCCCAGTCGGAGCTCGGGCGCCCGCATTTCGGCTACCACCCGCAGGCCCGCGCGCTGGCCCTGTGCCTGGTGCTGCCGATCGACACGCTCGATGCCGCGGCCCTCGCGGCCGCCCTGGACCGCCTGGCCGACGCCAGCCGTGTCGCCCGCGGGCAGCTCGCCGGTGAACGGCTGGTGCATTGAATCCGGAGGTGCCATGAACAACAACATCCAGCGACAACCCAGCGTCGCGCAGCCCCAGGCCGTTCACCCGGTCGACCAGGCCGTCGGCCAGGCAGTCGGTCAACCCGTCCTGGCTCAGCCCGTCCTCGCCCAACCGGCTTTCCCTCCACCGGGTGCGCAAGGCCAGCCCCAAGTCCCCGCGCCCGTCGAACACCCGCTGCATCGGCAAGCCGTCGCGCCGGCGGCCGTCCCACGCCTGCCCGCCGCCAGCCTGGACGACCACCGCGCCCACCCGCGCATCGAGCAGCGGTGGTTCCGGGCCATCGCCCTCATCGGCGCCGCGGTGATCGGCGCGCTGGCCGGAGGCCCGGTGGGCGCCGCGGTTGCCGTCGGCATCGCGGCCCTGGTCCTGGACCGCCTGGACAAGCAGGCCGTCGCACCGCAACCGGCCCTGCCGCCCGGGTGGGCTCCAGCCCTGCCGCCAGCGCCGCCGTACGCCTTGCCGCATCAGGCCGTGCCACATCAGGCACTGCCTCAGCCCCATCAGCCTCAGCCCCTCCCCCATCAGCCTCTCCCTCTCCCCCATCAGCCTCCGCCCGTGGCGCATCAGCCGGACCCCGTCGCCGACGCGCAGCGGGTGAACTTCCCGGCGCCGGAGATTCCGCAGGACCTGCCGGCCGACGCGCCCCCGATGAACTGAGCCCAGGCCCCGCGCCGACACGCCCCGCAGAACCAACCCGGGGCGGCCGTTACCGATCCGCCCGCAGGCCCGCATCGAGCGAGCCTGTCCCTTCCCCCTCCCTGCCCCGCCCTTCCGGAGAAGCCCATGTTCACTGAGGTGTGCCACACCCTGTCCGCTCGATTCCAGTCCCTCACCGGCTGCGGCCGCCCTGCGCGCGCCGAGGTGACGCCGGATTCAGGTTCGCTGTCATCGCCCAGCCAGTCCCACCCGCAGCTCCCGCCCACCCGGGTGCCGCTCTCGCAGCAGGCCGCCGCCCCTGCCGAACAGACCCTCGCGCCACGCACCCAGCCCGCCGCCTCTGCCTGGGACCGTCTGAAAGCCGGTGTCCTCAAGGCGGCCCTCGTCACGGCCGCCGCCGTGGTGGCCATGTTGGCCCTGGCGGTGCCCGTGACCTGGCTCCTGGTCGGCGCAGTCGGCCTGGGCGTGGCCGTCGCCCACGGCCTGACGGCCATCGCCGACGCGGCGGGGCAGCCACAGCCCACCGCGCAAGGCCCGGCGCACTGACCCGCGCCAAGGAAACGCCATGCATGCCCTGACCCTGCTGCCTTCCGCCCTCCTGGGCCTCGCGCGCTCGCCCGCGCAGGCGCTGCCGGACGTCCCGACGCCCGCGGCCGCCGTCGCCGCGGGCGTGTCCGCCAGCGGCACGGGGGCGATCGACCCGTGGGAGATCGCGCGCTTCACCCCGGTCGAGCAGGGCGGCACGCTGGCCTGGATGGGGCAGGAGTTCCGGCGGGCCTGGAAGGCCGGCGGCACGGGCCGGGTGCTCGCCTCGCAGGCCGCCCTGGGCGCGGGGCTGGCCACGCCGGCCGGTGCGGCCACCCGCCTGCATGCGCTCAAGGCACGGGGCGAGGCACTCCAGGACACGCTGGGCCGGTACGCGCAGGCCCGCCGCAGGGCCGGCGCCAGCGGGGATGCGGCCTGGGTCGCCGACCTGGCCGCCGGCCGCCAGGACCTGCTGCTGGCCACGCCCCAGGAACACGGGCTCCTGGCCGGCTCGGCGACCTCGGCCGTCCGCGACGGCAAGCCGGATGGGCGCCGCATCGTGTGGGTACCGCACCACGGCCTGCTGGTCGACGCCCAACGCACGCAGCAGTCGAACACCGGCCGCCTCACCGCGGGCGCGGTCCGCGATGTCCAGGCGCTGCTCGTGCATCCCCGCTGCCGCGAACTGCTCGAGCTGGCCGCGCGGCTCTCCGGCCAGGAGGCCGACCGGCTGGAACGGGCGCTCCACGGGCACATCACCGGCCAGGACCTGGGCCACCTGCCCTGCGATCCAGACACCCTGCTCACGGCCCTGGTCCAGGGGGACCGGGCCGCGGTGGCGCGCGCCCTGGTGCCCCGGCAGGTCCGGGCGACGGTGGCCGCCAGCCCGTTGATGACGCCCTGCACCGGCGAGGCGGACGGCGCCCCGGCGCACGACTTCCTGGCCGTGGTCGCCGATGCCCTGGCGCATGACCCGCCGCAGAGGCACCGCACCCGGCAGCTGCTCAAGCTGCTCGAGGAACGCCCGCTCAGGGCGCTGCGCCAGGCGCTGCTCCATGGGGATCCGCAGAAACTCCAGCAGGTGATGATGCTGCACGCCCTGCTGCGGGCCAACGACGCCGCACGCGCCGCCCTGCAGCCCATGCTCGGCGCCCACGACCTGCTGGAGGCGGGCCAGCTGCGGGTGGCCGTGTTTCCCGACCCTGCCCGGCTGGCCAAGGCCGTCACCGGACCCCTGGCCGCCCGGCTCGCCAGCGGGGCCGTCCCCGCCATTGCGAGCGGCAGCCACCACGACGACGCGGCCTGGCTGGAGGGGCTGGAGGCGGCCCGCAAGGAGGCGGCGGCCGAAACCTACGAGCCGCGCTCGGCCGGCCGCGGCGTGCAGTCCCGCGCCCTGGTGGATGCCGCGCCGAACGTCGCCCCGGTGATGCTGTGCGTGGCCCTCGGCGGCAAGGGCACGCCACAGTCGCCGGCGCTGCGTTTCAGCACGCTGCTGGGAGAACTGCTCGCGGCCTACCCGGGCGCGTATGCCTGCGGCGCTGCCCAGGGCACGGCGCAGGCCCTGGGCCTTCCGGCCAGCGGCCTGACCCGCGGGCTGGCGGTGGACAGCCTCAGCGGCTACCTTACGCACAAGCTCACCGGCGAGCCCCTGCGCGAGGGCGACGAGGACCGGGTGGCGTCCACCCGCCGCACGATCGAAAGCCTGGCCGAGGCCGACGGGGTGGACTTCACGCAGGCCGAGCGCGACGTCCTGGGCGTGCTTTACAACGCGCGCAGCTTCGGCAACTGGAAGGACTTCGCCAACCTCGCACGCATCACCCGCTGCCTGCACGAGCAGCGCAAGGTGGACCTGCTGCACAAGGGCGCGGGCGGTACCGCAGGCCGCAAGACGGTGCATGCGCTGGGCGACTCGGTCTTCGCGCCGCGGGGCATGCGGGTGACCCTGGTCGAGCGGCAGCGCGACACCTTCGTGGTGCGCACCGAGCGTCCCCTGCCCCGCCCCCTGCCGCGCGGCGTGATCCCCAAGGGCCGCCGCGAGTACCTGGTGGAGCCGCACCACCTGATCTCGGTGCGCATGGCCGACCCCGCGCCGGTGGAGGCTGCGCTGCGCCGGACCACGGTCACGCCGTCGGCAGGCGGTAGTCCTTCAGGGTCTCCCGCAGGCGGGTCTTGAGCATCTTGCCGGTCGCGCCCAGGGGAATGGCGTCGACGAAGACCACGTCATCGGGCACCTGCCATTTCGCCGACTTGCCTTCGTAGAACGCCAGCATCTCCTCGCGCGTCAGGGCGGCCCCCGGACGCCGGACCACCACCAGCAGGGGGCGCTCGTCCCACTTCGGATGCTTCATGCCGATGCAGGCGGCCATGGCCACCGCGGGATGGCCCATGGCGATGTTCTCGATGTCGATGGAGGAGATCCATTCGCCGCCGGACTTGATCACGTCCTTGCTGCGGTCGGTGATCTGCATGAAGCCGTCGGCGTCGATGGTGGCCACGTCGCCGGTGGGAAACCAGTCCACCCCCTGGTCGTGGCGCAGCGGGTCGCCGCCCTCGCCCTTGAAGTACTGCGCCACCACCCAGGGCCCGCGCACCTGCAGGTCACCGGCGGTGGCGCCGTCCCAGGGCAGCTCGCGGCCGTCATCCCCGACGATGCGCATGTCCACGCCGAAGATCGCCCGCCCCTGCTTCAGGCGCAGACGGGCCTGCTCGCCGGGCGGCAGCGACAGGTGCTTGTTCTTCAGGGTGCACAGCGTGCCCAGCGGGCTCATCTCGGTCATGCCCCAGGCGTGCAGCACCTCCACGCCGTACCGCTCGCGGAAGGCGTCGATCATGGCCGGCGGGCACGCCGAGCCGCCGATCACCGTGCGTTTCAGGGTGGAAAAACGCAGGCCGCCCGCGGCCACGTGCGCCAGCAGCATCTGCCACACCGTGGGCACGCCGGCCGCGAAGGTCACGCCCTCGGCCTCGATCAGCTCGTAGACCGATTTCCCATCCAGCGCCGGGCCCGGAAACACCAGCTTGCAGCCGACCAGCGCCGCGGAGTACGGGATGCCCCAGGCGTTCACATGGAACATCGGCACCACCGGCAGCACCGCGTCCGCCGCGCGCAGGCCCATCACGTCGGGCAGCGCCGCGCCGTAGGCATGCAGCAGGGTCGATCGGTGGCTGTACAGGGCGGCCTTCGGGTGGCCGGTGGTGCCGCTCGTGTAGCACATGCTCGAGGCGGTGTTCTCGTCGAACACCGGCCAGTCGTAGGTGGCGGGCTCGGCGCCGACCCAGTCCTCGTAGGCCACCAGCCCGGGGATGCCGCTGTCCGCGGGCAGGCCGCCGGCCTCGCACAGCATCACGTAGTGCCGGACGCCGGGGCAGCGCGCATGGATCGCCTGCACGATCGGCAGGAAGGTGGCGTCGAAGCACAGCACCCGGTCCTCGGCGTGGTTGACGATCCAGGCGATCTGGTCGGGATGCAGGCGCGGGTTGAGGGTGTGCAGCACCCGGCCGGAGCCGGACACGCCGAAGTAGAGCGCCAGGTGCCGGTAGCCATTCCAGGCCAGGGTGGCGACCCGGTCCGAGAAGCCGAGCTGCATGCGGTCCAGCGCGTTCGCCACCTGGCGGGCACGCCCGGCGACGTCGCGCCAGGTGCAGCGGTGGAGGTCCCCCTCCACCCGCCGCGAGACGACCTCGGTGTCGCCGTGGTGCCGCTCGGCATGGGTGATCAGGCTGGAAATCAGCAGGGGCTGGTCTTGCATCAGGCCGCGCATGGGCTCTCCCGTCTTGTTCAAGGCGCGGCAGTATCCCGCCGGGCCGGCGGCCGCGGTGCCCCGGAAATCCCTCATGCGCCCGGGGGCCCGGGGTGGTGCGGGACAATCCGCCCGATGACCGACACCCTGGCGGACGCTCCCGCCCTCGACCTGGGCCTGGACTGGCGCGACGGCTTCACGCGCCTCGGCCCGTCCTTCCACACCCCCCTGCCGCCCACGCCGCTGCCCGCGCCGCACCTGGTGGGCCTGAGCGAACGCCTGGCCCGCGAGCTGGGGCTGGACCCGGACACCCTGCGCGGCGAGGACGCCGTGCAGGCCTTCACCGGCAACCTGCCCCTGGCCGGCACCCGCCCGGTGGCCACGGTCTACAGCGGCCACCAGTTCGGCGTCTGGGCCGGCCAGCTCGGCGACGGCCGCGCCATCCTCCTGGGCGAGGCGGACACGCCGGCCGGGCCGCAGGAGTTCCAGCTCAAGGGGGCGGGCCGCACGCCGTACTCACGCATGGGCGACGGCCGTGCCGTGCTGCGATCGAGCATCCGCGAATTCCTGGCCTCGGAAGCCATGGCGGCCCTGGGCATCCCCACCACCCGGGCGCTCATGGTCACCGGCTCGCCGGCGCCGGTGCGGCGCGAGACGATCGAGACCGCCGCCGTGGTCACGCGCGTGGCACCCAGCTTCATCCGCTTCGGCCACTTCGAGCACTTCGCGGCCGCCGGGCGCGACGCCGAGCTGCGCGCGCTGGCCGACCATGTCATCGACCGCTGGTACCCGCAGTGCCGCGGCACCGGGCGGTTCGGCGGCAACGCCTATGCGGCCTTCCTCGAGCAGGTGAGCGAGCGCACCGCGGCGATGGTGGCCCAGTGGCAGGCGGCGGGCTTCTGCCACGGCGTGATGAACACCGACAACATGAGCATCCTGGGCCTGACCCTGGACTACGGCCCGTTCCAGTTCCTCGACGCCTTCGACCCCGGCCACATCTGTAACCACAGCGACACCGGCGGCCGCTACGCCTACAACCGCCAGCCCAACGTCGCCTACTGGAACCTGTTCTGCCTGGGCCAGGCGCTGCTGCCGGTGATCGACGACCCCGATCTCGCGCTCGCTGCGCTGGAGTCCTACAAGACGGTCTTCCCGCGCGAGCTGCTGGCCCGCATGGGCGCCAAGCTCGGCCTGTCCGCGCCGCGCGAGACCGACCGTGCGCTGGTCGACGGCGTGCTGCACCTGCTCGCCGAGGGCCGCATCGACTACCCGATCTTCTGGCGCCGCCTGGCCGACCACGTGGCCGGCGGCCCCCTGGCGCCGGTGCGCGATCTGTTCCCCGACCGCGACGCCTTCGACCGCTGGCACGCGGCCTATGCCGCACGCCTGGCCGAGGAGGCCGGGGAGGCCGGCGCGCGCATGCGCGCCACCAACCCCAAGTACGTGCTGCGCAACCTCCTGGGCGAGCTGGCGATCCAGGCCGCGCAGTCGGGCGACTTCTCGGTTGTCGACCGCCTGCTGGCGCTGCTGCAGGATCCCTTCGCCGAGCACCCGGCGCTTGAGGCAGACTACGCCGGCTTCCCGCCCGACTGGGCATCCTCCATCGAGATCAGCTGCTCCTCATGACCTACCCGATCCACAAATCCGAGGCCGAGTGGCAGGCCCTGCTGGCCGCCAAGGGCGCCGAGCCGCGCGCCTTCGAGGTCACCCGCCACGCCGCCACCGAGCGGCCCTTCACCGGCAAGTACGAGCAGGTATGGGCCGACGGCAGCTACCACTGCATCTGCTGCGGCGCGAAGCTGTTCGACTCCCGCACCAAGTTCGACGCCGGCTGCGGCTGGCCCAGCTTCAGCGAGGCCGTGCCCGGCGCGATCCGCGAGATCACCGACACCAGCCACGGCATGGTCCGCACCGAAACCGTGTGTGCACAATGCGGGTCGCACCTGGGGCATGTGTTCCCCGACGGGCCAGCCCCCACCGGCCTGCGGTACTGCATGAACTCCGCCTCGCTCGATTTCACCCCCGAGACCTGACACCCGACCCTGACGGACGCATGAAGCTCCTGCTCGATTTCTTCCCCATCATCCTGTTCTTCGCGACCTTCAAGGTCGCCGGGATCTACTGGGCCACCGGCGTGGCCATCGTGGCCACCATCCTGCAGATCGGCTGGCTGCGCTGGCGTACCGGCAAGGTCGAGCCCATGCAATGGCTCAGCCTCGGCGTGATCGTCCTGTTCGGCGGCGCCACGCTGCTGGCCCAGAGCGAGACCTTCATCAAGTGGAAGCCGACGGTGCTGTACTGGCTCATGGGCGGCACGCTGGCCGTGGGCCAGCTGGTGTTCAAGCGCAACTTCCTGCGCACCCTCATGGGCGCGCAGCTGTCGCTGCCCGAGCCGGCCTGGCGCACCATGACCTGGAGCTGGACCGGCTTTTTCGCCGCGATGGGCGTCATCAACCTGTGGGTGGCCTTCAACTTCGACACCGACACCTGGGTCAGCTTCAAGCTGTTCGGCGGCATCGGCCTGATGCTGGTGTTCGTGCTGGGCCAGGGCATCTGGCTGAGCCGGCACATGAAGGGCGATGCGGAGGACGCGCAGGAGGCGCCGCGGCCATGACCGGCACCGGCATCACCGCGCAGGCCCTGCACGACTGCCTCGCGCAGCGGCTGTCGCCGACGCACCTCGAGGTGATCGACGAGAGCCACCAGCACGCCGGCCATGCCGGCGCTGACGGCACCGGCTTCGGCACCCATTTCCGGGTGCGCATCGCCTGCCCGCAGTTCGACGGCCGGCCCCGCGTGGCGCAGCATCGCCTTGTGTATGATGCCGCGCAGGATTTCATCGCACGGGGCCTGCACGCGCTGGCCATCGAGATCGTCCGAACCCCTACCCCGATTCCCTGAGGGACAACCCCATGAAGAAGCATCTCCTGGCCGCCGCCGCGGCCGCTGCCCTGTGCGCCGCGCTGCCTGCCGCGGCCCAGAACGTCGCCATCGTCAATGGCAAGGCCGTTCCCTCCGCGCGCGTCGAGGCCCTGGCCGCCCAGGTCGCCAAGAGCGGCCGCCCGGTCACCCCGGAGATCAAGAACCAGATCCGCGACGAGGTCATCGCCCGCGAGATCTTCATGCAGGAAGCCCAGAAGCGCGGCCTCGACGGCAGCGACGACTTCAAGGCCCAGATGGAGCTGGCCCGCCAGACCATCCTGATCCGCGAGCTGTTCGCCGACTTCCAGAAGAAGAGCCCCGTCACCGACGCCGAAGCCAAGGCCGAATACGACAAGTTCGTCGCGGCCAACGGCGGCAAGGAATACAAGGCCCGCCACATCCTGGTGGCCAAGGAAGACGAGGCCAAGGCCATCATCGCCAGCCTGAAGAAGGGCGGCAAGTTCGAAGAGATCGCCAAGAAGCAGTCCAAGGACCCCGGCTCCGGCGCGAACGGCGGCGACCTGGACTGGGCCAGCCCCAACAGCTACGTGCCCGAGTTCTCCGCCGCCATGGTCAAGCTGAACAAGGGCCAGGTCACCGAGGCCCCGGTCAAGAGCCAGTTCGGCTTCCACGTGATCCGCCTGGACGACGTGCGCGAGGCCCAGCTGCCCAAGTTCGACGAAGTCAAGCCGCAGATCCAGCAGCAGCTGCAGCAGCAGAAGCTGCAGCAGTTCCAGGACGACCTGCGCGCCAAGGCCAAGGTGGAATAAGGCCCGCCGGCCCGCCGGCCCGCCTCCCCAGCAGACGCGGCCCCCGGGCCGCGTTTTTCATTGGGCCCGCAGGGTCGCCGCCAGCATCAGCGCGCCGATCAACACCGGCTGGTGCAGCAGGTACCAGGTGAGGCTCCAGCGGCCCAGCCACGCCAGCGGCGCCGGCGCGGCCCCCGCGAACCAGTGCGGGCGGCGCCGCAGCGCCCACTGGCCCGCGGCCAGGCCCCACCAGGCCGCGGCCAGCCAGGGCACCAGGGGCACGTAGTCCTCGGTGACCGGCTTGCGCCCGACCAGGCCCAGCCAGTTGAAGGCCGGCGCGTCCAGCCAGGCCGGTGCGAGGCCGGCGCCATGCGCCCAGGCCGCGGCGAATTTCGCGCCCAGGGCCAGCGCCCCGGCCAGCCACAGCCAGGCGCCCCAGCCCGCCGTGAGCCGCAGCACCAGCAGCATCACCGCGATGCCGTGCAGCACGCCGAAGTAGATGAAGCTGCGGGGAAACACCAGCCAGGAACCCGCCGTGACCAGCAGCGCCGCGCCGGCGACCTGGGCCCACCGCCGCCAGAAGCGCCGGGCCGGCTGCCCCTGCGCCAGGGCCACCGCCTGCGAGACGCCGGCGCAGGCGAGGAACAGGCTGACGATCAGCGTGCGCTGCACCGTCCACAGCGGGTCGTTGTAGAAGTCCTGCCGCCAGAAGCCGAGCCAGGCCAGGTCGAAGGCGAGGTGGAACGCGGTCATCCAGGCCACGGCCCCGCCGCGCCAGGCATCGAGGCGGGAGTAACGGGCGGTTTCGGCGATGGCCATGGGCCGACCTTACCCGAAGCGCGCTGGGATAATCCCGCCCATGCTTGCCAACCACCAGATCGAGCTGCTGGCGCCCGCCCGGGACGCCGATATCGGCATCGAGGCCATCAACCACGGGGCTGACGCCGTGTACATCGGCGGACCCAGCTACGGCGCCCGCGTCTCCGCCAGCAACTCGGTGCAGGACATCGAGCGCCTGGCCCGCCACGCCCACCGCTTCGGCTCGCGGATCTTCGTGACCCACAACACCATCCTGCGCGACGACGAGCTCGAAGGCGCGCGCCAGATGGCCTGGGACGTCTACCGCGCCGGCGCCGACGTCCTGATCATCCAGGACATGGGCCTGCTCGAGCTCGACCTGCCCCCGATCCAGCTGCACGCCAGCACCCAGACCGACATCCGCACCGTGGACAAGGCCCGCTTCCTGCAGGACGTGGGCTTCTCCCAGATGGTGCTGGCCCGCGAGCTGACCCTGGAGCAGATCCGCGAGATCAACGCCGCCATCGACCCCGAGCGCTGCAAGCTGGAGTTCTTCATCCACGGCGCGCTGTGCGTGGCCTACAGCGGCCAGTGCTTCATCTCGCACGCCCACACCGGCCGCAGCGCCAACCGCGGCGACTGCTCCCAGGCCTGCCGCCTGCCCTACCACGTGGTCGACGAGAAGGGCCGCTTCATCGCCCACGACAAGCACGTGCTCTCGATGAAGGACAACGACCAGAGCGCCAACCTCGCCGCCCTGGTGGACGCCGGCGTGCGCAGCTTCAAGATCGAGGGCCGCTACAAGGACATGGGCTACGTGAAGAACATCACCGCCCACTACCGCCGGCTGTTCGACGCGCTGATCGAGGAGCGCGAAGGCAGCGACCGCCCGCTGGCGCGGGCCTCCAGCGGCCGCACCACCTTCACCTTCACGCCCGACCCGAACCAGAACTTCAACCGCGAGTTCACCGACTACTTCGTCAACGGCCGCAAGGACGACATCGGCGCCTTCGACTCGCCCAAGAACCCGGGCCGCGCCATCGGCTGGGTCACCGCCGTCGGCCCCAACTGGGTGGATCTGGAGTGCAGCGACGCCCAGACCCTGCTGCACAACGGCGACGGCCTGTGCTACTACGACCTGCACAAGGAACTGGTCGGCATGGCGATCAACCGCGCCGAGCCGGCCGGCAAGCTGGGGCACTGGCGCGTCTTCCCCAAGGACCCCATTGCCGGCATGCCCGACCTGCGCAAGGGCACCGAGATCAACCGCAACCGCGACATGGCGTGGGTGCGCATGCTGGAGAAGAAGTCCAGCGACCGCCGCATCGGCCTGTGGGCCACGCTGTCCGAGACGCCCGGGGGCTTGCGCCTCACGCTGACCGACGAGGACGGCCATGTCGGCGCCGCCGACCTGCCCCATGCCAAGGAGCCGGCGCGCGGCGAGTCCAGGCTCGCCGAGCAGCTGGCGCGCTTCGGCAACACGATCTTCGAGGCCATCGACATCCAGCTGCAGCTGTCGCAGCCCTGGTTCATCCCGGCCTCGTCCCTGAACACCCTGCGCCGCGACGCCGTGGCCGCCCTCGAGGAGGCCCGCGCCAAGGCCTACCAGCGCCCGCTGCGCGGGCAGCCGGTGGAGCCGCCCGTGCCCTACCCCGAGGACACGCTCACCTACCTGGCCAACGTCTACAACCACAAGGCCCATGACTTCTACGCGAAGCACGGCGTCAAGGTGATCGACGCGGCCTACGAGAGCCACGAGGAGGAAGGCGAGGTCAGCCTCATGATCACCAAGCACTGCGTGCGCTGGTCCATGAGCCTGTGTCCCAAGCAGGCCAAGGGCGTGATCGGCGTCAAGGGCACGATCAAGGCCGAGCCGCTCCAGCTGGTGAACGGCAAGGAGAAGCTGACCCTGCACTTCGACTGCAAGCCCTGCGAGATGCATGTGGTGGGGCGCATGAAGAAATCGGTCATGAACCAGCGGGTGCGCGAGATGGCCGAGGCGCCCCTGACCTTCTACCGGACCCGGCCGCCCGTGCCACGGCCCTGAGCCCGCCATGCCGGCCTTTCCGACTGCCCCCGCAGACTCCCAGGAAAGGCCGGCCTCCCCCGGGGCGGCAGAGCCACGCCCGCCCGCGGCGCGCCGTGCGGTCGGCCTGTACCCGCTGCTCGTCTCCCTGCCGGTGATCGTGGTGCTGCCGCTGCTGATGTTCAGCGGCGTCTTGCTGCACCTCATGGGCGAACAGACCCGCGCCGCCACGGCGCGCGAGCTCTCCGCCACCAACCGGGCGATGGCGGCCTCCGTCGAGCGCGAGTTGAGCCATGTCCGGCAGGCCTTGCGCCTGGTGGCCGAATCCCCGGGCCTGGAGGCCGGGCGCATCGACCTCCCCTACCTCGCGGCGCAGATCCGCGAGGTCACCCGCGCCGACCTCGGGCTGCAGACCCTCAGCGTGGTGGCGCCGGACGGCCGGGTGCTGCTGGAGTACCCGCCCGCCGCCGGCGGGCCGGGGCGCATCCCCCTGGGGGACCACCACCGCAAGGTCTTCGAGACTAACCAGGTCGTGATCTCCGACCTCCACGCCAGCGGATCCGACGGCCGCCTCGCCATCTCGGTCAACTACCCGGTCTGGCGGGCCGGCCGCATCCTCTGGCTGGTGTCGGCCCGGCTCGACCCGGTCCACCTCGCCGGCATCATGGGCAGCCACATCGCCGGCCGCGACAGCGCGGTCGCGACGCTGCTGGACGGGCGTTACCGCATCCTCGCGCGAACCCGCGAGATGGACCGCTTCCTCGGGGCCATGCCCAGCGAGGAGACCTTGCGCGCCGTGACCAGCAGGGACACCGGCGTGCGGCGCTTCCCGACCCGGGATGGCAACGAGTACCTCTGGGCCTGGGCCACCACGATCGATGGCTGGATCGCGCTGACCGGCATCCCCGCGCGCGCGGCCGACGCGGCGCTGCAGGAGTCGCTGCTGCGCCTGGCGGGCGTGGGCCTGGCGCTGCTGCTGGTCGGCCTGTCGGCCTCGCTGCTGCTGGCGCGCCGGATCGTGCGCACCGTGGACCGCATGGCCACCGACGCCCCGCGCCTGGCGCGCGGCGAGGCGCCGCCGGGCCGGCGCTCGGGCGTGCGCCAGCTCGACGCCCTGCGCGACGCCCTGGTCTCCGCCGGCCGCCACGTGGTGCGCGCCCTGGCCGACCGCGACCAGGCCCTGGAGGCCGAGCGCGTCGCCCGGGCCCTGGCCGACGAGGACAACCGGGCCAAGGACATCTTCATCGCCACCCTCTCGCACGAGCTGCGCAACCCGCTCTCGCCGATCCGCGCCGCGGCGGCGGTGCTGCGCTCGCCGCAGGCCGACGAGGCGCGCCGCGCCTGGGCCGTCTCGGTGATCGAGCGCCAGTCCGCCGCCATGGCGCGCCTGCTCGAGGACCTCCTGGACATCGCCCGCATCAACAGCGGGCGCATCCTGCTGGAGCGCGAGCCGACGGACCTGGGCCGGGTGCTGGAGTCGGCGATCGAGGTGGCCCGGCCCCTGATCGAGCAGCGCGCCCACACGCTGCAGGTGCGCCTGCCCGACCCGCCGGTGACGCTGGACGCCGACCCGCTGCGCCTGTCCCAGGTCTTCGCCAACCTCCTGACGAATGCGGCCAAGTACACCGACCCGGGCGGCCTGGTCGAGGTCTTCACCGAGGCCACGCCGGCCGAGGTGCGCGTCACCGTCCGCGACAACGGCATCGGCCTGGAGCCGCAGGCCCTGGAGCAGGTGTTCCAGCGCTTCGCCCAGGTGCGCGGCTCGCTGGACCGCGCGCAGGGCGGCCTGGGCATCGGCCTGTCACTGGTGCGCGGGCTGGTGCGCCTGCATGGCGGCTGGGTGCGCGCGCACAGCGCGGGCCTGGGCCGCGGCAGCACCTTCGTGGTGGGCCTGCCGCTGCAGCCGCAACCGGCGTGAGGGCGCGGGCCGCGGCGTCCCCGCCCGGCCTCAGGCCTGCGGCTCCACCCAGCGGAAGCAGCCCCGGTAGGCATGCCAGCTCGCATGCCCCAGCCAGGGCCCGGCCACCAGCAGGCCGGCGGCCCAGGGCAGCGCCATCGCGCCCAGCACCACGGCGACGATCAGCGCGCCCCACAGCAGCAGCGGCAGCGGCCGGCCGGTGACGGCCTGCAGGCTGGACAGGCCGGCGGTGATGGCGTCGGTGTCGCGGTCCAGGATCATCGGCAGCGAGACCACGCAGGTGCCGAACACCAGCCCGGCGAAGACCCCGCCCACCACGGTGTAGACCGCCACGAACTCCCAGTTGCGCGGGTTGAACACCGCCTGCAGCACGCTGGCGGTGCTGGGCATGCCGGTGTCGAAGAACACCGCGAAGACGACCAGCGAGGCCCGCCCCCACAGCAGCTCCAGCAGCAGGAGCACCAGCACCAGCAGGCCCATGCTGCCCAGGCGCTTGTCCCAGCAGGTCAGCGACTCCGACAGGCTGGCGCGCTCGCCGCGCTCGAGCCGGCGGCTGGCGTCGTACAGGCCCATCGCCAGGAAGGGGCCGACCAGGAAGCAGCCCGAGACGAAGGACATGGTGTACTCCGGCGCGTGCCGGAACACCGCCCCGAGCAGGGCCGCCATGCTCCAGAAGCAGGCGCCGTAGAACAGGGCCACCACCGGCGCGGCGCGCAGGTCACGCAGGCCGGCGGCGAGCCAGCGGAAGGGGTCGGCGAGCGAGACGGCGCGCAGCTCGCGCCGGGCGGGCGCGGGCGGCGTGGCGGGTACGGGTTCCTCGGACAGGGTCATGGCCTGATTGCAGCCGTCCCCGCCGCGACCGGCCATTCGTGGGAACCCTCGCCGTGGTGCTATGGTCGCCCCCCATGCGATCGACTCCCGCGCCCCGAACCGCTCCCACCTCCCCCACCGCCAGGATGACCCCGATGCCCGCCGTCGCCCGCATCACGCCCGCCACCCGCTCCACCCGAATCGCCGGCGTCGCCCGCACGACCCGCCACCTCGCCGCGCTGGCCCTGGCCGCCGCCGCGCTGGCCGCCCTGCCCGCCCGGGCCCAGGCGCCGCAGGCCGCCCCCGCGGTCCCCGCGCAGCCCGCCTTCCTCGACGAGGTCCCCTTCATCACCACGCCCGACCATGTGACCCTGGAGATGCTGTCCATCGCCGGCGTCGGCGCCGCGGACCACGTGATCGACCTGGGCTCCGGCGACGGCCGCATCGTCGTCACCGCCGCGCGCCGCTTCGGCGCCACCGGCCTGGGCGTGGAGATCGTGCCGGACCTGGTCGAGCGCAGCGAGCGCGCCGCGCGCCTCGCCGGCGTCTCCGACAAGGCGAAGTTCAAGGTGCAGGACCTGTTCGAGACCGACCTCACGCCCGCCAGCGTCATCACCATGTACCTGCTGCCGGACTTCAACCTGAAGCTGCGGCCCCTGCTGCTGGCGCTCAAGCCCGGCACCCGCGTCGTCTCGCACGACTGGGACATGGGCGACTGGGCGCCCGACGAGACCCGCGTGCTGGCGGTGCCGGACAAGGCCGTCGGCCGCGAGAAGCAAAGCAAGGTCCACTTCTGGGTGGTGCCGGCCCGCGTGGAGGGCCTGTGGTGCGGCGTGGGGCCGCTCACCGGCAGCAGCCTGCGCCTGGCGCAGCGTTACCAGGAAGTCACCGGGCAGTACGAGCGGCGCGGCCGCGTGCGCGAGATCCAGGCCCGCCTGCGCGGCGCCGTGCTGCGCACCCAGGAGACCCGCGACGGCGCGCTGGAACTGCAGGCCGAGGGCGACGCCCTGGTCCTGCGCAGCGGGCCGGGGCCGCTGGCCCTGGCGCGCGGCGCCACCTTCCGGCGCACCGCGGGCGAGCGCTGCGCCTGAACGCCCGCGGGGTCACCCCGGGGTGATCAACCCACCCACTTGCGGGCGTTGCGCCAGACCCGCAGCCACGGGCTGTCGGCGCTGATGTCGCCCCCGGTCCAGGACATCTGGATGTTGCGGAACACGCGCTCGGGGTGCGGCATCATGGCCGTGAAGCGGCCATCCGCCGTGGTCACCGCGGTCAGGCCGCCCGGGCTGCCGTTCGGGTTCAGCGGGTAGGTCTCGGTGGGCTGGCCGTGGTGGTCGGTGAAGCGCATCGCGCCGATCACCTTCGCCGCGTCGCCGCGCCGGGCGAAGTTGGCATAGCCCTCGCCGTGCGCCACCACGATCGGCAGGCGGCTGCCCTCCATGCCCTGGAAGAACAGGCTGGGGGACTGCAGCACCTCGACCTGCGACAGCCGCGCCTCGTAGCGCTCGCTGCGGTTGGTGGTGAAGCGCGGCCAGGCCTGCGCGCCCGGGATGATGTCGGCCAGTTCGGCCAGCATCTGGCAGCCGTTGCACACGCCCAGGGCGAAGGTGTCGGTGCGGGCGAAGAACTCCTTGAACTGCGCCGACAGCGGCGCGTTGAAGGTGATGCTGCGGGCCCAGCCGATGCCGGCGCCCAGCGTGTCGCCGTAGCTGAAGCCGCCGCAGGCCACGAAGCCCTTGAAGTCCCCGAGCTTCGCGCGGCCGGCCAGCAGGTCGGTCATGTGCACGTCCACCGCCTCGAAGCCGGCGCGGTCGAAGCAGTAGGCCATCTCCACGTGGGAGTTGACGCCCTGCTCGCGCAGCACCGCCACCTTGGGCCGCGCCAGGTTCAGGAACGGCGCGGCCACGTCCTCGGCCGGGTCGAAGCTGGGGGCGAACTGCAGGCCCGGGTCGGTCGGCTCGCCGGCCAGGGCGTGCTCGCTGTCGGCGCAGGCCGGGTTGTCACGCTGCTGCGCGATCTTCCAGCTCACGCTGTCCCAGACCTGGTGCAGGTCCGCCAGCGTGGCGCTGAAGACGGCCTTGGTGTCGCGCCACACCTGCACCTCGCCCTTGCCCACGTCGATGGACGAAGCCTGCGGGCGGGTGGTGCCGACGAAGTGGCTGTGCTTGCTCAGGCCGTGCTCGCGCAGGACCTGCATGACCTCATTGCGCACCGCGGTGGGCACCTGCAGCACCACGCCCAGCTCCTCGTTGAACAGGGCCTTGAGCGTGAGCTCCTCGCGGCGGGCGCTGACCTGGCCGGCCCAGTTCTTGGCGTCGCCATACTCGGCGCGGCTGTCGGTGATGCCGTCGCCCTCGGTGACCAGCAGGTCCACGTTCAGGGCCACGCCGACGTGGCCGGCGAAGGCCATCTCGCAGGCCGCGGCCAGCAGGCCGCCGTCGCTGCGGTCGTGGTAGGCGAGGATGCGGCCCTGCGCGCGCAGGGCGTTGACGGCGTTGACCAGGTTCACCAGGTCCTGCGCGTCGTCCAGGTCGGGCACCGCGCCGCCGGGCTGCTCCAGCACCTGCGCCAGGATGGAGCCGCCCATGCGGTTGCGGCCCTTGCCCAGGTCCACCAGCACCAGGGTGGTGTCCTGCGCGGCGTCCAGCTGCGGGGTCAGCGTGCCGCGCACGTCGCCCAGGGTGGCGAAGGCGGTGACGACCAGGCTCACCGGGGAGGTGACCTTCTTCTGCGCATCCCCCTCCTTCCACTGGGTGCGCATGGACAGGCTGTCCTTGCCCACCGGGATGGCGATGCCCAGCGCCGGGCACAGCGCCATGCCCACGGCCTTGACGGTCTCGTAGAGCGCGGCGTCCTCGCCCGGCTCGCCGCAGGCGGCCATCCAGTTGGCGGACAGCTTCACGCGGGGCAGCTCGATCGGCGCGGCCAGCAGGTTGGTGATGGCCTCGGCCACGGCCATGCGGCCGGAGGCGGCGGCATCGACCGAGGCCAGCGGCGTGCGCTCGCCCATGGCCATCGCCTCGCCGGCAAAGCCCTGGTAGTCGGCCAGGGTGACGGCCACGTCGGCCACCGGCACCTGCCAGGGGCCGACCATCTGGTCACGGTGGGTCATGCCGCCCACGGTGCGGTCGCCGATGGTGATCAGGAAGCGCTTGGAGGCCACGGTGGGATGCGCCAGGACCTGGATCACGGCGTCCTGCAGCTTCACGCCGGTGAGGTCGATGGGGGGCGCCTCGCGCTTCACCGTCTTCACGTCACGGTGCATCTTGGGCGGCTTGCCCAGGAGCACGTCCATGGGCATGTCCACGGCCTGGTTCTTCTCGTCGGCCACCACCAGCTGGCGCTCCTCGGTGGCCACGCCGACCACCGCGAAGGGGCAGCGCTCGCGCTCGCACATGGCGGTGAATTCGGCCAGCGACTCCGGCGCGATGGCCATGACGTAGCGCTCCTGGCTCTCGTTGCACCAGATCTCCTTGGGCGCCAGGCCGGACTCCTCCAGCGGCACCTTGGACAGGTCGAAGCGCGCGCCGCGGCCGGCGTCGTTGGTCAGCTCGGGGAAGGCGTTGGACAGGCCGCCGGCGCCCACGTCGTGGATCGCGAGGATGGGGTTCTTCTCGCCCAGCTTCCAGCAGTGGTTGATGACCTCCTGGGCCCGGCGCTCGATCTCGGGGTTGCCGCGCTGCACGGAGTCGAAGTCGAGTTCGGCCGCATTGGCGCCGGTGGCCATGGAGCTGGCCGCGCCGCCGCCCATGCCGATGCGCATGCCGGGGCCGCCCAGCTGCACCAGCAGCGTGCCGGCGGGGAACAGGATCTTCTGCGTGAGGCCGGCGTCGATGGCGCCCAGGCCGCCGGCGATCATGATCGGCTTGTGGTAGCCGCGCACCACGCCGTCCACGGTCTGCTCGTACTCGCGGAAGTAGCCGGCCAGGTTGGGGCGGCCGAACTCGTTGTTGAACGCGGCGCCGCCCAGGGGGCCCTCGGTCATGATCTGCAGCGGGCTGGCGATGTGCGCCGGGCGGCCGTTGGGGTTGTCCCACAGGCGCGAGACGGTGAAGCCGGTCAGGCCGGCCTTGGGGCGCGAGCCGCGGCCGGTGGCGCCCTCGTCGCGGATCTCGCCGCCGGCGCCGGTGGAGGCGCCCGGGAACGGCGAGATGGCGGTGGGGTGGTTGTGCGTCTCCACCTTCATCAGCACGTGCTGGGTGGAGGCGCGCTTGCCGTAGGCGCTGGCGCCGCTGTCCGCGGGCACGAACAGCTCGACCTCGTTGCCCTCCATGATGGCGGCGTTGTCCGAGTAGGCCACCACGGTGTGCTGGGGCGCCAGCTGGTGGGTGTTGCGGATCATGCCGAACAGGCTCTTGTCCTGGGCCACGCCGTCGATGGTGAACTGGGCGTTGAAGATCTTGTGGCGGCAGTGCTCGCTGTTCGCCTGGGCGAACATCATCAGCTCCACGTCGGTGGGGTTGCGGCCCAGGCCGGTGAAGGCCTTCACCAGGTAGTCGATCTCGTCGTCGGCCAGGGCCAGGCCGAATTCCACGTTGGCCTTCTCCAGCGCGGCGCGGCCGCCGCCGAGCACGTCCACGTGCTCCATCGGCTGCGGCTCCAGCTCGGTGAACAGGCGGTGCGCGCCGGCGCGCTCGAACAGCGCGGTCTCGGTCATGCGGTCATGCAGCAGGCCGGCGATGGCCTCGCGCTGGGCCGGCTCGAGGGCGGGCTTGCCCCCCAGCAGGCCGGACTTGAACTGCACCCGGTATTCCACGATGCGTTCGAGCCGGTGCACGGCCAGGCCGCAGTTGTGGGCGATGTCGGTGGCCTTGGAGGCCCAGGGCGAGACGGTGCCCAGGCGCGGGGTGACGACGATCAGCTCGCCCTCGGCGCCGCCGGCGTACGGGTCCCCGTAGGTGAGGAGGTCGGCCAGGCGCCGGACCTCGGCGGCCTCGGGCGCCTGGTCGAAGGCGGCCAGGTGCACGAAGCGGGCGGCGAGCCCGGTGATCTTGCCGTGGACCGCCTGGAGGCGGGGAAGCAGTTGCTGGACGCGGAACTCGCTGAGGGCGGCGCCGCCCTCGAATTCGGTGATGTGCAGGGTCACTGTGGGGCCTGGGAGGGGCTGGTGGTGAGGGGTCCGGGCGGGCCGCTGACTGGGGTCGGCCGGGCAATCCGCGATTTTACCGGGGCGCGGCCCTGTCGCCGGCAGTTGCATTGCCCCTCTGGAATAATCCGGGCCCATGACGATCACGTACAAGGATGCCGGCGAGATCCAGGCCATGCGCACCGCCTGCCGCCTCGCCTCCGAGGTCCTGGACTACCTCACGCCCTTCATCCAGCCGGGCATCACGACCAAGGAAATCGACCGCCTCGCGGCCGAATACATGCAGAAGCAGGGGACCACCTCGGCGACGCTGGGCTACCAGCCGCCCGGCTACCCGCCCTACCCCGCCTCCCTGTGCACCTCGGTGAACCACGTGGTGTGCCACGGCATCCCCAACGAGAAGCCGCTGAAGAAGGGCGACATCGTCAACGTCGACGTCACCGTCATCAAGGACGGCTGGTACGGCGACACCAGCCGCATGTTCCTGGTGGGCGAGGTCTCCATCGCCGCGCGCCGCCTGGCCCAGCTCACGTACGACGCCATGTGGCACGGCATCGTCAAGGTCAAGCCCGGCGCCCGCCTGGGCGACATCGGCTTCGCCATCCAGAAGTTCGCCGAGAGCAACGGTTTCTCCATCGTGCGCGAGTTCTGCGGCCACGGCATCGGCCGCAAGTTCCATGAGGAGCCTCAGGTGCTGCATTACGGCAGGCCCGGCACCCTCGAGGAGCTCAAGCCCGGGATGACCTTCACCATCGAGCCCATGATCAACCTGGGCCGCCGCGAGGTGAAGGAGCATGGCAACGACGGCTGGACCATCGTCACCCGCGACCGCTCGCTGTCCGCGCAGTGGGAGCACACCGTGCTGGTCACCGACACCGGCTACGAGGTGCTGACCGTCTCGGCCGGCAGCCCGCCGCCGCCGGCGTTCGTGACCGCGGCAGCCTGACCGGCATGAGCGGCGCCCCCGGCACGACCACGCCCACGGCCACGCCGGACCTGCCGGCCCTGCGCGAGGACTGGCGGCGCCGCAAGGCCGCCCTGCTCGAGTCGCTGCGCGCCACCGGCAGCTCCACCCGGGGCATCCACCGCCTGCTGCACGGCCTCGCCCGCGAGGCGGACGCCACCTTGTGCGCCCTGTGGGCGGCCGCGGCCTTCCCGGACAGCTTCGCACTGGTCGCCGTGGGCGGCTACGGCCGCGGCGAGCTGTACCCGCACTCCGACGTCGACGTGCTGGTGCTGATGCCCGACGGCACCGAGGTCGACGCCGACCCGGCCCTGAAGGCGCGGGTCGAGGCCTTCATCGGCCACTGCTGGGACGTCGGCCTGGAGATCGGCTCCAGCGTGCGCACCCTGTCGGACTGCATCGCCCAGGCCGAGGCCGACGTCACGGTGCAGACCTCGCTGCTCGAGTCCCGGCTGCTGGCGGGCCAGGTGCGCCTGTACCGGGAGTTCACCCGCCGCTTCGACGCGGCGATGGATCCCAAGGCCTTCTTCACCGCCAAGACGCTGGAGATGCAGCAGCGGCACCACAAGTTCGAGAACACGCCGTACTCGCTGGAGCCCAATTGCAAGGAGTCGCCCGGCGGCCTGCGCGACCTCCAGGTGATCCTGTGGGTGGCCAAGGCGGCCGGCCTGGGCCGCAGCTGGGACGAGCTCGCCCGCACCGGCCTGGCCACGCCCTTCGAGGCGCGCCAGATCAAGCGCAACGAGGCCCTGCTGGCCCTGATCCGGGCGCGCCTGCACCTGCTGTCGAACCGCCGCGAGGACCGGCTGGTGTTCGACCTGCAGACCGCGGTGGCCGAGAGCTTCGGCGACAGCAACCGCATCGGCGACAACGGCCGCATCATCCAGCGCGCCAGCGAGGCGCTGATGCGCCGCTTCTACTGGGCGGCCAAGGCGGTTACCCAGTTGAACCAGGTGCTGCTCCTGAACATCCAGGAGCGCCTCGCCCCGGACAACCACCCGCCGCACCGCATCAACGACCGCTTCCTGATGAAGGATGGCCGCATCGAGGTGGCCAGCGACGACCTGTACGAGCGCGAGCCTCGCGCCATCCTGGAGACCTTCCACGTCTTCGAGACCACGGTGGGCGCCACCGGGCTGTCGGCGCGCACGCTGCGCGCCCTGTACAACGCCCGCAACCTCATGGACGGCAGGTTCCGCGCCGACCCGGCCAACCGCGCGATGTTCATGGCGATCCTGCGGGAGCCCGAGGGCATCACCCACGCCATGCGGCTGATGAACCAGACCTCGGTGCTGGGACGCTACCTGTGGGTGTTCCGCCGCATCGTGGGGCAGATGCAGCATGACCTGTTCCACGTCTACACGGTGGACCAGCACATTCTCATGGTGCTGCGCAACGTGCGCCGCTTCTTCATGCCCGAGCATGCCCACGAGTACCCGTTCTGCTCGCAGCTGGCGGGCGGCTGGGACAAGCCCTGGCTGCTGTACGCCGCGGCGCTGTTCCACGACATCGCCAAGGGCCGCGGCGGCGACCACTCGGAACTCGGGGGCAAGGAGGTGCGCGCCTTCTGCCGCCAGCACGGGGTGGAGGAGGAGGATGCCGAACTCATGGAATTCCTGGTGCGCGAGCACCTGACCATGAGCCACATCGCGCAGAAGCAGGACCTGAGCGACCCGGCGGTCATCACCCGGTTCGCGCAGCGCGTGGGCGACGCCCGCCACCTGACCGGGCTGTACCTGCTCACGGTGGCCGACATCCGCGGCACCAGCCCCAAGGTCTGGAACGCCTGGAAGGGCAAGCTGCTGGAGGACCTGTACCGCGCCACGCTGCGGGTGCTGGGCGGCCGCGCCCAGAACCGCGAGGCCGAGACCGAGGCGCGCCAGCGCGAGGCCCTGGCGCAGCTGGGCCTGCATGCCCTGCCCCACGACGCCCACAAGCGCCTGTGGGACAACCTGGACGTGGGCTACTTCATGCGCCACGACGCCGGGGAGATCGCCTGGCACACCCGCCACATCACCCGCCACCTCGCCGGCCTGGACGGCAGCCACACCGGCGACAAGCCGCTGGTGCGCGCGCGCCTGTCGCCGGTGGGCGAAGGCCTGCAGGTGCTGGTCTACACGCCCGACCAGGCCGACCTGTTCGCCCGCATCTGCGGCTACTTCGACCAGGCCGGCTTCAGCATCCTGGACGCCCGCATCCACACCACCCGGGACCAGCGCGCGCTGGACACCTTCCAGGTCGTGGGCAGCATGGGGCCGGAACACAACCGCGAGCTGGTCGCGATGGTCGAGTCCACCCTGGCCCAGACCCTGGCCGCCGCCGGCCCGCTGCCCCCGCCGAGCCGCGGCCGGGTCTCGCGCCGGGTCAAGAGCTTCCCGATCGCGCCGCGCGTGAGCCTGGCGCCCGACGAGAAGGCCCAGCGCTGGCTGCTGTCCATCTCCGCGAGCGACCGCGCCGGCCTGCTCTATTGCGTGGCCCGGGTGCTGGCCCGCCACCACATCAACCTGCAACTGGCCAAGATCTCGACCCTGGGCGAGCGGGTGGAGGACACCTTCCTCATCGACGGGGCGGAGCTGCAGCAAAACAAGCGGCAGATCGAGATCGAGACCGAGCTGCTCGAGGCGCTGTCGGCCTGAGGAGGCGCCGTCGCGGGTCGCTGGCGGGTCGCGGCCTCCAGGGACCTGGCGGGCTCGCAATTTGGTGGCATTTTGACAACTGGCCTGCGTGTTGGCATCATCGCCAACATGTCAGCCCGGCTGATCACCCGCTTCAAGAACGTCAACCCCGACGGCTCGATCCTGGAACTGGTGGTCTGGAAGGTGCCGGCACCCGTCCCGCCCACGGAGCACGGCTACAAGTACCGGGCGGTCTACGTGGCCGGTGGCGTGCGTATCGTCGGCTTCGACAACGAGCGAGGCAAGGGGGACCACTGCCACCTGGACGGCAAGGAACTGCCCTACCACTTCACCTCCGTCGAGCAGCTCGTGGAGGACTTCATTGCGGCGGTGTCCGCCAGGAGAGCGTCATGACGCAGCGTTACCTCACCATCACCCTGCAGTCCGACTGGAAGGAGGCGCTGCGTGCGGCGGCTCGGTCAGCCAATTCGGACGATTACCAGGGAGAGGTCCTGAACTTCGAAACGCCCGCCCAGTTCTTCGGGCGGTTGACAGAGAAGCGCTGGGAGGTCGTGCGGGCCGCGCAGGGACGCGGCGAACTCCCCGTGCGCGAGCTGGCGCGCCTCGTGGGCAGAGACGTGAAGCGCGTCCACGAGGACGTCGGCATCCTCGCGGAACTCGGCTTGCTGGAACGCACCGAAGCCGGTGGCGTGGTCTGCCCCTATGCCTCCATGCACATCGACATGTACCTCAAGGCCGCCTGACCGCGCGCGCCTTGCCTGTCACCACGAGGCCCGACCCGGCCTTGCGTCCGAGAACCTTGCATGAACGATCAACGAGTCCTCGTCACCGCCGGCGCCGCCGGCATCGGCCGCGCCATCGTGCGGGCCTTCCGGGCCGCCGGCGCGCGCGTCCACGCCTGCGACATCGACGCCGCCGCCCTCGCCGACCTGCGCCGCGAATGCCCGGGCGTGACCACCTCCGAGTGCGACATCGGCCAGCGCGCCGCCGTCGAGCGCATGGTCGCCGACGCGGTGGAGGCCCTGGGCGGGCTGGACGTGCTGGTGAACAACGCCGGCATCGCCGGCCCCACCGCGCCGGTCGAGGCCCTGGACCCCGACGCCTGGGAGGCCGTGATGCAGGTCAACCTGAACGGCACCTTCTACGTCACGCGGTCGGCCATCCCCCACCTCAAGGCCTCCGGCGACGGCGTGATCCTGGTGCTGTCCTCGCTCGCCGGCCGCTTCGGCTACCCGAACCGCAGCCCCTATGCCGCCTCCAAGTGGGGCCTGATCGGCCTGACCAAGACGCTCTCGCGCGAGCTGGGCGAGTTCGGCATCCGCGCCAACGCCCTGCTCCCGGGCGCGGTCGAGGGCCCGCGGATCGAGCGCGTCCTGGAAGGCCGGGCCGCCCACAGCGGCCGCAGCCTGGCGGAGGAACGCGCCGCCGCCTTCGCCAACCAGTCGATCAAGCGCTTCGTGCCGCCCGAGGAAATCGCCGCGATGGCGCTGTTCCTGGCCTCGGACGCGGCGCGCTCCATCTCGGGCCAGATCATCCCCATCGACGGCGACTCGCAGAGCGCCTCCTGACCCGGCCTCCGGTACGATATTGCACTGCAGCAATATCGCCCGGAGAACCCCTTGAACGTCGACGAGTGCTACGAGGAGCTCGGTCTCGCGCCTGACGCCAGCGACGAGCAGGTCAAGGCGGCATGGCGGCGGCTGGCCGCGCGCTGGCACCCGGACCGCAACGACAGCCCGCAGGCCCTGGCCCGGACCCAGCGGATCAACCGTGCCCTGGAGGAGATCCGCCGGGCGCGGGCCGAGGCCGCGGACGCGGCGCCTGCGCCGCCCGAGCCGGAGACGGTGGTGGAGCACGAGGTCGGCATCAGCCTCGAGGAAGTCGTCACCGGCTGCGTGCGCGAATTGCGCGGCGAGGTCCGGGAAGACTGCGCCGCCTGCGAGGGCAGCGGACTGCAGTCACCGCCGCCCGCCTGCGCCACCTGCGGCGGCACCGGCCAGGTCCGCCAGCACCTGTGGTTCGCGTGGATGCCGACCCAGGCCGAATGCGCCGACTGCGGCGGCCAGGGCACCACGCACGCCGCCTGCGCCTGCTGCGAGGGCAGCGGCCAGGCCCCGGCCCGCAAGTACCGGTGCCGCGCCGAGGTCCCGGCCGGTGCGCGCAGCGGCGACCGCTTCGAGCGGCTCGCCCAGGTGCAGGGCCCGCGGCACAGGCAGCCGGTGCGTCTGCGTCTTCGGGTGCGCGTGCTGCCCCACGACCTGTTCACCGCCGAGGCCGACGGCACCGTGCGCTGCGAGCTGCCGGTGGACGGCTTCGCCTGGACGGCGAACCGCTGGATCGACGTTCCCACGCCCCATGGCCTGCGGCAGATGCGCCTGCAGCGCGGATCCCTCAGCTACCGCATCAAGGGCGCGGGCCTGCCGGTCACGGCGGGTGCGCCGGCCGGGGATTGCATCGTCACCGTGGTGCCGGAGTTCCCCGACGAACTGGACGCCAAGCAGGAAGCCGCCATCGACAAGCTGGTCGCCGCCAATACCGGCAAGCCCGGCACGCCGGCGGGAGACCGCATGGCGGCATGGCACCGGCGGGTGAAGGCCTGGGCGGCGAAGCAGGACTGAAGAGGCGGCCGGGCCTTCGCGGACTCAGTCGTCCTGCCCCGCGTCCAGCCCGGGGAACAGCACCTCGGTGAAGCCGAACCGGCGGAAGTCCCTCACCCGCATCGGGTACAGCACCCCCAGCAGGTGGTCGCACTCATGCTGCACCACCCGGGCGTGGAAGCCCTCCACCGTGCGGTCGATCGGGTCGCCAAAGAGGTCGAAGCCGGTGTAGCGAATGCGCTTCCAGCGGGGCACCACGCCGCGCAGGCCGGGCACGGAGAGGCAGCCTTCCCAGCCCTCTTCCTCCTCGTCGCCGACCGGGGTGATGACCGGATTGACCAGCACCGTGCGGGGCACCACCGGCGCCTCGGGGTAGCGCGGGTTCGGCGCGTCGGTGCCGAAGATCACCACCTGCAGGTCGACGCCGATCTGGGGCGCGGCCAGGCCGGCGCCGCTGGCGGCGGCCATGGTGTCGACCATGTCCAGCACCAGCAGGTGCAGGGCGTCGGTGTCGAACCCCGTCACCGGC
This sequence comes from Ramlibacter sp. MAHUQ-53, assembly GCF_052600055.1. Lineage (NCBI taxonomy): Bacteria > Pseudomonadati > Pseudomonadota > Betaproteobacteria > Burkholderiales > Comamonadaceae > Ramlibacter > Ramlibacter sp. MAHUQ-53. The sequence continues at coordinate 196,966 of NZ_JBQWTS010000003.1, forward strand.
TGCGCCACGCGCAGCAGGCGGGGGTCGCCCATCTTCAGGATCTCGCGAACGGCCATCTCTAACCTCTCAGTTGTCCAACTGCGCCCGGATTTGGGGCTGCGGCATCACGTGCCCTGCGGGCCAATGCCAGCCTTCGCCGACAGCAGGGCCTCAACTTGTCAGCTGGGACCACACCTTTTCCAGACGCTTCACGCTCACCGGCTGCGGCGTGCGCAGCTCCTGCGCGAAGAAGCTCACGCGCAGCTCCTCCAGCAGCCAGCGGAATTCCTGCATGCGGTCGTCCACCGCGCCCTTGCGCTCGGCGACCAGGCGCCAGTAACGCTGCTCCTGCGGCTTCAGCTCGGTCAGCCGGGCGGCGTCACGCGCCGGGTCCGCGCGCCACTTGTCCAGGCGCAGGACGATGGCCTTGAGGTAGCGAGGCAGGTGCTGCAGCGAGGCCCAGGGCGTGTCGTGCAGGAACCGCTTGCCCACCAGGCGCTGCAGCTGCTGCGTGGCGTCCTGCGTGGCCTCGGGCGCGCTCTTGGTGTCCTTGATCTTGCGCAGGGCGGCGGCGTACTCGGCCAGGATGGTGCCGGCCAGGCGCGCCACCTCGTTGGCGATCAGGGTGAGGCGGCCGCGGCCCTCCTCCACCCGGCGCCTGAAGGCGGCCTCGTCGGCCGGCAGCGGCTCGAGCAGGAAGGCGCGGTCCAGCGCGAGGTCGATCACCTGCGCGCGCAGCTCTTCGACCGTGCCCAGGGACATGTAGGCCACGCCCATCTTCTGCAGGTCGGGAATGTTCTTCTCGAGGTACTTCAGCGCGTCGCGGATCTGGAGCGCGAAGAGCCGGCGCAGGCCGGCCCGGTGCTTCGCGGCGGCGACCTCGGGCTCGTCGAAGACCTCCAGCGTCACCGCGTCGCCCTGGTCCACCAGCGCGGGGAAGCCCACCAGGCTGGTGCCGCCCTTGCGGATCTCCATCAGCTCCGGCAGCTCGCCGAAGGTCCAGGCGGTGTAGCGCTGGGTCGCGTCGTGGGCCGGCGCGGCAGGCGCGGCGGCCCGGGCGGCGGCCACCCGCTCGGCGCGCACCGGCGACGGCGCGGCCACCGCCACCGGCTCGCCCGTGGGGGCGGCGGCCGGCGCCTTGAGCGAGGCCAGCGCCTGGAAGGCGCCGCGCGCCTTGGCGCCCCACTCGGCCTTCAGCGCGCCGAGGTTGCGCCCCATCCCGAGCTGGCGGCCATGTTCGTCCGTCACCCGCAGGTTCATGAACAGGTGGGCCGGCACCATGTCCAGCTTGAAGTCGGTGCGCTTCACGTCGAGGCTGGTGGCGTCGCGCACCTTCTTCAGGAGCACGTCGGTCAGTGCGCCGTGGCCGAACACCTCGGGCCGGCACAGTTCCTCGGCCAGCCGGGCGGCCGACTCGGGCAGCGGCACGAAGCGCGCCCGCGGCTTCTGCGGCAGCGACTTGAGCAGGGCCTGGACCTTGTCCTTCAGCATGCCCGGCACCAGCCACTCGCAGCGCTCCTCGCTGACCTGGTTCAGGACGAACAGGGGCACGGTGACGGTGAGGCCGTCGCGCGCGTCGCCCGGCTCGTGCAGGAAGGCGGTGGCGCAGTCCACGCCGCCCAGGCGGATCGTCTTGGGGAAGGCCTGGGTGGTGATGCCCGCGGCCTCGTGCCGCATCAGCTCGTCGCGCGTGAGCTTCAGCAGCTGCGGGTTCTTGCGGCTCTCGGTGCGGTACCAGCCCTCGAAGGTGCGGCCGTTGAAGACATCGGCCGGCAGCTGCTGGTCGTAGAAGGCGAAGATCAGCTCGTCGTCCACCAGCACGTCCTGGCGGCGCGACTTGTGCTCCAGCTCCTCGACCTGCTTCACCAGCTTGCGGTTGGCGGCCAGGAACGGCAGGTTCGTGTCCCACTGGCCCTCGACCAGGCCCTCGCGGATGAAGATCTCGCGCGCGCCGGCCTGGTCCACCCGGGCGAAGGGCGTGCGGCGGCCGCTGTAGATCACCAGGCCATACAGCGTGGCGCGCTCCAGCGCCACCACCTCGGCCTGCTTCTTCTCCCAGTGCGGGTCCAGCAGCTGCTTCTTCAGCAGGTGGCCGGCCACCTCCTCGATCCACTGCGGCTCGATGTTGGCGATGCCGCGGCCGAACAGGCGGGTGGTCTCCACCAGCTCCGCGACCACGATCCAGCGGCCGGGACGCTTCTTCAGGTGCGCTCCCGGATGGCGGTGGAACTTGATGCCGCGCGCGCCCAGGTACTCCGAGGAGGACGCGCCCGGGGTACCGGCGCGCGCGCCGGTGGCCGGGTTGTTGCCGCCGTCCTCCATCTTCCAGCCGATGTTCCCGAGCAGGCCGGCCAGCATGGACTTGTGGATCGCCTCGTAGTCGGCGGGCTGGGTGTTGACCCGCCACTTGTGCTCGGTCACCACCGTGAGCAGCTGGCTGTGGATGTCGCGCCACTCGCGCACCCGGCGGATGTTGATGAAGTTCTGCCGCAGCAGCTGCTCGTACTGGCGGTTGGACAGCTTGTGCGTGTCCCCATGGCCGCCGCGGGCCTCGTGGATCCAGCGCCAGAGGTTCACGTAGCCGGAGAACTCGCTCTTCTCGTCGTCGAACTTGGCATGCTGCTGGTCGGCCTGGGCCTGCGCCTCCAGGGGGCGGTCGCGCACGTCCTGCACGGACAGGGCCGAGGCCACCACCAGCACCTCGTCGAGCGCGCCGCGCTCGCGGGCCTCCAGGATCATGCGGCCCACGCGCGGGTCCAGCGGCAGGCGGGCGAGCTCGCGGCCCATGGGGGTGAGCTCGTTGGCCTCGTCCACCGCGCCCAGCTCGCCCAGGAGCTGGTAGCCGTCGGTGATCGCCCGGCGCTGCGGCGCCTCGAGGAAGGGGAAGTCCTCCACATTGCCCAGGCCCAGCGACTTCATGCGCAGGATCACCCCGGCCAGCGAGGAGCGCAGGATCTCCGGGTCGGTGAAGCGCGGGCGGGCGGCGAAGTCCTTCTCGTCGTAGAGGCGGATGCAGATGCCGTTGGCCACGCGGCCGCAGCGGCCGGCGCGCTGGTTGGCGGCCGCCTGGCTGATCGGCTCCACCAGCAGCTGTTCGACCTTGCTGCGGAAGCTGTATCGCTTGACCCGCGCCGTGCCGGCGTCGATCACGTAGCGGATGCCGGGCACGGTGAGCGAGGTCTCGGCCACGTTGGTGGCCAGCACGATGCGCCGGCCGGTGTGGCTGTCGAAGATGCGGTCCTGCTCGGCCTGCGACAGGCGCGAGAACAGCGGCAGCACCTCGGCGCCGCGCGTGAGCGGGCTGTGCGAGAGGTGGCCGCGCAGGTGGTCCGCCGCCTCGCGGATCTCGCGCTCGCCGGGCAGGAAGACCAGGATGTCCCCGCCCGCGTGCCCCGTCCACAGCTCGTCCACCGCCTCGGCGATGGCCTCGTTCAGCCCGCGCTCGCGGGTCTCCTCGAAGGGCCGCCAGCGCTGTTCCACCGGGAAGGTGCGGCCCGAGACGTAGATCACCGGCGCCGGGCCCTTGGCCGAGGCGAAATGCTGGGCGAAGCGCTCGGCGTCGATGGTGGCCGAGGTGACCACGATCTTCAGGTCGGGCCGGCGCGGCAGGATCTGCTTGAGGTAGCCGAGGAGGAAGTCGATGTTGAGGCTGCGTTCATGCGCCTCGTCGATGATCAGGGTGTCGTAGGCCTTGAGCAGCGGGTCGGTCTGGGTCTCGGCCAGCAGGATGCCGTCGGTCATCAGCTTGACCGAGGCGTCGCGCGAGAGCCGGTCCTGGAAGCGGACCTTGTAGCCCACCACCTCGCCGAGCGGCGTCTCGAGTTCCTCGGCGATGCGCTTGGCCACGCTGGAGGCTGCGATCCGCCGCGGCTGGGTGTGGCCGATGAACTGCCCGCGCTGGCCGGGGGCTGCGTTCAGGCGGCCGCGCCCCAGGGCCAGGGCGATCTTGGGCAGCTGGGTCGTCTTGCCCGAGCCGGTCTCGCCGCAGACGATGACCACCTGGTGCGCCGACACGGCGGCCATGATCTCCTCGCGCTTGGCGGAGACCGGCAGGGATTCGGGGAAGGTGATGCGAAGCGGGGACGACAAGGCGGCTCGGGGGTGCAGGCAGGGCGCGCCATTATCCCAGCGCCCCGCGGGCGCTCCCGGGCCCTTCCCGTACACTTTCCCGCTGATCCCACCCACCGCAGCGATGTCCACCGTCTTCAACTTCACCTTCGTGCCCTGGTTCCGCTCGGTGGCGCCCTACATCCACATGCACCGGGGCAAGACTTTCGTGGTCGGCCTGGCGGGCGAGGCCATCGCCGCCGGCAAGCTGCAGCACATCGCCCAGGACCTGGCGCTCATTCAGAGCATGGGCGTGAAGGTGGTCCTGGTGCACGGCTTCCGTCCCCAGGTGAACGAGCAGCTGCGGCTCAAGGGCCACCCGGCCAAGTACTCGCACGGCCTGCGCATCACCGACGAGGTGGCCCTCGACTGCGCCCAGGAAGCCGCCGGCCAGCTGCGCTACGAGATCGAGGCCGCCTTCTCGCAGGGCCTGCCCAACACCCCCATGGCCGGCTCCACGGTCCGCGTGATCTCCGGCAACTTCATCACCGCCCGCCCGGTGGGCATCGTCGACGGCGTGGACTTCCAGCATTCCGGCCTGGTGCGCAAGGTCGACGTCGCCGGCATCAGCCGCACCCTCGACGCCGGCAGCATGGTGCTGCTCTCCCCCTTCGGCTTCTCGCCCACCGGCGAGGCCTTCAACCTCACCATGGAGGAGGTCGCGACCAGCGTGGCCACCGCGCTGCAGGCGGACAAGCTGATCTTCCTGTCCGAGGTGCCCGGCATCCGCATGAAGCCCGGCGAGCCCGAGTCCGAGGACAACCCGATCGACACCGAGCTGCCCCTGGCCACCGCCGAACAGATCCTGGCGCGCGTGCCCGAAGCGCAGCAGCCCACCGACATCGCCTTCTACCTGCAGCACTGCGTGAAGGCCTGCAAGGCCGGCGTGGAACGCAGCCACATCATCCCCTTCGCGGTGGACGGCTCGCTGCTGCTGGAGGTCTACGTGCACGACGGCATCGGCACCATGGTGATCGACGAGAAGCTCGAGGAGCTGCGCGAGGCCACGCCCGACGACGTCGGCGGCATCCTGCAGCTGATCGAGCCCTTCGAGCGCGATGGCACCCTGGTCAAGCGAAGCCGCACCGAGATCGAGCGCGACGTCGCCAACTACACCATCATCGAGCACGACGGCGTGATCTTCGCCTGCGCCGCGCTCTATCCCTACCCCGAGGCCCGCACCGCCGAGATGGCGGCGCTCACCGTCTCGCCCCAGAGCCAGGGCCAGGGCGACGGCGAGAAGATCCTCAAGCGCGTCGAGCAGCGCGCCCGGGCCATGGGCCTGGACAGCATCTTCGTGCTGACCACGCGCACCATGCACTGGTTCCTGCGCCGCGGCTTCGTGCAGGTCGACCCCGACTGGCTGCCCGAGGCGCGCAAGCGCAAGTACAACTGGGACCGCCGCAGCATGGTGTTCGTGAAAAAGCTGTCCTGACGGCAACGTCTTACAGACAGCGCGCGGGGGCCAGCCCATCATGCGGCCCGGAGGTGGCCCCATGGAGACCCTGCACGCGCGCGAAGTGCGCATTCCCCTGGCCGAAGGCACCCTGCTCGGCGACCTGTGCCTGCCCCCCGGCGCCCATGCCGCGGTGGTCTTCGTCGACGGCCACGGCCTGGGCCGCCACGCCCCCGAGGACCGGGCGGTGGCCCGGCACCTGGCCGGCCACGGCATCGGCAGCCTGATGCTGGACCTCCTCACCTGCAGCGAGCAGCAGGCGCCGCCCCACCCCGGCCACCACGGCCCCGACCTTCCCCGCCTGACCCACCGCATCCTCGAGGCCATCACCTGGCTCGCCGCCGACCCGGCCCTCCAGGGCACCACCCTGGCCCTGTGCGGCCTGGGCGCGGGCAGCGCCGCCGCCCTGATCGCCGCCGGCCGGCTCGGCACCCAGGTGGGCGCGGTGGTCGCCCTGGGCGGGCGGGCCGACCAGGCCGGGCCCTCGGCCCTGGCCTCGATCCGCGCGCCCACCCTGCTGCTGGCGGGCAGCCGGGACGCCGAGGCCGTCGCCAGCCACGATGCCGCCTACCAGCACCTGCGCTGCGAGCGCAGCCTGGCGGTGGTCCCCGGCGGCGGCGCGCTGCTGGACCAGCCCGGCGTGCTGGCCCACGCCGCCGAGATGGCGGCCGACTGGTTCGCCGCCCACCTGCCGGCCCTGGCGGAGGCGGGATGACCCCGGCGGGCCGGCGCCTGCCCTTCGCGGACCGCCGCGAGGCCGGCCGCGCGCTCGCCGCCGACCTGGCCTTCCTGCGGGACGCGCCCGGCCTGCTGGTGCTGGCCCTGCCGCGCGGCGGCGTGCCGGTGGCCTGGGAGGTGGCGCGGGCGCTGCAGGCGCCGCTCGACGTCTTCGTGGTGCGCAAGATCGGCATGCCGGGCCATCCCGAGTACGCGCTGGGCGCCATCGCCAGCGGCGGCCTGCAGGTGCTGGATTCCCTGCCGGCCGGGGCGGCGCAGCGCGCCCGGGTCGAGGCCGTGATCCGCGAGGAGACCGCGGAGCTCGCGCGCCGCGAGCGCGCCTACCGCGGCGGCCGGCCGCCGCTGGAGGTGGCGGGCCGCACCGTGGTCCTGGTCGACGACGGCGTGGCCACCGGCGCCTCGCTCGAGGTGGCGGCGCGCGCCGTGCGCCAGCTGGCCCCGCGCGAGCTGGTGGTCGCCGCGCCGCTGGCCTCGGCCGCCGCGGCGCGGCGGCTCGCGCCCTGGGCGGACCGGGCGGTGTTCAGCGCCACCCCGGAGCCCTTCGACGCGGTGAGCCGCTTCTACCGCGAATTCCCGCAGTGCGAGGACGACGAGGTCCGCGCCCTGCTGGCCGAGGCCCCGCGACCGGCGCCCCGGCCCTGAGGCCGCGACGCGAGGGGCCGCCATGAACGCGCCGCGCCTGCGCCCCCCCGAGGCCGACCTGCCCGATGCGATCGCGCCCCATGCGCGCCCCCTGGCGCGGCCCGCCGACGAGGACGCCCTGCTCGATTTCATCGCCCAGGGGCGCATCGTGCTGCTCGGGGAGGCCACGCACGGCACGCACGAGTTCTACGCGCTGCGCGCGGCGCTGACCCGGCGGCTCATCGTCGAACACGGCTTCACGGCCGTCGTCGCGGAGGCGGACTGGCCCGACGCCTGGCGCGTCAACCGCTACGTGCGCGGCGTGAGCGAGGACGGCGACGCCGCCGAGGCGCTCGCCGGCTTCGAGCGATTCCCGGCCTGGATGTGGCGCAACACCGTGGTGCGGGAGTTCGTCGAATGGCTGCACCTGCACAACGCCACCCACCCGCACCGGCAGCAGGCCGGCTTCTACGGCATGGACCTGTACAGCCTGCACCGCTCGATCCAGGCGGTGCTGGCCTACCTGGACCGCACCGACCCCGAGGCCGCCCGGCGCGCCCGTGCGCGCTATGCCTGCTTCGACCACCAGGGCGGCGACTCCGAGGCCTACGGCTATGGCGCCAGCATCGGGCTGCGCCCGAGCTGCGAGGACGAGGTGGTCGACCAGCTGCGCGAGTTGAACCGGCACCTGGCCGCCCACGGGTACGGGGCCTCCGCGGCCCGCGAAGAGGCCTTCCACGCGCAGCAGAACGCCCGCCTGGTGCGCAATGCCGAGGCCTACTACCGCACCATGTTCCACCGCCGGGCCTCCTCCTGGAACCTGAGGGACAGCCACATGGCCGAGACCCTGCAGGCGGTGGAACGGCACCTGGCCACCGAGGGCGGGCCGTCGCCGCGCCTGGTGGTCTGGGCGCACAACTCGCACCTGGGCGATGCCCGGGCCACCCAGATGGGCCTGCAGGGCGAGTGGAACGTGGGGCAGCTGGCGCGCGAGCGCTGGGGCGCGGAGGTGATGTCGGTCGGCATGACCACCTTCTGCGGCACGGTGACGGCGGCCGCGGCCTGGGACGAGCCGGCCCACCGCCGGCGCGTGCGCGAGGGCCTGCCCGGGAGTTGCGAGGCCCTGGGCCACGAGACGGCCCACGTGCTGCGGGAGCCGCAGTTCTGGCTGCCGCTGCGGGGCCACCCGCCGCTCGAGGCGCTGCTGGACCACCGGCGGCTGCAGCGCGCCATCGGCGTCGTCTACCTCCCCAGCTCGGAGCGGGCCAGCCACTACTTCGACGCCCGGCTGCCGGCGCAATTCGACGCGCTGGTGCACATCGACCAGACCCGGGCGCTCGAGCCGCTCGAACCCGCGTCGGGCTGGGTCTCGGGGACGGAGCCTCCGGAGACCTATCCGTCCGGGCTTTGACCCCGCCGGGACCCTCCCCGGCGTAACGCCGGCCCGGCGAAAAGCTGAACCATGCCTGACGCGCGGTTACGCAGCCGGGAACTGCCTGACCGGAGTCCACCATGACGATCCCTGCCCGCCCGGGTCCTGCCCACCTGTCCGCCGAGGACTTCCGCACCCGGGCGCCCCGGTCCGAGACCAAGAGCGGGCCGCAGGCGACTTACGACACCGTCCTGGGCCAGCGGACCGCGCCCCCGGCAGGTTCGCCCCGGCCGGCTCGCCCCGCCGGGGACCCGGGCGGCAACGCGGCGAGGGCCCCGTTGCGCAATCGGCCCGTCGCTGTGCACCCGTCCACCGCGCGCGACGCCGCGCAGACCAGGGCGGCCGCGATCGTGTCAGAGCAGTTGAGGCTGGTCTGCACCCTCGCGGCCTGGGCCCCGGCCGCGACCGCCGCACTCGCGGGGCACCTGCGGGAAGCACTGGGGACGCGGCGCCCCGGTGGCGACGGCGAGGCCGTGGCTGCGGGACGCGCGGTCCTCACGCTGGCCGAGGTGGCCGGCCATCTCGCCAAGGCGCCCGATCCCCAGCTGGCCGCCGCCCTGCTCATGCAGGCTGCCGGCGATGCCCCGCCCGCCCGGCAGGCGGCCGCCCGGGCGATGCGCGAAGCCCTGGTCGCCCTTCCCCCTGGAGAGCGCAAGGACCCGGCCGGCCACCTGAAGGCTCTGGAAATGCTGGCGCTCGAGGCCACGGGATTGAACGCGACGCGCTGCGTCGCCCTGGCGCCCCGCTGCCGGAGCATCGTCCAGGAGCTCGCGCTGCTGTGCGCCATGCCCGCCTGGAGCGCCCCGGAGTCGCGCCATGTCGGCGAGCTGCTGCGGCAGGCGCGTGCCGACCGGGCCGCCGCCCCGGCCTCGGCCCTCTCGGACGACGAGCTGGCCGGGCTCATCACGCTCGCCCCGTCGCGCCTGGCCGCGGCAGAAGCCTTCCTGGCCCCGCACCTCGGCGCGCCGGAGGCCCTGTGCGGCGCGGCCCAGGCCCTGCGCCGCGCCGGCGTCCCGCTGGAAGATCCCGAGACGCTTGCAGCCGTCATCGGCCGCCTGGAGGCGCGCGTGCCCCGCGACCCGAATGCCTGGCGCGCCGGTCTGGCCCGCCTGTTCCTCGACCTCGGTGACGACGGGGCCCTGCGCCAGGCGATGGCTCCGCGCGACGCGACCGACAAGCCGGAGGCCTGCCTCCGCCAGCTGCCGGCCACGGCAGGGGCCGGCGTGCTGGCGGACATCGTCACCCGGCTGGCCGGGTTCCTGGACTTCACCTCGCTGGAGCCTGCGCTCAGCCTGCTGGACCGGGAAAGCCCGGGCCGGGAGCCGCCGCCGCCGGAGGCCCTGGCGCCCTTCATCGACCGGCTGCTGCGCGTCCCGGTCTACGACGCACGGCGCCCCCTGCTCGCAGCCGACGAGCCGCAGGCGACCCCGGACGTCGCCTTGCTGGCCACGCGGCTGATGGAGTTCACGCTGCGCCAGCCCGGCGCGCAGGCCGCGGTGCAGGCCCTGCTGGCGCGGTTCACCGCCGCCCTGCCCGGCCTGCCGCCCGAGCGGGCGCGGACCATCGCCGAGCGCTTCGCTGCGGCGCTGTCCAGCCGCCAGAGGGACGACTTGCGCGCGACGCTCAAGGACCCGTCCCCACCGGTAGCGGAATTCGATCCCGGCGCGGCCCTGGATGCCCTGTGCGACGGCCTCATCGGGCAGGCCGCCCGGGCCGGCCAGCCCGCGCTGCGCGCCGCCCTCGAAGGCCTCCAGACCGGGATGGCCACGGGGAACCTGGACTCCCAGGACCGGGGGGCGGTGGGCCAGGAGGATCCGAAGGCGTTCCTTGACGGACGCCTCCCCGGCGACGTGCTGCGCCGCCACGACCTGCGGCTGCTCGACGCGCTGGCGGCGCTGCCGCCCGGCGCCGCGCCGCCCTTCACCCACGCCGCCGTCCTGCAGTCGCTCGCCACGTCCGTCGTCCAGTACTGGCCGGCGCAGACCCGGCTCGCCTACATCGAGCCGACGCTGGCGCGTTGCGAGGCCCTGCTGGCGCATGTCCGGGAGATGGGCCACCGGCTGCCGCCGCACGAAGTCGCCGCCATGGTGGCCGCCGTCGGCCGGGCCTACGCCGACGACGCCAGCCCGCAGGTCTCGGGTGAGCGCCCGGCCGCACGGCTGCGGGCGCTGCAGGACGCCACCGCCGGGCTGGTGGACGGCGCGCCCGCCCTGGCCAAGGCCTTCGAGCAGGGCTGGGCCCTGGCCCGCGATGCCGGCGCGATGGCGGCAATGACGCCAACGGCGCTGGGCCGACCTCCCGGCGGACTGGACGACGAACCCGCCGGCGAGCCGGCACCTGGCCCGCAGCCCGGCGACGCCCTGGGAGAAGCCTGGATCCGCCTGGCCTTCGGCGTGAAGCCGAAGAACCTGCCCGGCGTGGAGGCCACGTTCAGGAACCTGGCGGCGCTGCCCGAACCCCTGGCCTCGCCGGCGCTCAAGGCCGAACTGGCCGGCGCGCTGTTCGCCGCGGTGCCCGCCGATTGGGGCAGCGTCGACCTGCAGGATGTCCACCGCCTCGCGCTGGACGCCTTCGTGTCCTCGCAGGTGACGCCCGCCGCGGGCGGGCCGCAGGGTCGGGACGCCCTGCATGAACTTCACATGCTGCAAGACATCCACAACCTGGCCGACGAGCGCTTCGCCGCCACGCGCCTCCAGAAGGGAACGCAGCAACTGGCACCCGACGAGGAGGGGCCCGAGCCCGCGCTGCGGGCGGTGGCGGCGTTCGAGGCAATGCGCGGGCAGCTGCTGGACACCTTGACGCGGCATCCTGCCTTGACACCCGCCCTGGCGCCGCTGGCCGGGCGCCTGGCCAAGAGCGCGGAGGCCCTGAGGACCGCGATGGGGCAGCCGGGCGTCGAGCCGACCCTGCCCGCCTACCAGCGGCAGGCGCCCGTCAGGACGCAGACCGCGGGCATGGCCCCTGCGCCGGCGCCCACGGAGGACGACCTGCGCACCCTGGAGGTGGGCGACCTGGTGGCCTGGATGAAGCAATACCGCGTCACGCCGGGCGACGCAATCACCAGGGACCTGCGCGCGGTCGCCCGCCTGGCCGGCCGGGACCCCTGGGTCCGCTCCCGCCTGCTGGCGGCCCTGGACGAGGCCCACCGCCAGCTGCCGGACGCCCTGCTGCAGGACCTCGCGTGCGGGCTCGTCCACGGGACGGCCGAGCCACCGAACCTTTCCGGCGATGGCGCGCGTGACCAAGCCCTCGAGGCAATGGCAGCGCTGGCGCAGCGCCCGCTGCCGACCCCGGTGGCCCAGGCCGTGCTGAGGAGCCTGCTGCCCCGCCTCGGCCCGCGCCCCGTGAGCGACCGTCCGTACTACGACGCACTCACGCGGTTGGTGGCCGCGCAGATGCGGAATGCGGAACCTGGGAGGGGTCGCGCCCTGCTGAAACCCTTCCAGGACGTCCTGGCGCGTTTCAAGGAGCCGGGCGAGCGCGACACCCTGCGCGACCTGATCCGGATCGCCCTCCGCCGGGACGCTCGGGTGAACCCGAACCTCCGCCGGGAGGCCATCGAAGCCCTGGCCGGAAAGGACGGCAAGTCCTGGCCGGATGCAGCCCCGGGCTAGGGTGTGTCATCGGATTCCCCGGGCCCGCGCTCCTGCGGTGGCGGGATGGGGCGCAAGGCGCAAAACCCAGGGTAAGGCTGTACGCCTTGCCCGGTTTTGCAACGCAGCGCACCGCCCGCCAAGGCAGGAGCCCTTCGGGTTGGGGCGAAATCGGGCGTCTTGCACGCCTCGTCGCTTGCATGGGCATCAGCCCATGCCGCGCTCCGTCGGTGCGCAATCCATCCCGATTGCGCCCCAACGCGGGCCCGGGGAATTCGATGACACACCCTAGGCGCGCCGGCCGCCGCGCCGAACCACCACCGCCACCAGCGCGATGGCGAAGGCCACGAACCACGCGAACGACCAGTTCGCGATGGTGCCGCCCAGGAAGGTCCAGTCGATCGCGGAGCAGTCGCCGCTGCCGCGGAAGATCATCGGGATGGAGCGGCTGATCGGGAAGTTCTCGATCATCCCGTAGAAGTCGCGCCCGCAGGAGGCGATCTCGGGCGGGTACCACTGCAGCCAGCTTTGCCGCGCCGCGGTGAAGGCGCCGCCGCCGGCGAACAGCAAGGCCACCGCGCTGCCCGCCACCTGCACGCCGCGCGAGCGAGAGAGCGCGGTGAGGCCGCACACCACGCCCACGCCGATCATGGCGTAGCGCTGCACGATGCACATGGGGCAAGGCTCCAGGCCCACCACGTGCTGCAGGTACAGCCCGAAGGCGAGCAGCGCGACGCAGGCGATGGCGATGGCGGCGAGGACGGTGCGCGGGGCGGCGAGGAAGCGGTCGATCAGGGAGAACATCAGGAGGGAGTCACTCGGTGGGAAACGGGACCATTGTGATCCGGATGTTCAGCCGGAAGTTCAAATGCCCGCGCCCGGCTGCACGAACACGCGCGCGCGCCGCGGCGTGACCAGCAGGGTCTCGCCTTCCTGGAGGCCCTGTTCGCGGAATTGCTGCGCGGGGATCTGCGCCTCGATCACGCGATCGCCGCCGTCCACCGGCACCAGCTCCAGGCGGGCGATGGGGCCGACCACGATGGCGCGGTCCAGGCGGGCCACGATGCCGCGGCTGCGACCCTGGTCATCCTGACCGGCGCCCTGGACATAGCGCACCACGTCCAGGTCGTGCGGACGCACGTAGGCCAGCGCCTTGGCGTCCTCGGCGTCGGCATGCTCGGGAGCGGCCAGCTGCAGGCCCTCCAGGTGCACCTCGCCCTGGTGGGCGCGGCCATGGAACATGTTCACGTCGCCCAGGAAGCCGTAGACGAAGGGGCTGGCCGGGTGGTCCCAGACCTCCTGCGGCGAGCCGACCTGTTCGACCTTGCCGGCGTTCATCAGCACCACGCGGTCGGCCACCTCGAGGGCCTCCTCCTGGTCGTGCGTCACGAAGATGCTGGTCACATGGAGTTCGTCATGCAGGCGGCGCAGCCAGCGGCGCAGCTCCTTGCGCACCTTGGCATCGAGGGCGCCGAAGGGCTCGTCGAGCAGCAGCACCTTGGGCTCCACCGCCAGGGCGCGGGCCAGCGCGATGCGCTGGCGCTGGCCGCCCGAGAGCTGCGAGGGGAAGCGGTCGGCCAGCCAATCGAGCTGCACCAGCTTCAGCAGCTCCATCACCTTGGCCTTGATCTGCGCCTCGCTGGGGCGCAGGTGGCGCGGCTTGACGCGCAGGCCGAAGGCCACGTTCTCGAACACCGACATGTGCCGGAACAGCGCGTAGTGCTGGAACACGAAGCCGACCTGGCGATCGCGCACGTGCACGTCGGTGGTGTCCTCGCCGGAGAACAGGATGCTGCCCTGCCCCGCCGACTCCAGGCCCGCGATGATGCGAAGCAGCGTGGTCTTGCCGCAGCCCGAGGGGCCCAGCAGGGCGACCAGCTCGCCGGAGTCGATGTGGAGGGAGACGTCGCGCAGGGCGTGGAAGTCGCCGAATTGCTTGCTGACGTTGCGGATCTCGATACTCATTGGGCCCCCACGCTCGTCATTTCATGTACATCGCTGCCCCCCGAGGGGGTGCGAACTTGCTTGAGGCGGCTCTGCGCTGCGTTCATGCTGCTTCCTGCGTCAGGACGGGCCGCTCCGGCGGCAGTTCCGCCGCGGCCTTCATTTCTCGTTCATGCTTCCACTCGGCCACCGACTTGATCACCAGGGTGACCACGGCCAGCAGGGCGAGCAGGGAGGCCACGGCGAAGGCCGCGACCGACTGGTACTCGTTGTAGAGGATCTCCACGTGCAGCGGCATGGTGTTGGTCTGCCCGCGGATATGGCCGGAGACCACCGACACCGCGCCGAACTCGCCCATGGCGCGCGCGTTGCACAGGATGACGCCGTAGATCAGGCCCCACTTGATGTTGGGGAGCGTCACATGCCAGAAGGTCTGCCAGCCCGAGGCGCCCAGCACGATCGCGGCCTGCTCCTCGTCGTTGCCCTGCGCCTGCATCAGCGGGATCAGCTCGCGCGCGATGAAGGGGAAGGTCACGAAGACCGTGGCCAGCACGATGCCCGGCACCGCGAAGACGATCTTGATCCCCTGCGACTCCAGCCACGGCCCCAGCCAGCCCTGCGCGCCGAAGACCAGCATGTACATCAGGCCGGCGACGACGGGGGAGATGGAGAACGGCAGGTCGACCAGGGTGGTCAGGAAGGCCTTGCCCTTGAACTCGTACTTGGCGATGCACCAGGCCGCGGCGACGCCGAAGACCAGGTTCAGCGGCACCGAGATCGCGGCCGTGACCAGCGTGAGCTTGATCGCGGCCCAGGCATCGGGCTCGCGCAGGCCCTCGAGGTAGGCGCCGAAGCCCTTGCGCAGCGCCTCGGTGAAGACCGCCGCCAGCGGCAGCAGCAGGAACAGCGCGATGAAGACCAGCGCGACCCCGGTGAGCGTCCAGCGCACCCAGGCCGATTCGGTGGTGGTGATGTGCTTGCCCTGGCTCATGGTTGCCCCCACGCTTGGCACTTCGTGTCCTGCGCTGCCCCCCGAGGGGGCGCGAGCTTGCTTGGGGCGGCCCTGCGCTGCGCTCTCATGCGCCCCCCGAGCGTTTGCGCTGCCAGGACTGCAGCGAGTTGATCACGAGCAGCATCAGGAAGGACATGAGCAGCATGACCACGGCCACCGCGGTGGCGCCGGCGATGTCGTACTGCTCCAGCTTGCCGATGATGATCAGGGGCACGATTTCCGAGACCATGGGCATGTTGCCGGCGATGAAGATGACGGAGCCGTACTCGCCCAGCGCGCGGGCGAAGGCCATGGCGAAGCCGGTGAGCAGCGCCGGCGCGATGGCCGGGAAGATCACCTTGGCGAAGGTCTGCCAGCGGGTGGCGCCCAGCGACATGGCGGCCTCCTCGAGCTCGCGCTCGGTGTCCTCCAGCACGGGCTGCACGGTGCGCACCACGAAGGGCAGGCCGATGAAGATCAGCGCGATCACCACGCCGTTCGGGTTGAAGGCCAGCTGGATGCCGTGCGGCTCCAGGTACTGGCCCACCCACCCGTTGCCGGCGAGCAGCGCGGTCAGCGAGATGCCGGCCACCGCGGTGGGCAGCGCGAACGGCAGGTCCACCAGGGCGTCGACGATGCGCTTGCCCGGGAACGAGTAGCGCACCAGCACCCAGGCCACGAGCAGGCCGAAGACCACGTTCACCGCGGCGGCGAACAGCGAGGCGCCGAACGTGAGCTTGTAGGCCGCCATCACGCGCGGCGAGCTCACCGCCTCCCAGAACTGGGCGCCCGAGAGCGTGAGGCTCTTGAGGACCAGGGCCGCAAGGGGAATGAGGACGATCAGGCTCAGGTACACCAGCGTGTAGCCGAGCGTCAAATTGAAGCCGGGCAGCACCTTGCGGGTGCCGCCCGGCGTGGGCGTGGCGGCCATCGACTTACTTGACGGTGTAGATCTTGTCGAACTGGCCGCCGTCGTTGAAGTGCACCTTCTGGGCCTCGCTCAGGGAGCCGAACAGCTCCTGCACGGTGAACAGGGGGATCGGCTTGAAGGCCGACGCGTACTTCTTCAGGACCGCGGCGTTGCGCGGGCGGATGTTGTGCTTGGCGGCGATCTCCTGGCCTTCCTCGGAGTAGAGGAAGTCGAGGTAGGCCTTGGCCAGCTCGCCGGTGCCCTTCTTGGCCACGGTGCGCTCGACGATGGCGACCGGGTTCTCGGCGACGATGCTGATCGACGGGTAGACGATGTCCACCTTGTTGGCGCCGAACTCCTTGTCCACGGACACGACCTCGGACTCGAAGGTGATCAGCGCGTCGCCGATGTTGCGTTGCAGGAAGGCGGTGGTGGCGTCACGGCCGCCGCGGGCCAGCACCGGCACGTTCTTGAACAGCTTGCCGACGAACTCGGCGGCCTGGGCGTCGGAGCCGCCCTTCTTCTTGATGTAGCCCCAGGCGGCCAGGTAGGCGTAGCGGCCGTTGCCGCCGGTCTTCGGGTTGACGACCACGACCTTCACGTCGGGGCGGATCAGGTCTTCCCAGTCCTTGATGTTCTTCGGGTTGCCGTTGCGGGTCAGGAACAGCATCGTCGACGTGGTCGGCGCGGCGTTGTTCGGGAATTTCTTCGCCCAGTCCTTGGCGACCACGCCCTTTTCGGCGAGGAACTCGATGTCGGTGGTGGTGTTGAAGGTGACCACGTCGGCATCGAGGCCGTCGGCCACGGCGCGGGCCTGGGCGGAGGAGCCGCCATGGGCCTGGTCGACCTTCACGTCCTTGCCGGTGGCCTTCTTGTAGGCGGGGATGAAGGCGGTGTTGATGTCCTTGTAGAACTCGCGGGCCACGTCGTAGGAGACGTTCAGCAGGGTCTGCTGCGCGAAGGCGGCGCCGCTGGCGGCGAAGGCCAGGGCCGCGACGAGGGTCTTCAGTTGCTTCTTCATGGCGTTCTCTCTCTCTCGATATCACTTGTTCGGTTGCGGGGTCAGGCGCAGGTAGGGCTTGACGGTGCGGTAGCCCCTCGGGAAGCGCTGGGCGATCTCGGCCGGGTCCTGCAGGCTGGGGACGATGACCACGTCGTCGCCATCCTGCCAGTTCACCGGCGTGGCGACCTTGTGGTTGTCGGTCAGTTGCAGCGAGTCGATCACGCGCAGGACTTCGTCGAAGTTGCGGCCGGTGGACGCAGGATAGGTGAAGGTGGCGCGAATGACCTTCTTCGGGTCGATGATGAACACGCTGCGCACCGTGGCATTGGCCAGCGAGTTGGGGTGGATCATGTCATACAGCAGGGCCACCTTCCGGTCGGCGTCGGCCAGGATCGGGAAGTTGACGGTGGCGCCCTGCGTCTCGTTGATGTCCTTCACCCAGGCGCTGTGCGACTCCAGCGGGTCGATCGACAGGGCCAGCGCCTTCGCGCCGCGGCGGGCGAACTCGCCGGCCAGCGCCGCGGTCCTGCCCAGCTCGGTGGTGCACACGGGGGTGAAGTCGGCGGGGTGCGAGAACAGCACCACCCAGGAATCACCGGCCCACGGGTGGAAGTGGATGGGGCCTTCGGTCGAATCCTGGACGAAGTCCGGGGCGGTGTCGCCCAGTCGAAGCGTGGCCATTTCTTCCCTTTCGTATATCAAGACCCGGGATTGTGGCGATTTGGTTATGAAAGACCAACGAACATCTCGTTGTTTGCTTATCCGGCGCATTGAATGAAGCGGCGCCCGCCAGGCTCGGGGGCTGCCTGCGCGCGCGGGCCTCACAGCAGCGGCCGCAGCTCCCGGGCCGCGTCCTGCAGCACCGGCAGCAGGTCGCGGCGCAGCGCCCCGCCCTCGGCGCGCTGGGCGCCGGCCACCACGTTCAGCGCGGCGACGGTGCGGCCCCGGGCATCCCGCAGCGGCACGGCCAGGGCGTAGACGCCGAGTTCGTGCGACTGCGCCGCCTCGCTGAAGTCCTGCGCCCGCACCGCCTCGATCTCCGCGCGGAAGGCCTTGGGCTCGGTCACGGTGTGGGCGGTCAGGCGGGCCAGGGAGCGGCCCTTGAGCCAGGCGGTGAACTGGGCCTTGGGCAGGGCCGCCAGCAGCACCCGGCCGGTGGACGTGGCATGGGCCGGCAGACGCGCGCCCAGGTGCACGCCATAGGCCAGCACCCGGGTCGGCCCGCCCCGGGCGACGATGACCACCTCGTCGTCGTCCAGCAGCGCCGCCGAGAAGGACTCGCCGGTCTGCGCCGCCAGCCGGTTCAGGGTCGGCTGCAGGGCCCGCGGCAGGCGGGACGAGGCCATGTAGCTGCCGGAGAAGCGCAGCACCTTGGGCGCCAGCCAGAAATGGCTGCCGTCGGTCTCGAGGTAGCCCAGGTGGGCCAGCGTGAGCAGGTGGCGGCGCGCCGCGGCCCGCGGGATGCCGGCGCGCTCGGCGGCCAGCGTGGCGTTGAGCCGCTGGCGCTCGGTGTCGAAGCTTTCCAGCACCGCCATGCCCCGGGCGATGCCCTCGATGAAATCCGCCTTCGCGATCGCCATGCCCGGCCCTCCATGTCCTTTGCACGATCATCGTGCAAACGGGGCAATGATCGCACAACACCTCGGGATGCGGCGCCGGAAGGCGGCGCGGCGTGCCTACAGTAGCGGGTTCCAAGGAGACATCACCATGCGCACCCAGGTTGCCATCATCGGCGCGGGCCCGTCGGGCCTGCTTCTCGGCCAGCTGCTTCACAAGGCCGGCATCGACAACATCATCCTCGAGCGCCAGACCGGCGAGTACGTGCTGGGCCGCATCCGCGCCGGCATCCTCGAGCAGGTCACCGTGGACCTGGTGCGCGAGGCCGGCGTGGCCGCGCGCATGGACAGGGAAGGCATCATCCACCACAGCATCGAGCTGGTGTTCGGCGGCAAGCGCCACCCCATCGACGTGCACGGCCTCACCGGCGGCAAGGTGGTGACCGCCTACGGCCAGACCGAGCTGACCCACGACCTGATGGACGCCCGCGCCGCCGCCGGCCTGACCACGGTCTACGAGGCCAGCGACGTGCAGCTGCACGACTTCGACGGCGCCAGCCCGAAGGTCACCTACAGGAAGGACGGCCAGTCGTTCACGCTGGAGTGCGATTTCATCGCCGGCTGCGACGGCTTCCACGGCGTCGCGCGCGCCTCGGTCAAGGACCGCGTCACCGAGTACGAGAAGGTCTACCCCTTCGGCTGGCTGGGCCTGCTGGCCGACACCCCGCCGGTGTCGCCGCACGCCATCGTCTACGGCAACAGCGAGCGCGGCTTCTCCCTGTGCTCCATGCGCAGCATGACCCGCTCGCGCTACTACGTGCAGGTGCCGCTGACGGACAAGGTCGAGGACTGGAGCGACGAGCGCTTCTGGAACGAGCTGAAGTCCCGCGTCGACCCCGAGCTGGCCGCGAAGATCGTCACCGGCCCGAGCATCGAGAAGAGCATCGCGCCCCTGCGCAGCTTCGTGGCCGAGCCGCTGCGATTCGGCAAGCTGTTCCTGGCGGGCGACGCCGGCCACATCGTGCCGCCCACCGGCGCCAAGGGCCTGAACCTGGCCGCCACCGACGTGAAGTACCTCTCCGGCGCCTTCATCGAGTACTACAAGGACAAGAGCGCGCAGGGCATCGACACCTACTCCGAGCGCTGCCTCAAGCGCATCTGGAAGGCCGAGCGCTTCTCCTGGTGGATGACGAAGCTGATGCACCACTTCCCCGAGGACTCGCCGATCGACCGCAAGCTTCAGGAAGCCGAACTCGCTTACCTGGTGAACTCGAAGGCGCTGTCCACCGCGATGGCCGAGAACTACGTCGGCCTGCCGCTGTGAGGCGGGCGGCGGCCTCGCCTCTGTCAAGGCGATGACGGTCACGGCGCGCCGGCTTTGGTAGCCTGCGCGCCATGACCGCTTCCGCCCTGCCCCCGCGTCCCCTCGCGGGCCTGCGAATCCTCAGCCTCGCCCTGAACCTGCCGGGCCCCGCCGCCCTGATGCGGGCGCGCGCACTGGGGGCCGAGTGCACCAAGCTCGAGCCGCCCGCCGGCGACCCGATGCGGCACTACAGCCCGCAGGCCTACGCCGACCTGCACGCGGGCGTGACCGTCCTGGCCGCCAACCTCAAGACCGGCGAGGGCCAGGCCCTGCTGCACGAGCACCTGGCCCGCAGCGACCTGCTCCTCACCTCCTTCCGCCCCTCGGCCCTGGCGCGCCTGGGCCTGGGGTGGGAGGCGCTGCACGCGCGCCATCCGGGCGTGAGCCATGTGTCCATCGTGGGCGCGCGGGGTGAAGCCGCCGAGGTGCCGGGGCACGACCTGACCTACCAGGCCGAGCACGGGCTGGTCACCGGCCTGGCGCTGCCGGCGACGCTGTACGCCGACATGGGCGGCTCGCTGATGGCGATGGAGGCGATCCTGCAGGCGGCGCTGGCACGCGGCGGCGAGGGCCGCGCGTTCGAGGTCGGGCTGGCCGAGGCGGCGGAGTACCTCGCCCTGCCGCGCCGCTGGGGCCTGACCACCGCGGGCGCCACCATCGGCGGCGGACACGCGGGCTACCAGGTCTACGCCTGCGCCGACGGCCGCGTGGCGGTGGCGGCCCTGGAGCCGCATTTCGCGAAGGCGCTGTGCGAGGCGGCGGGCCTCACGGCCGACGACCCGCAGGCGATGGCATTGCCGGCCACCCGCGAGGCGCTGGCGGCGTTCTTCGCCGGCCGCACCCGCGCCGAGCTCGAGGCGCTCGCGCACCGGCACGACCTGCCGCTGCACACCCTGCCGGCCTGAGGCTGCCGGCCCGGACTTCAGCGCGGCTTGCGCGGCGCGCCGGCGCGCGGCTTGGCTGCGCCGGTGACCCGCGGCGGCAGGCCGGTGTGCTGGGTCAGCACCTGGCCCTTGCGCGGGGCGGCGCGCGCCGTGGTGCCGGGCGCCGGCCGGGCCTGGGCCGGCTGCGCGGAGGCCGAAGCCGCCGAGGACGGCGTGGAGTTCTTGCGGCGCGCGCTCTGGTAGCTGCCGTCCGTGGCCGGCTGGTAGCTGGGGATCAGGTGGTGCTTGCCGTTGCCGATCAGGTCGGCACGGCCCATGGCCTTGAGCGCCTCGCGCAGCAGCGGCCAGTTGTTCGGGTCGTGGTACCGCAGGAAGGCCTTGTGCAGGCGGCGACGGCGCTCGCCGCGCACCACATCCACCGCGTCCTCCTCGCGCAGCGCGCGGTGCACCTTGCGCAGCGTGTTGCGGCCCGAGTGGTACATGGCGGTGGCGGTGGCCATGGGGCTGGGGTAGAACGTCTGCACCTGGTCGGCGCGGAAGCCGTTCTTCTTCAGCCACAGGGCCAGGTTCATCATGTCCTCGTCGCTGGTGCCCGGGTGCGCCGCGATGAAGTACGGGATCAGGAACTGCTTCTTGCCCGCCTCGGCCGAGAACTTCTCGAACATCGACTTGAAGCGGTCATAGGTGCCGATGCCCGGCTTCATCATCTTGGACAGCGGGCCCTGCTCGGTGTGCTCGGGCGCGATCTTGAGGTAGCCGCCCACGTGGTGCTGCACCAGCTCCTTCACGTACTCGGGCGACTGCACCGCCAGGTCGTAGCGCAGGCCGGAGCCGATCAGGATCTTCTTGATGCCCTTGAGGCTGCGGGCGCGGCGGTACATGTGCACCAGCGGGCCGTGGTCCGTGGTGAGGTTCTGGCAGATGCCGGGGAACACGCAGCTGGGCTTGCGGCAGGCCGCCTCGATCTCCGGGGTGCGGCAGCCCAGGCGGTACATGTTGGCGGTGGGGCCGCCGAGGTCGGAGATGATGCCGGTGAAGCCCGCCACCTTGTCGCGGATCTCCTCGATCTCGTGGATCACCGAGTCCTCGCTGCGGCTCTGGATGATGCGGCCCTCGTGCTCGGTGATGGAGCAGAAGGTGCAGCCGCCGAAGCAGCCGCGCATGATGTTCACGCTGAAGCGGATCATCTCCCAGGCCGGGATCTTGGTCGCGCCGTCGTGGCTGCCGTTCTCGTCGGCGTAGGCGGGGTGCGGGCTGCGCGCATAGGGCAGGCCGAAGACATGGTCCATTTCCGCCGTGGTCAGCGGGATCGGCGGCGGGTTGATCCAGACGTCGCGGCCGTCATGGGCCTGGACCAGGGCGCGGGCGTTGCCGGGGTTGGTCTCCAGGTGCAGCACGCGGTTGGCGTGGGCATAGAGCACCGGGTCGGACTTGACCTGCTCGTACGACGGCAGCCGGATCACCGTGCGATCGCGCGGCGGCAGGCGGTGCTTGCCCGCGAGGGCGGGGTTCGCCACGAAGGTCAGGGGCTGCACGCCGGCGCCCTGCGGGTCGCCGCCCTCCTCCTTCGCGCACGACTTGCCCTGCGACTTCGCCTGGTCGGCAATGGTCATATAGGGGTTGATGTGCTCGTCGACGCGGCCGGGCTGATCCACTTCGGTGGAGTCGATCTCGAACCAGCCCTCGGGCGTCTCCCGGCGCACGAAGGCGGTGCCGCGCACGTCGGTGATCTGCGAGACCGGCTCGCGCGCGGCCAGGCGGTGGGCGACCTCGACGATGGCGCGCTCGGCGTTCCCGAACAGCAGCAGGTCGCACTTGGCGTCCACCACGATGGAGCGGCGCACCTTGTCCTGCCAGTAGTCGTAGTGGGCGATGCGGCGCAGGCTGCCCTCGATGCCGCCGACCACGATGGGCACGTCGTTCCAGGCCTCGCGGCACCGCTGCGAGTAGACGACGGCGGCGCGGTCGGGGCGCTTGCCGCCGACGTCGCCGGGGGTGTAGGCGTCGTCGCTGCGGATCTTCCGGTCGGCGGTGTACCGGTTGATCATGGAATCCATGTTGCCCGCGGTCACCCCGAAGAACAGGTTGGGCTTGCCCAGGACCTTGAACGGGTCGGCGCTTTGCCAGTCGGGCTGGGCGATGATGCCCACGCGGAAGCCCTGCGCCTCCAGCGTGCGGCCGATCACCGCCATGCCGAAGCTGGGGTGGTCCACGTAGGCATCGCCGGTGACGAGGATGATGTCGCAGCTGTCCCAGCCCAGCTGGGTCATCTCCTCCCGGGACATCGGCAGGAAGGGGGCCGTGCCGAAGCGCGCCGCCCAGTACTTGCGGTAGCTGGTGATCGGCTTGGCGGCGCGCGGGAACAGGGAGACGTCGAGAGGGGCGTTCATTCGGGGGGAGGTGGGGTCCGGCGCGCGCAAGCGGCGCGGCGGACCCGTGATTTTACCGGCGGGCCCCTGCCCCCACGGCGCCTGGGGCCGGCGTCAGGGCGCCAGCCGCAGCTGGCCGCGAATTTCGCCGGGCGGGTGGGCCGCGGTGTGCAGGTTCACGTAGTAGAGCCCGGCGAGCAGGTCGCCGGCCTGGGTGGGGTTGAGGGTGGCGGTGCCGCTGAGGGAGCCGTCGGCGGCGGGCGAGAACGGCACCACCACCGGGGCGTTGGCGCCGGGGCCGGCCGGACCGTGGATGTGGGCGCCGATCACCGGCCCGGACAGGCCGCTGTAGGTCACCTTGTAGGTCAGCACCCGGGTGTCCTTGTCGAAGCGCACTTCGGCCGTGCCGGTGCCCGGGCGGGTGTTCGGCGGCACTTCCTGGGCGCCGCTGAGGGAGGCGGTGAGCATCACCGCCTGCGCGCCCATGGCCCGGTGCATCCCGCCGCCGTAACCGGGCTGGCCCGCCGCGTGGCCATGGTGGTGGCCCATGGTGTGGCCGGCGCAGGCCGCCAGGCCCAGGGCCGACGCCGCAGCGGCGGCCACGAGGAGGGAACGAGTCACAACGCGAGAGGAGATCATGGCTGCACCTTTCTTGCCGGTCGGGCCGCGATGATGTCACGCGCCGCGACCGGCACGCAACCGCCTCAGCGCGCGGACTGCGAGTTGGCGATCAGCCTGTCGACGAGGGCGCCGAGCTGGCGGCGCTCGGCGGCGCTGAGGCAGCCGAAGACATCCTCGTTGCGCTGCGCGAGCACGCGCACGACGCGGCTCCAGGTGCGGCGCCCGGCGCCGGTGAGCGTGAGGACGACGCCGCGGGCATCGTCCCGGCAGGCGGCCTTGCGCACCAGCCCGCGCTCGCTCAGGGACTGGGCGGCGCGGCTGGCGGGTCCCTTGTGCAGGTTGGCATGCCGGGCCAGTTCGACCACCGACAGCGGCGCGAACCGCCCCACGGCGGCCAGGCAGCGCGCCTCGCCATGCGGCAGGTCCAGGGCGTCGGCCAGGGCATCGCCGGTGTCCTTCTCGGTCAGCTTGCCCAGGCGGTGCAGCCGCCACGTGAGCAGGTTCTCGGGCGCCAGGGCGTTGTCGGCAGCGGAAGGCATCGGGCGGGTCTCCTAGGGTGTGACGGCGGCAGGCAGGCCGGCCGCGGTGTCGCGCCAGCGGGGCCGGGCCCCAGGCCCGGCCGGCGGGACGGGCGCCAGCCAGGCTTGCGCCAGGCCGTCGCCCAGGAATTTCCCGGTCAGCAGGCCGGCATCGGGCCGGGCCTGGATCTCGTCGCGCAGGAGGGCGTAGGCCGGCGCGGACAGCACCAGCACGCCCGGGCCCGCGCCCGCGGTGGCCACGCGCGCCTGCCGGGCCTCGCCGCCCAGGAGGGTGCGCTCCCAGGCGCCCAGGCCGCGGAAGCGGGCCACCACGCAGGGGGCATGGTGCAGCCCCAGCCGAGCCTCGCGGCCCTCGGGGCGGGCCTGCAAAGCCAGCGCGGTGCGCAGGGCGGCGAGCGGGTGGTCGAACAGCAGGGCGGCCTCGGTGCGGCCATAGGCATCCAGCGCGCCGCCGCCGGCGGCGGCGAGGTCGGCGAGGCCGTCGAGGAAGGCCTGGCGCGCCGCGGCCTCGCCATTGAGCGGCGCGGCGTCGACCACCAGCAGCGTGGCGGCCTGGCAGCTGAAGCCGATGGTGGCCGCGCCCGCGCCATGGAACAACTGGTGCCAGGCCGTGGGCGACAGGTGCCGCGACAGCCGCTCGCCCAGGGCCTCCAGGTGCCGGGCCTGGCGCACCTCGCGGGCATGGCCCTCGACGCGGCGCACCACTTCCAGCGGGTCGACCGGCTTGGTCAGGTAGTCCACCGCGCCCAGGTCGCGGCCCAGGCGCTGCTGGTCCTCGCCGTCCAGGCTGGTGAGGAAGGCGACGGGGATGCCGGCGGTGGCGGGCTGCTGGCGCAGCCGGCGCAGGACCTCGTAGCCGTCCATGTCCGGCATGACGATGTCCAGCAGCACCAGGTCCAGGTCGGGCGCGGAGGCGGCCAGGGCCAGGGCCTCACGGCCGCTGCCGGCCTGCAGCACCTCGAAGCGGCCCTCGAAGAGGCGGGCCATGAGGTACAGGCTGTCGGGCGTGTCGTCCACGACCAGCAGCCGCGGCATTCGCGGCGGCACGGTCTCGGGGAACGCGGATTCGACGGCATCGTCCATGGTCCGCCGGATCAGACCACGGGCGGCGCCTTCCGCGCCTAGGGCACTGGCGCGGCCGGCTTAGGCCAAATCCCTAAGCGCGGCACGCCCCGAGCCCGGCGCGGCCGCCCGGCGCGAGGCATCAGGCATCAGGCACGCTGCGCGCCCTGCGAGCCCTGCTGGCCCGGACGCTCCCAGCCTTCCAGCCGCCACTGGCCGACGCGGTCCTCCAGACTCACGGCGCCCGCGTGCTCCATCACGTCGACCGCGTGGCGGGCCTCGTCGGCATCGCGCGCCTGCACCAGCAGCAGGCAGGTCCCCCGGCGCAAGGCCTCGGCATAGATGCCGGACTCGTCCGTGTGGCTCTCGAACAGGTTGGCGAAGAAGCTGCCGATGGACTCGAACACTCCCTGCTCGCGGTAGCCCGGCTTGCCGGGCCGCGGCTGCGACGGCCCGGCATGGGCCCGGAAGGCGGCGCCCGGCTCGGGCTGGAAGTGGATCTGGTCGCGCGGGATGCCGGCCTCGACGAGGCGCTCCGTGGCCAGGCGCGCGTTGGAGAGGTGGTCGAAGGTGGCGACGACGTTCTGCATGGCAATGGACTCCTCTGGGGTCGGTGCCCCAGTTCAACCTAGTCCGCCCCCCGCGCGGCCGCTGTCGGACACAGCCGCATTCGACGCCCTTTGCAAAGCACACCGCCGGTTGCCCCGGGCCGCGCCCGGCGGTGGCCCAATGGACGGCGACCGGCCGGCTGCGGCCGCTGCCGGCAAGGAGACCCCCATGCAACTGGACATCTACTGCCGGCCCGAGGCCGGCCAACGCGTTTCCTACCTGGCCGTGCCCGCGGGGCGGCCGATCCCACCCGAGGCCACCAGCACCGAGTGGCAGCAGCAGGCCCGTGCCCGCGAGCTGGACGAGGACGCGCCCGCGTTCGAGGAGTACGGCATCGACGCGCCGGGGCCGCAGCTGCGGGAAAAGGGCTACGCCATCACCGGGCTGGCGCGCCAGCCGCGGATGCCCGCCGAGGCGCAGGGACAGGCCTGAGCGCCGCGCGCAGGCCGGCCGCGCCGGGCTGAAGCGGCCGGGCCGGCCCGGTCCCGGGACCGCTCAGCCCGCTCGGTCCGCTCAGTCCAGCGAGATCTTCTGGTCGCGAATCAGCTTGTGCCAGCGGCGCGCCTCGGCGCGATTGAGGTCGGCGTACTGCTGCGGCGTGCTGCCCACCGGCTCGATGCCGAAGTCCACCAGCTTCTGGCGCACGGCAGGCTGCTGGATCGCCGCCGCGACCTGCCTCTGCAGCGCGCCCACCACGTCGGCCGGGGTGCCGGCGGGGGCCACCACGCCGACCTGCGCCGCGGCTTCCACGCCCTTGAAGCCGAGCTCGGCGAAGGTCGGGACATCGGGCAACTGCGCCAGGCGCGTGGCGTTGGCCACGGCCAGGGGGCGCACCTTGCCGCCCTTGATGAAGCCGGCGCCGGCGGCCAGGTCCACCATCATCGCGCCGACCTGGCCGCCGGCCAGGTCCGTCAGCGCCGGGGCGGCGCCGCGGTACGGGATGTGGACCATGTGCAGGCCGGCATTGACCTTGAGCAGCTCCATCGCCAGGTGGTGCGGGCTGCCCGCACCGGCGGAACCGTAGTTGATGCGGCCCGGGGCGGCCTTGGCCTTGGCGATGAAGTCGCGGGCGTCCTTCGCGTCCGAGCTGGGGCCGACCACCAGGATCATCGGGAAGCGGCCCATCAGGGTGACCGGCACCAGGTCCTTCTCGGGGTCGTACGAGAGCTTGGCGTACAGCGCCGGGTTGAACACCATGGTGCCGTTGTCGGCCGACATGACGGTGTAGCCGTCGGCCGCCGAGCGCGCCACCTCGGAGGCGGCGATGGCGGTGTTGCCGCCCGGCTTGTTGTCCACCAGCACGGACTGGCCGACCTGCGCCGACAGCTGCTGGCCGATGGTGCGCGCCAGGAAGTCCGAGCCGCCACCCGCCGGATAGGGCACGACCCAGCGGATCGGCTTGGCCGGGTAGTTCTGGGCATGGGCAGGCAGGGCGGCAGCGGCAACGGCGAGCGCAGCGATCAGGCCGGCGGCGTGGCGACGATTCAGCATCGGAGGACTCCTGGAAACAGGGGAGGACAGGGAAAGGCCGAACAGGCAGAATTCGCAATCATATTACGCATAGCGTAAATAAAGCCACACCGGATCTCTCCCAGTACCCATGCGAACCACGCCCCCGACGCCCGCCGCCGACCGCCGCCAGCGGGTCCAATCCGCCGAGACCGGCATGGTCATCCTCAAGTCCCTCGCCCGGCTGGGCGGGGCGGCCAGCCTCACCGCCATCGCGCAGGACGTGGAGGAAAGCGCCTCCAAGGTCCACCGCTACCTCTCCAGCCTCAGCCAGGAGGGGCTGGTGGCCCAGAACCCGGCCACGCAGCAGTACCACCTCGGGCCGGAGTGCATCCGCATCGGCCTGGCCGCCCTGCGCCAGTGCGACCCGGTGCGCATGGGCGAAGGCGCCCTGCTGCGGCTGCGCGAGTCCCTGCAGGTCACCAGCTTCATCGCGGTGCTCGGCAACCTGGGACCGACCGTGCTGCGCATCGAGGAACCCTCGCTACCCGTGACGGTCAACATGCGCGCCGGCTCGGTCCTGCCCGTCCTGTGGTCGGCCACTGGCCAGGTCTTCCTGGCCTTCCGGGACGACGCCGACATGCAGGCCAAGGCCGAGTCGGAGTACGCCACCGGCACGCCCGAGCAGCGCTCCCACCTGGACGCGCGCGACCCGATCGCCCCGCTGCGCCGCGCGATCCGCCAGCGCGGCTGCGCCATCGTCAACGACACCATGCTGCCGGGCATCAGCGCGGTCGCCGCGCCGATCTTCGACGCCCGCGGCCAGGTCTGCGCCGTGATCGCGGCGCTGGGCGCCAGCAACGGCTTCGATGCCCGCCCCGACGGCCGGATCTGTCCCCTGGTCATGCGCGAGGCGGCGGAGATCAGCGCCGCGATGGGCTTCGAGGCGCGTTGACGGTCGCCCTGCGACCGTGCAGGGCCTCACTTGATCATTTACGCATTGCGTAATAGTATTCCGCACTTTCCGCGCCGCCCCCCTCGCATGAACGCCATTCCCGCCCCGGCCACCGGCCGCTGCCCCGTCGACCACCAGGCCCTCGCCGGCCTGGCCGCCCCCAATGGCTGCCCGGTGAGCGCGAACGCAGCCGCCTTCAACCCGTTCGAGCCGGCCTACATGCAGGCGCCGGGCGAGTACCTGCGCTGGGCGCGCGAGCAGGAGCCGGTGTTCTGGAGCCCGCAACTGGGCTACTGGGTGGTGACGCGCTACGAGGACGTGAAGGCGGTGTTCCGCGACAACCTGCTGTTCTCCCCGGCCATCGCGCTGGAGAAGATCACGCCGGCCACGCCGCAGGTGATGGAGATCCTGCAGTCCTACGGCTTCGCGATGAACCGCACCATGGTCAACGAGGACGAGCCGGACCACATGGAGCGCCGCCGCCTGCTGATGGACGCCTTCCTGCCCGAGCGCCTGGTGGGCTACGAGCCCATGGTGCGGGCCCTGGCGCGCCAGTACATGGACCGCTTCATCGACAACGGCCGCGCCGACCTGGTGGGCGAGATGTTCTACGAGATCCCGCTGAACATCGCGCTGAAGTTCCTGGGCGTGCCCGACGACGGCGCCGAGCAGCTGCGGCAGTTCGCGGTGGCCCACACGCTGAACACCTGGGGCCGCCCCACGCCGCAGGAGCAGCTGGAGATCGCGCACAACGTCGGCCGCTTCTGGCAGACCGCGCAGGGCATCCTCGACGGGATGATGGCCCAGCCCGACGGCGAAGGCTGGATGTACGAGACCATCCGCCAGTACCGCAAGCACCCGGGCATCGTCACCCTGTCCTACCTGCGCTCGATGATGATGGCGATCCTGGCCGCGGCCCACGAGACCACCTCCAACGCCACGGCCAACGCGTTCATGACGCTGCTGTCGCACCGCCAGGCCTGGGAGGACATCTGCGCCAACCCGGCGCTGATCCCCAACGCCGTCGAGGAGTGCCTGCGCGTGGCCGGCTCCATCATCGCGTGGCGCCGCGTCGCCACCGCCGATGCCACCGTCGGCGGCGTCGCCATCCCCAAGGGCGGCAAGCTGCTGATCGTGCAGGCCTCGGCCAACTTCGACCCGCGCCACTTCGAGAATCCCGACGAGGTGGACGTCTACCGCGAGAGCGCGGTCGAACACCTCACCTTCGGCTACGGCGCCCACCAGTGCATGGGCAAGAACATCGGCCGCATGCAGATGCGCGTGTTCCTCGAGGAGTTCGCCCGGCGCCTGCCGCACATGCGCCTGGTCGAGGGCCAGGCGCCCGACTTCCTGCCGAACACCTCGTTCCGCGGCCCCGCCTCGCTGTGGGTGGAGTGGGACCCGGCGAAGAACCCCGAGCGCGCCGACCCGGCCGCGATGAAGGCGCCCAGCGCCTTCTACATCGGCCCGCCGGCCAAGGACACCATCACCCGCACGGTGGTCGTGCGCGAGAGGCACCGCGAGGGCGAGGACCTGGTCCGCCTGGTGCTCGCCGACCCGGCCGGCGCCGCCCTGCCCGCCTGGACCGCCGGCGCCCATGCCGACCTGATCGCCGGCGGCTTCCGCCGCAAGTACTCCCTGTGCGGGCCGGCGGATGCGCGCGGCACGCTGCAGGTGGTGATCCAGCGCGAGGAAGGCGGACGCGGCGGCTCGCGCCATTTCTGCGACGCGCTCGCGCCCGGCGACACGCTGCAGCTCGCCGGCCCCAAGAACCTGTTCCGCCTGGACGAGACCGGCAGCCGCTTCGTGCTCATCGCCGGCGGCATCGGCATCACGCCCATGCTCGCCATGGCCGACCGCCTCAAGCGCCTGGGCAAGCCCTACGAGATCCACTACGCCGGCCGCTCCCGCGACCGGATGGCGCTGCTGTCCCGCCTGGAGCAGGACCATGCGGACCGCCTCACGCTCTACCTCAAGGCCGATGGCCGGCGCATGGCGCTGCCCGCGATCCTCGCGCAGGT
The DNA here is from genome assembly GCF_052600055.1 of Ramlibacter sp. MAHUQ-53. NCBI lineage: Bacteria > Pseudomonadati > Pseudomonadota > Betaproteobacteria > Burkholderiales > Comamonadaceae > Ramlibacter > Ramlibacter sp. MAHUQ-53. Next base: position 227,168 of record NZ_JBQWTS010000003.1, read on the forward strand.
CGACGCCGGCACCCGGGTCTACGCCTGCGGGCCCGACCGGCTGATCACCGAGCTCGAGGCGATGAGCGAGGCCTGGCCCGAGGGCGTGCTGCGCTTCGAGCATTTCCACGCCGAGGGCTCGGCGCTGGACCCGGCCAGGGAGCACGCCTTCACCGCCACGCTGAAGGACTCGGGCGTCGAGGTCGCGGTGCGCGCCGACCAGACCCTGCTGCAGGCCCTGCAGGCCGCCGGCTTCGACGTGCCCTGCGACTGCGGCGAGGGCCTGTGCGGCACCTGCGAGGTGGGCGTCGTCGAGGGCGCGGTGGACCACCGCGACAAGGTGCTCACCAAGTCCGAGCGCGCCGCCAACGACCGCTTGCTGGCCTGCTGCTCGCGGGCCGCCGGCCAGGCCATCGTCCTGGCCCTCTGATTTTTTCCAAGGAGAAGGAGATAGACATGTTGATCCAGAAGATCCACCACGTGGCCTACCGCTGCAAGGACGCCAAGGAGACGGTGGAGTGGTACGAGAAGCACCTGGGCATGAACTTCGTGCTGGCGATCGCCGAGAACGAGGTGCCCTCGACCAAGCAGCCCGACCCGTACATGCACATCTTCCTGGATGCGGGCAACGGCAACATCCTGGCGTTCTTCGAGCTGCCGGGCCAGCCGGAGATGGGCCGCGACCCCAACACCCCGGCGTGGGTGCAGCACCTGGCGCTGAAGGTCGACAGCCTGGAGACGCTGCTGGCCACCAAGGCCAGGCTGGAGGCCGCGGGCATCGAGGTGCTCGGCCCGACCAACCACACGATCTTCAAGAGCATCTACTTCTTCGACCCCAACGGCCACCGCCTGGAGCTGGCGGCCGACGTGGGCACGCCCGAGATGCTGCAAAAGCTGGACGCGTGCAAGCGCGAGATGCTCGAGGAGTGGAGCCGCACCAAGCGCGCGCCCAAGCACGCCGCGTGGATGCATGATGGCTCGCACGCCTGAGGGAGCCGGCAGTCCCATGAGCCTGTTGAACGAGACCCACGACCCGGCGCTGCGCAGCTGGGTGGCCAGCGCGAATGCGCCTGGCGGCGACTTCCCGATCCAGAACCTGCCTTTTGCGGTGTTCCGCCGCGCCGGCGAGCCCTGGCGCGGCGGCGTGGCCATCGGCGATGCGATCGTCGACCTGGCCGCCGTGGCGAAGGCGGGCGTGTTCACCGGCCCGGCCGGCGAGGCGGCGCAGGCCGGCGCGCAGGACAAGCTCAACGCCCTGATGGCGCTGGGCCCGCGGGCCTGGGGCGCATTGCGCCTGGCGCTGTCGCGGGCGCTGCGCGAGGGCGCGCCGCAGCAGGCCGCCCTGGCCGCCTGCCTGGTGCCGCAAAAGGACGTGGCCTACGACGTGCCCGCGCGCATCGGCGACTACACCGACTTCTACACCTCGGTCCACCACGCCACCAACATCGGCCGCCAGTTCCGGCCGGACCAGCCGCTGCTGCCCAATTACAAGTGGGTGCCCATCGGCTACCACGGGCGGGCCTCGAGCATCGGCATCTCCGGCGAGTCCTTCCACCGGCCGGTGGGCCAGACGATGCCGCCGGGCGCGAGCGCGCCGGTGTTCGGCCCGTGCAAGCGGCTGGACATCGAGCTGGAGATGGGCGTGTTCATCGGCCCGGGCAATGCCAAGGGCGAGGCCATCCCCATGCAGCAGGCCGAGGACCATGTGTTCGGCATGTGCCTGTTCAACGACTGGTCGGCGCGCGACATCCAGGGCTGGGAGTACCAGCCGCTCGGCCCGTTCCTGTCCAAGAACTTCGGCAGCACGATCTCGCCGTGGGTGGTGACGATGGCGGCACTGGCGCCGTTCCGCGTGCCGTTCACGCGGCCCGAGGGCGACCCGCAGCCGCTGCCGTACCTGGACAGCGAGGCCAACCGCGCCCAGGGCGCGCTGGACATCCAGCTGCAGGTGCTGCTGCAGACTCCGCGCATGCGCGCACAGGGCGACGCCGGCGCGAGCATCTGCCGCACCAGCTACCGCCATGCCTATTGGACGGTGGCCCAGATGGTGGCCCACCACACGGTGGGCGGCTGCAACCTGCAGCCGGGTGACCTGTTCGGCACCGGCACGCTGTCGGGCCCGACGCTGGACCAGGCCGCGGCGCTGATCGAGCTGACGGTGGGCGGCAAGCAGCCGCTGCAGCTGCCCGGCGGCGAGACCCGCACCTGGCTGGAGGACGGCGACGCCGTGACCCTGCGCGGCTGGTGCGAGAAGCCCGGCGCCGCGCGCATCGGCTTCGGCGACTGCACCGGCACCGTGCTGCCCGCGCGCGAGGCCTGAGGCCTGGGACGGGCGGGCCCGTCCGGGACACCCTAGCATCGGGGGGTCCATGGCCGCCCTGCTCCCGCCTGCACCTGAACCCGCCGCCGCACCCGCCGCCGAGCCCGGCCTGACCGTGGCCGTGCGGACCCTGTGCGGCTTCACCGCCCGCGCGGGGGACCTGGACCTGCGCTTCACCCCCTCGCCCACCGGGCTCCAGGGCCTCCTGGGCCACCAACTGGTCGCGGGCCGCCGGCCGGCGAGCTACCAGGCCGAGATCCCGCTGCAGTCCGACTGGGGCCCGCTGCGGGTCCGCGGCCGCGCGGACGGCTTCGACCCGGTGGCCGGGCGCCTCGAGGAGGTCAAGACCCACCGCGGCGACCTCGCCCGCCAGCCCGCCAACCACCGCGCCCTGCACTGGGCCCAGGCCAGGGTCTACGGCGCGATGCTCTGCGAGGCCCGCGGCCTGCCCGCCCTCACCCTGGCCCTGGTCTACCTGGACCTGGGCAGCGGCGAGGAAACGGTGATCGAGGAGGCCCACGACGCCGCCTCGCTGCGCGCCTTCTTCGAGGCCCAGTGCCGGGCCTATGTCGCGTGGGCCCGCCAGGAGGCTGCCCACCGCGCCGCCCGCGACGCCGCGCTCGCGCAATTGCCCTTTCCCCACGCCGCGTTCCGCCCCGGCCAGCGCGAGCTCGCCGAGGCCGTGTGGCGCGCGGCGCGCCAGGGCCGCAGCCTGATGGCGCAGGCCCCCACCGGCATCGGCAAGACCGTCGGCACCCTGTTCCCCCTGCTGCGGGCGCTGCCGGCCCAGGGGCTGGACCGCGTCTTCTTCCTCGCCGCCAAGACCCCGGGCCGCCAGCTCGCGCTCGACGCCCTGGCCCGCCTGCGCACGCCCCAGGGCCTGCCGCTGCGGGTACTGGAACTCACCGCCCGCGAGAAGGCCTGCGAGCACCCGGACAAGGCCTGCCACGGCGAGTCCTGCCCGCTGGCCCAGGGCTTCTACGACCGCCTGCCGGCCGCCCGCGCCCAGGCGCTCGCGGCCGGCACCGCCGACCAGGCCACGCTGCGCGAGGTCGCCCGCGCGCACGCGGTCTGTCCCTACTGGCTCTCGCACGAGCTGGCCCGCTGGGCCGACGTGGTGGTGGGCGACTACCACTACGTCTACGACACCAGCGCCCTGCTCCACGCGCTGGCGCAGGACCAGGCGTGGCGGGTGGCGGTGCTGGTGGACGAAGCCCACAACCTCCTCGAGCGGGCGCGCGGCATGTACACCGCCACGCTGCACGAGCTGCAGCTGCGGGGCCTGCGCAAGCGGGCCCCGGCGGCCCTGGCCAAGCCGCTGGACAAGCTGGCCCGCGCCTGGCGCGAGGCGGTCCGCGACCAGGCCTGCGACTACGTCGCCAGCGACGCGCTGCCCGATCGCCTGGTGAAGGCCCTGCAGCTGGCCGCAGCGGCGATCTCGGACCACCTGGCCGAGACGCCTCCCGGCGCGCCGGATGCCGCCGCCGCCGACCTGCAGCAGTTCCTCTTCGATGCCCTGGCCTTCACCCGGCTGGCCGAGACCTTCGGGCCGCACTCGGTGTTCGACATCACACGCGCGGCCGGAGGCGGGATCGGCCGCGGCAAGCCCGCCACCGTGCTGTGCATCCGCAACCTCCTGCCCGCGCCGCACCTGGCGCCGCGCTTCGCCGCCGCCCATGCCACGGTGCTGTTCTCCGCCACCCTCGGCCCGCCGGCGTTCTGCCGCGACACGCTGGGCCTGCCCGCCGACACGGTGTGGGTCGAGGTGGACTCGCCCTTCGAGGCCCACCAGCTCGAGGTGCGCCTGGCGCCGCGCATCTCCACCCGCTGGGCCGACCGGGCCCGCTCGGTCGGCCCGATCGCCGACCTCATCGCGCGCCAGTACGCCGAGCGCCCGGGCAACTACCTGGCCTTCTTCAGCAGCTACGAGTACCTGGGCGCGGTGGCGGCCCGCCTCGCGCAGGACCACCCCGGGGTGCCGCAGTGGCAGCAGTCGGCCGGAATGCGCGAGGAGGCGCGGCGCGAGTTCGTCGCCCGCTTCGAGCCCGGCGGGCGCGGCGTGGGCTTCGCGGTCCTGGGCGGCAGCTTCGGCGAGGGCATCGACCTGCCCGGCGACCGGCTGGTGGGCGCCTTCGTCGCCACCCTCGGCCTGCCCCAGGTCAATCCGGTGAACGAGCTGCTGCGGGGCCGCCTGCAGGCCGCCTTCGGCCAGGGCTTCGACTACGCCTACCTCTACCCGGGCCTGCGCAAGGTGGTGCAGGCCGCCGGCCGCGTGATCCGCACCCGGGAGGACCGCGGCGTGGTCTGGCTGATCGACGACCGCTTCTGCCGCCCCGAAGTGCGCGCCATGCTGCCGCGCTGGTGGCGGCCGCAGGTGGCCGGCTGAGCCTCAGAACTCGGGTTATTACGGATTCGGCGACAATTCGGCGCTTTTTTGCCTGAATCCCGATCCCCTGGAGCCTGAGCCCCCATGGCCGACCCCATCGTCCTCTTCTTCCTTCTCGGCCTGCTTGCACGCCTGGTGCGCAGCGACCTGAAACTGCCCGACGGGCTGTACGACATCCTGTCCTTCTACCTGCTGCTGGCCATCGGCCTCAAGGGCGGCGTTGAACTGAGCCGCCAGCCCCTGGGCGAGCTGCTGCCCGAGGTGGCCGGCTGCCTGGCCCTGGGCGCGGCCATTCCCTTCATCCTGGTGCCGGTGCTGCGCGGGCTGGGCTTCAACCGCGCCGACAGCGCCTCGCTGGCCGGCCACTACGGCTCGGTGAGCGTGGTGACCTTCGCGGTCTCCGCGGCCTATGTGCAGAAGTCCGGGCTCGCGCTCGAGCCGCACGCCGCCCTGTGGGTCGCGCTGATGGAGGCCCCCGGCCTGGTCACCGCCATCTTCCTGGCCCGCTGGCCCCGCCAGGGCAGCGAAACGACGCCCTGGGCGCAGCTCGGGCATGACGTGTTCCTCGGCAAGTCGGTCCTGCTGCTGGTGGGCGGCCTGCTGATCGGCGCGGCCGCGGGCGACAGCGGCATGGCGGCGATGCAGGCCGTCTTCATCGATCCCTTCAAGGGCGTGCTGGCGCTGTTCCTGCTGGAGCTGGGCCTGGTGGTGGGCGAGCGCCTGCCCGAGATCCGCCGCTACGGCCTGCGGCTGGTGGGCTTCGCCCTGCTGGCGCCCCCGGCGCTGGCGCTGGCAGGCGCCGGCACCGGCCTGCTGCTGGACCTGACCCCGGGCGGCGTGGCCCTGCTGGCGACGCTGGCCGCCAGCGCCAGCTACATCGCGGCGCCCACCGCCATGCGCATCGCGGTCAGCGAGGCCAACTCGGCGCTCTCGATCACCGCGGCGCTGGCCATCACCTTCCCGTTCAACCTGCTGGTGGGCATCCCGCTGTACGTGCAGCTGGCGCGCTGGCTCACGGCCTGACCGGCTGATCGCCTGGCCCGGGGCGCGGGGCGGCCTCCGCGGCCGCAGGGTTACCGGAGCCAAGTCACGAAACAAAGCCCACGGCCGGGAACGCCGGGCCCGGGGCCGGCGGTGCGCGCCACTACACTGGCCGCACCCCACCCGGGACGCCCCCATGGCGCAGCCGCCCCCGACGCCGCCCCCGCCTCCCGCCGCCCCGCCCGGCCCCGCGGGCGCGCCCCCGCCGGGCCGCCCGCCCGACACCGAGTTCCTGGCCACCCTGGCCCACGAGCTGCGCAACCCGCTGGCGCCGCTGCGCAACGGCCTGCATGTCCTGCGGCACACCGGCGACCCGCACACGCGGGGGCGCACCCTGGCGATGATGGACCGGCAGGTCACGCACCTGAGCCGACTGGTCGAGGACCTGCTGGACATGTCCCGCCTGCGCGCCGGCAAGCTGGCCCTGCGGCGCCAGCGCGTGGACCTGCGCGACGCGATCCAGCACGCCACCGAGATCAGCGAGCCGCAGATCCGCGATGCCGGGCATGCCTTCGAGCTGGACCTGCCCGACGCGCCGCTGTGGGTCGACGGCGACGACACCCGCCTGTGCCAGGTGCTGTCGAACCTCCTGAACAACGCGGCGCGCTACACCCCGCGCGGCGGGCATATCGGCCTGCGCGCCTGGGAAGAGCCGGGACTGGCGGTGGTGCAGGTCCGGGACGACGGCATCGGCATCCCGCCCGAGGCCCTGCCTCGCATCTTCCGCATGTTCGCGCAGCTGCCTGCCGGCGGCGCCCAGCGCGACGCGCCGCGCGCCGGCCTGGGCATCGGGCTGGCGCTGGTCCATGCGCTGGTGAGCCTGCACGGCGGGCGGGTCACCGCGGCCAGCGCGGGTCGGGGCCAGGGCAGCAGCTTCACCGTCCGCCTGCCCCTGGTGGAGCCGCCGGCAGCCGCCGGAGCGCCCCGGGCGGAAGGGGCGGAAGGGGCGGACGGCGCCCCACCGGCCGGCCCCGCGCCGGCGCCCCTGCGGATCCTGGTGGTCGACGACAGCGAGGATGCGGCCGACAGCCTCGCCCTGCTGCTGCGCCTGGACGGGCACGCGGTGGTGGTGGCCCGCGACGGCCCGCAGGCCCTGGCCGCGGTCGCCCGCGAGGCGCCGGACGTGGTGCTGCTGGACATCGGCCTGCCGGGAATGGACGGCTATGCCGTCGCGCGTGCCTTGCGCACGCAGCAGGCCCATGGAAAACGCCCCCCGGTGCTGGTGGCCCTGACGGGCTGGGGGGCGTCGGAAGATCGGGCGCGGGCGCAGGCTTCGGGGTTTGACCACCACCTCACCAAGCCGGCCGACCTGGAGGCCCTGCGGACGCTGCTGGCCGGGGTGAAGGCCCCGGCCTGAGCGCCGCAGGGCGGGCCGCTCAGGAGGTCTTGCCGCCGTCCTTGGCGGCCGCCGCGGCGGCCTGGGCCGCGGCGAGCATGCGCAGCTGGTGCCGCTTCTTGCCGGCGGCGCGGGCTTCCTCGCTGGTGAAGCGGTGGGCGCGGCCGTGTTCATGGGCGGCCTTGCCGCCCATGCTCGCGATCTCGCGCTTCTTTTCGGGACTGAGCACCGCGAAACCGCGCTTGGCGCGGGCCGGTGGCGGGATGAGGGCCTCGGCCGCTGCGCTCGCGGCGGCCTGGCGGGCCTCGGGGGTGGATGCCGCCTCGTCGGCGGCGGTGGCTGGGGACGTGACAGTGCTACCGGTAGTGTCCATTTGGCTTCTCCCTGATTTGTTGGACATGGATGAGGCTTCAAATTCTGAAGAGCCATCCGGGGCCGTGGGTGCCGGTGGTAGCTAATTAGTTCTCGTCCTACAGAATTCCTCCGTTGTTGAGCAGGTCCCGCAAACCGTCCTCGTCGAGAACCGGGATGCCCAGCTCGCGCGCCTTGTCCAGCTTGCTGCCGGCCTCGGCGCCCGCCACCACGCAGTGCGTCTTCTTGCTCACCGACCCGGCCACCTTGGCGCCGGCGGCCTCGAGCAGCTCCTTGGCCTCGTCACGCGAGAGCGTGGGCAGCGTGCCGGTGAGGACGACGGTCTTGCCTGCCAGCGGCAGCTGGGCCTGCGGCGCGGGCTCGCCCTCGGGCCAGTGCACGCCGCAGGCGCGCAGCTGCTCCACCACCTCGCGGTTGTGGGGCTGGGCGAAGAAGGTGTGGAGGCTCTCGGCCACCACCGGGCCGACATCGGGCACCTGCAGCAGCTGGTCGACGCTGGCGTCCATGATCCGGTCCAGCGTGCCGAAGTGGCGGGCCAGGTCGCGCGCGGTGGCCTCGCCGCAGTGGCGGATGCCCAGGCCGAAGAGGAAGCGGGGCAGCGTGGTCGACTTCGACTGCTCCAGCCCCTCCAGCAGGTTCTGCGCGGACTTCTCGCCCATGCGATCGAGCGCCACCAGGTTCGCCAGGCCCAGGCGGTACAGGTCCGGCAGGGTGCGGATGATGCCGGCGTCGACCACCTGGTCCACCAGCTTCTCGCCCAGGCCCTCGATGTCCAGGGCGCGGCGCTGCGCGAAGTGCAGCAGCGCCTGCTTGCGCTGCGCCCCGCAGAACAGGCCGCCGGTGCAGCGGTAGTCGGCCTCGCCCTCCTCCCGCACCGCCTCGCTGCCGCACACGGGGCACTGGCGCGGCATGGTGAAGGGCGGGTGGTCGTGCGTGCGCGGCTCGGGGACGACGGCGACGACCTCGGGGATCACGTCGCCGGCGCGGCGCACGATGACCTGGTCGCCCACGCGTACGTCCTTGCGGCGGGCCTCGTCCTCGTTGTGCAGGGTGGCGTTGGTGACCGTCACGCCGCCCACGAACACCGGCTTGAGCTTGGCCACCGGCGTGAGCTTGCCGGTGCGGCCGACCTGCACGTCGATGGCCTCCACCGTGGTGACCATCTCCTGCGCGGGAAACTTGTGCGCCACCGCCCAGCGCGGCTCGCGGGTGACGAAGCCCAGCTGCTTCTGCAGCGCCAGGCTGTCGACCTTGTAGACCACGCCGTCGATGTCGAAGGGCAGCTGGTCGCGGTCGCGGCCCACGGCCTGGTGGTAGGCGACGAGCTCGGCGGCGCCGCGCGCGCGCTGCACGCGGGCGCAGACCGGGAAGCCCCAGGCCTTGAGGCTTTGCAGCACCTCATGGTGCGACTGCCAGTCCGGCGCGCCGACCACCTCGCCCCAGCCGTAGGTGAAGAACGACAGCGGCCGCTGCCGGGCGATCGCGGGATCGAGCTGGCGCACCGCGCCGGCCGCGGCATTGCGCGGGTTGACGAAGGTCTTCTCGTGCCGGTGGCCCTGGGCGATGCGCGCGCGCTGGTTCTCGTTGAGCGCCTCGAAGTCGTCGCGGCGCATGTAGACCTCGCCGCGCACCTCCAGCACCTCGGGCACGCCCGCCGGCAGGCGCAGCGGCACCTGGCCGATGGTGCGGATGTTCTGCGTCACGTCCTCGCCGACCTCGCCGTCCCCGCGGGTGGCGGCGCACACCAGCACGCCGCGCTCGTAGCGCAGGTTGATCGCCAGGCCGTCGAACTTGAGCTCGGCGACGTAGTCCACCGGCGGCGCGTCCTCGGACAGCCCCAGCTCGCGGCGCACGCGGGCGTCGAAGTTGATCGCACCGGTGTCCTCGATGTCGGTCTCGGTGCGGATGGACAGCATCGGCACGCGGTGGCGCACCTTGGCGAAGCCCTCCAGCGGCCTGCCCCCCACGCGCTGCGTGGGCGAGCCGGGCACGGCCAGCGAGGGGTACTGCGCCTCCAGCGCCTGCAGCTCCTGGAACAGGCGGTCGTACTCGGCGTCCGGGATCTCCGGCGCGTCGAGCACGTAGTAGCGGTGGGCGTGGTGGTGCAGCAGCTCGCGCAGGGCGTCGGCGCGCTCCTGCGCGGCGACGGGCACGCCCTCGGGGGCGTCGTCGAACAGGTCGGAAGTCAGGGGAAGCCTCAGCTGAAAAGCCGGCGGGCCTGGGGCGAGCCGGCGGACAGGTCGCGCGCGTCGAGCGTGTCGTACAGGCCCTCCAGGTCGGCGCCGATGGCGTCCAGCGCCTCGGGGCGGATCGGGTGGCCGCGGTCGTCGGTGAGCACGCCCTCCATCGACTGGCCCAGGGCGGCAGCGGCCTCGCGCATGCGCACGAAAGGCTGCTCGCTGCGCGGCACCTGGGGCACGTCGATGCTCAGCGTGAGCTCGTGCAGGGCGGCCTGCGTCGGGTCCTCGGCCAGGGCGGCCTGGGTGTCGAAGGACAGCACCAGGACCGGCGGCGCGCCGGGCACCGGCGAGGCGAGCACCATGCGTCCCGGCATCACGCCGGCGACGAAGCCCAGGCGGGCGGCGTGCTGGTGCACGTAGCCCGGGCTCCAGGCCGCGTGGCGGGCGCGCAGGCTCAGGCTCAGTTGCGCGTCGTGGGCGCTGGCGAACTGGTCCAGCTCGCGGGCGCGGGCCACCTCGTCGCGCATCTCGGGGAAGTCGGGCGTGCCGCCCACCGCGTCGGCGAAGGCCTGGGCCTTGACCACGAATTCGGAGAACTCGATCTCGTTGAGCGCGCCGTTGCGGTTGGCGAGCTGCACGCCGGCCTGGAAGGCGGTGTAGCGGTGGCCGGCGACCGGCGCCTCCCACTCGCGGGTGCGCTCGTTCTGGCCCTCGACGGCGAAGGGCTTGCTACCCACGCGGCGGGTGTGGGGCAACGCGGCGATGGCGGCGTCGCCGGAGACCACCTGGCCCTCGTCCAGACCGATCGGGGCGATGACGTCGATCAGCGCGTCCAGCCCCGGCTTGCGCTCGGGCGCGGGCACCGGGCCCAGGGGCGTGTCCTCCTCGAGGGAGGGCTCGGTCGGCTCGGGGACGGCGCCGGGCGCCATCGTCGGCTCCACCGGCGGCGCGGCAGCCTGCTCGGGCTGGCGCGGCGTGTTGCGGCGCGCGCTCCAGGCGTTCCATCCGACCAGCCCCAGCAGCGTCGCGCCACCGAGGACCGCGAGGCCCATGGAGAACTCGGTCATGCTTGCCCCCACGCTCGGCACGTTGTGTCCGTCGCTGCCCCCCGAGGGGGCGCGAGCTGGCTCGGGGCGGCCCGGCGCAGCGCTCTCATGCCACCTCCGCCATGCTGACGGCCGACTCCATGTCGACGGCCACGATGCGCGAGACGCCCTGCTCCTGCATGGTCACGCCAATGAGTTGTTCTGCCATTTCCATCGCGATCTTGTTGTGCGAGATGAAGAGGAACTGCGTGCCCTTGGACATGCTCGCCACCAGCTTGGCGTAGCGCTCGGTGTTGGCGTCGTCCAGCGGCGCGTCCACCTCGTCCAGCAGGCAGAAGGGCGCCGGGTTCAGCTGGAAGATGGCGAACACCAGGGCGATGGCGGTCAGCGCCTTCTCGCCGCCCGAGAGCAGGTGGATGGTCTGGTTCTTCTTGCCCGGGGGCTGGGCCATCACCTGCACGCCGGCGTCGAGGATCTCCTCGCCCGTCATGACGAGCTTGGCGTTGCCGCCGCCGAACAGCTCCGGGAACATCCGGCTGAAGTGCTCGTTGACGATCTTGAAGGTGCCCCCCAGGAGCTCGCGGGTCTCGCCGTCGATCTTGCGGATCGCGTCCTCCAGGGTGGTGATGGCCTCGTTCAGGTCGGCCGACTGGGCATCCAGGAACTGCTTGCGCTCGCGGGCCGAGGCCAGCTCCTCCAGCGCCGCGAGGTTGACCGCGCCCAGCGCGGTGATCTCGCGGTTCAGGCGGTCGATCTCGCCCTGCAGGCCGGCCAGGCGCACGCCGCCGGCTTCCACCGACTGGCGCACGGCCTCGAGGTCGGCCTGGGCATCGGCCAGCAGCTGGGCGTACTGCTCCAGGCCCAGGCGCGCGGCCTGCTCCTTGAGCTGCATGTCGGTGATGCGCTGGCGCAGCGGGTCGAGGGCGCGCTCCAGCGTGAGGCGGCGCTCGTCGCTGGCGCGCAGCTTGGCGGTGAGGTCGTCGTACTCGCTGCGCTTGGCGCCCAGCGCCTTCTCGCGCTCCAGCTTCAGGTCCAGCGCGTTCTGCAGGCCGGCCTGGGCGGCGGCATCGGTCAGCCGGGAGAGCTCGTCGTGCGCGCGCTGCTCCTCGGCGGCGATGCTGGTGGCCTGCTGCGTGGCGGTCTCGATGGCGCGCTGCAGCTCGGCGCGGCGGGCGTCCAGCGCACGCTGCGAGAACTGCGCCTCCTGCGCCCGGCGCTCCAGGCTGCGCTGCTGCTCGCGGGCCTCGGCCAGCCTGCGCTCGCATTCGATGACGCGCTCGTCGAGCTGGGCATGGCGCTCCTGGCTGTCGGCCAGCTGCATGTCCAGCTCCTCGAAGCGGGCCTCGGCGGTGACGCGGCGCTCCTGCAGTTCCTCGAGCAGGGCATCGACCTCGGCGAGGTCGCCGGCGATCTGCTGGCTGCGGGCGCGGGTCTGCTCGGCGAGCTGCGACAGGCGCAGCGTCTCGACCTGCAGCTCGTGGGCGCGGGCCTGGGCCTCGCTGGCCTCGCGGCGCACGCCGACCAGACGCTGCGAGGCGTCGGTGTACGCGGCCTCGGCGCGCACCAGGGCGCCGCGGGCCTCCTCCAGGATCAGGGTCTGGGCGCGCAGCTGCTTGTCCAGGTTCTCGATCTCCTGCTGGCGCGCCAGCAGGCCGGACTGCTCGGAGTCCTGGGCGAAGAAGCTCACGCTGTGGCGGCTCACCGCATGGCCCGCGGCGGTGTAGACCACCTCGCCGGGCTGCAGCCGCTCGCGCTGGGCCAGGGCGTCCTCGAAGCTGGCGGCGGTGAAGCAGCCTTGCAGCCAGTCGGCCAGCAGGGCCTTCTGGCCGGCGTCGTTCAGGCGCAGCAGGTCGGCCAGGCGCGGCAGCGCGCCGGCCGCCTCGGGCGCGGCCGCCGCCGGCGGGGTGTAGAAGGCCAGCTTGGCGGGCGGCGCGTCGGCGGCGAAGGCCTTGACCATCTCCAGGCGCGACACCTCCAGCGAGGCCAGGCGCTCGCGCAGGGCGGCCTCCAGGGCGTTCTCCCAGCCGGCCTCGATGTGGATGCGGCTCCACAGGCCCTGCAGGCCGTCGAGGCCGTGCTTCGCCAGCCAGGGCTGGAGCTTGCCGTCGGTGCGCACCTTCTCCTGCAGCGCCTTGAGCGCCTCGAGGCGGGCCGAGAGGTCGGACTGGCGCGCCGTCTGCGCGTTCAGCTCGCCCTGGCGGTGGCGGCGGTCTTCGTCGAGCGCCGGCACCTGCTCCTGCAGCTCGTGCAGGCGCGCGTCGCTGGCCTCGGCGGCCTCCTGCGCCGCGGCCAGCTGCTCCTGCAGGCCGGCCAGGCGCTGCTCGTCGGGCGCGGCCAGGGCATTGCGGTCGGACGCCAGGCGCTCGCGGCGCAGGTTCAGCTGGCGCGACTGCTCCTCGATATTGCGCTGGTCCGCCGCCAGCACCTGGATCTGCTGCTGGACCTGGGCCACGCTGCCGCGCTGCTCGGTGGACTTGGCCTGCGCCTGGCGCAGCGCCTCCTCCAGCTCGGGCAGCTGGGTCGCCTGGTCCTCGACCTGGGCGGCCAGCAGCATGGCCTGCTCCTCGGCCTCCACGCCCAGGCCGGCGAGGTTCTCCAGTTCGGCCGAGGCGTCGTCACGGCGGGCGGCCCACTGGGCGGCCTGCTCCTTCAGCTGCGCGAGGCGCTGCTCGGCGCGCTGGCGGCCCTCGACCACGAAGCGGATCTCGGCCTCCAGCCGGCCCACCTCGGCGCTGGCCTCGTAGAGCGCGCCCTGGGCCTGGTTCACCTGGTCGCCGGCGGCGTAATGGGCCTGGCGGATGGTCTCCAGCTCGGCCTCCACATGGCGCAGGTCGGCGACGCGGGACTCGAGGTCGTTGACCGCCTGGTCGGCCTCCTGCTTGAGGCGCACCTGGTCGACCTCGGCCTCGGCGCGCTTGAGGAACCACAGCTGGTGCTGCTTGAGGGTGGCGTCGGCCTGCAGGCGGTTGTATCGCTGGGCCACCTCGGCCTGCTTCTCCAGCTTGTCGAGGTTGGCGTTCAGCTCGCGCAGGATGTCCTCGACCCGGGTCAGGTTCTCGCGGGTGTCGGAGAGCCGGTTCTCGGTCTCGCGGCGGCGCTCCTTGTACTTGGAGACGCCGGCGGCCTCCTCGAGGAACAGGCGCAGCTCCTCGGGCTTGGACTCGATGATCCGGCTGATGGTGCCCTGGCCGATGATGGCGTAGGCGCGCGGGCCCAGGCCGGTGCCCAGGAACACGTCCTGCACGTCGCGGCGGCGCACCGGCTGGTTGTTGATGTAGTAGCTGCTGGTGCCGTCGCGCGTGAGCACGCGCTTGACGGCGATCTCGGCGAACTGCGACCACTGGCCGCCGGCGCGGTGGTCGGCGTTGTCGAACACCAGTTCCACCGAGGAGCGCGAGGCGGGCTTGCGGTGGGTCGTGCCGTTGAAGATCACGTCCTGCATGGACTCGCCGCGCAGCTCGCTGGCCTTGGACTCGCCCAGCACCCAGCGTACCGCGTCCATGATGTTGGACTTGCCGCAACCGTTGGGCCCGACCACGCCCACCAGCTGGCCGGGGAGCATGAAGTTGGTGGGTTCGGCGAACGACTTGAAACCCGAGAGCTTGATCGACGTCAGGCGCACGCGTGGAATCCTGTGTGTTGAAAGCAGAACCCCGCGGGCAGCGGCTGCGGGCGGGGGATCGTTGATGTTACCCGAGCGACCGCCGCGCTCCGGGGATAATCCCGGGCATGAATCCCCTGTTGGCCAAGCTGCAGCCCTACCCGTTCGAGCGGCTGCGGAAACTGTTCGCGGGCGTTGTACCGAATCCTTCTTACCGCCCGATCAGCCTGGGCATCGGTGAACCCAAGCACCCGACCCCGCCCTTCGTGCTGGAGGCCATGACGGCCGCCTTCTCCGGCCTCGCCGCCTACCCGCCCACCGCGGGCGACCCGGCCCTGCGCGCCGCCTGCGCCGGCTGGCTGGAGCGCCGCTACGGCCTGGCGCTGGACGCCGCCACCCAGGTGCTGCCGGTGAACGGCTCGCGCGAGGCGCTGTTCGCCTTCGCCCAGACCGTGATCGACCCGACGCGGGACGCGGTGGTGGTCTGCCCGAACCCGTTCTACCAGATCTACGAGGGCGCGGCCCTGCTGGCCGGGGCCACCCCGTACTACGCGCCCAGCGACCCGGCCCGCAACTTCGCGGTCGACTGGGACAGCGTGCCCGAGGAGGTCTGGCGCCGCACCCAGCTGCTGTACGTGTGCTCGCCGGGCAACCCCACCGGCGCGGTGATGCCGCTGGAGGAGTGGCGCAAGCTGTTCGAGCTGTCCGACCGCCACGGCTTCATCATCGCCTCGGACGAGTGCTACTCCGAGATCTACTTCCGCGAGGAGCCGCCCCTGGGCGGCCTGGAGGCCGCGGCCAAGATCGGGCGCGCCGGCTTCGAGCGCCTGGTGGCCTTCACCAGCCTGTCCAAGCGCTCCAACGTGCCGGGCCTGCGCTCCGGCTTCGTGGCCGGCGACGCCGCCATCCTCAAGCAGTTCCTGCTCTATCGCACCTACCACGGCAGCGCCATGAGCCCGATGGTCCAGGCCGCCAGCGTCGCCGCCTGGAACGACGAGGCCCACGTGGTCGACAACCGCGCGATGTACCGCCGGAAATTCGCCGAGGTCACGCCCCTGCTGTCCGGCGTGCTCGACGTGGCCCTGCCCGACGCCGGCTTCTACCTGTGGGCCGGCGTGCAGGGCAGCGACGAGGACTTCGCCCGCGACCTCCTCGCTCAATACAATGTCACGGTCCTGCCGGGCAGCTACCTGGCCCGCGAGGCCCAGGGCCACAACCCCGGCGCCGGCCGCATCCGCATGGCCCTGGTGGCCGACACCGCGGAATGCCTCGAGGCGGCCCAGCGCATCGTGCAATTCGTCAAAAACCGCGTCCCATCCAGAACCGAGTGAACCCCATGACCCAGCAACTGCAACAGATCATCGACACCGCGTGGGAGAACCGCGCCAGCCTGTCCCCCAAGTCCGCCCCGAAGGAAGTGGCCGACGCGGTCGAACACGTCATCGCCCAGCTGAACACCGGCAAGCTGCGCGTGGCCACCCGTGAAGGCGTGGGCCAGTGGACCGTGCACCAGTGGATCAAGAAGGCGGTGCTGCTGTCCTTCCGCCTGAAGGACAACGAGGTCATCAAGGCCGGCGAGCTGGGCTTCTACGACAAGGTGCAGACCAAGTTCGCCCACCTCACCCCCGAGGAAATGGCCGCCACCGGCGTGCGCGTGGTGCCGCCCGCCGTGGCCCGCCGCGGCAGCTACATCGCCAAGGGCGCGATCCTGATGCCCTCCTACGTGAACATCGGCGCCTACGTGGACGAAGGCACCATGGTCGACACCTGGGCCACCGTCGGCTCCTGCGCGCAGGTCGGCAAGAACGTCCACCTCTCGGGCGGCGTGGGCCTGGGCGGCGTGCTCGAGCCGCTGCAAGCCAACCCCACCATCATCGAGGACAACTGCTTCATCGGCGCCCGCTCCGAGATCGTGGAAGGCGTGATCGTCGAGGAGAACTCGGTGATCTCCATGGGCGTGTACATCGGCCAGAGCACCCCGATCTACGACCGCGCCACCGGCGAGGTGAGCTATGGCCGCGTGCCGGCCGGCTCGGTGGTGATCTCCGGCAGCCTGCCCAAGGACGGCGGCAAGTACAGCCTGTACGCCGCGATCATCGTCAAGCGCGTGGATGCCCAGACCCGCGCCAAGACCAGCCTGAACGACCTGCTGCGCGATTGAGACCGCGCACGGGCGCACCCGGGAGCCTGACATGAGCACCATGGAACGCATCCTCCGCCTCATGGCGGACAAGCAGGCTTCCGACGTGTACCTCACGGCGCACGCGCCGGCCCAGATCCGCATCCACGGCCAGTGCGTGCCGATCAACCAGCAGGTGCTGCCGCCGGATGCGCCGCGCAAGCTGCTCGCCGAGATCGTGCCGCACGACCGGCTCGTGGAGTTCGACCGCACCGGCGAGCTGAACATGGGCCACGCGGTCGAGGGCCTGGGCAACTTCCGCATCTCCGCGCTGCGCCAGCGCGGCACCTGCGCGGTGGTGGTGCGCTTCATCCCGCCGGTGATCCCGGCGCTGTCCACCCTGAACCTGCCCGCGGTGCTGGCCGACCTGGTCGTCGAACGCCGCGGCCTGGTCCTGATGGCCGGCTCCACCGGCTCGGGCAAGAGCACCACGCTGGCGGCCATGCTGGACCTGCGCAACGAGCTGATGCCGGGCCACATCCTCACCATCGAGGACCCGATCGAGTTCATCTTCCAGCACAAGCGCTCGGTGGTGAACCAGCGCGAGGTCGGCGCGGACACCGAGTCCCTGGAGGTGGCGCTGCGCAACGGCCTGCGCCAGGCGCCCGACGTGATCCTGATCGGCGAGATCCGCGACGCCGCCACCATGTCCGCCGCCCTCGCCTACGCGCAGTCCGGCCACCTGGTGATGGCCACGCTGCACGCGAACAACAGCTACCAGGCCCTGCACCGCATCCTCTCGTTCTTCCCCGAGCAGGTACGCCCCATCCTGCTCGGAGACCTCGCCGCCACGCTGCGCGCGGTGGTGAGCCAGCGGCTGCTGCGAAACCGGGCCGGCGGGCGCGTGCCCGCCGTGGAGGTGATGCTGAACACCCAGCGCGTCGCCGAGCTGATCGGCGCGGGCGACTTCACCGCGGTGAAGGAGGCGATGGAGAAGTCGATGGCCGAGGGCTCCCAGACCTTCGAGCAGGACATCGCCCGCCTCATCGCCACCGGCGCCGTCGACCAGGCCGAGGGCCTGGCCCATTGCGACTCGGCCAGCAACCTGCTGTGGCGCCTGCAGAACGACTTCAGCACGCCTGCGCCGTCCGGCCCCGCCGAGGACCCGGACGACGTGCCTTCCTTCACCGAGATCACGCTGGACGTCAAGCCGTCCTGACCGCCAACCGGCCCCATGAACAAGACCGTCTACCTCGTCGAGCAGCTGATCGCCCAGCGCTCGATCACCCCCGATGACGCCGGCTGCCAGCGCATCCTCCAGGAGCGGCTCGCGCCCCTGGGCTTCTCCTGCGAGACCATCGAGAGCGGCCCCGACAGCTTCCGCGTGACCAACCTGTGGGCCCGCCGCGCCGGCCGCTCGCCGCGCACCCTGGTCTTCGCCGGCCACACCGATGTCGTGCCCACCGGCCCGCTGGAGCAGTGGCACTCCAACCCCTTCGTGCCGCACCACCGCCACGGCAAGCTCTATGGCCGCGGCGCGGCGGACATGAAGACCTCGATCGCCGCCTTCGCCGTCGCCGTCGAGGAATTCCTCGCCGCCACCCCGGACCCGGCCCTGTCCATCGCCTTCCTCATCACCTCCGACGAGGAAGGCCCCGGCATCGATGGCACCGTGGTCGTGTGCGACCGCCTCCAGGAACGCGGCGAGCGCCTGGACTGGTGCATCGTCGGCGAGCCCACCTCGGTGGACCGGCTGGGCGACATGATCAAGAACGGCCGCCGCGGCAGCCTCAGCGGCAAGCTCACCGTCAAGGGCGTGCAGGGCCACATCGCCTATCCGCAGCTGGCGCGCAACCCGATCCACCTGGCGCTGCCCGCCCTCGCCGAGCTCACCGCGATCGAGTGGGACCGGGGCAACGAATTCTTCCAGCCCACCAGCTTCCAGGTCTCCAACATCCATGGCGGCACCGGCGCCGGCAACGTGATCCCGGGCGAGGTGGTGATCGACTTCAACTTCCGCTTCTCCCCCGAGCACACGGCCGAATCGCTGCAGAAGCGCGTCAGCCAGGTGCTGGAGCAGCACGAGCTCGAATACGCCCTTACCTGGGCCCTCAGCGGCCAGCCCTTCATCACGCCCCCGGGCGAGCTGGTGGGCGCGATCCAGCAGGCGATCCGCACCGAGACCGGCGTGGAGACCGAGCTGTCCACCACCGGCGGCACCAGCGACGGGCGCTTCATCTCGCGCATCTGCCCGCAGGTGATCGAGTTCGGGCCGGTCAACGCCAGCATCCACAAGATCGACGAGCACGTCACCGTGGCCGACATCGAGCCGCTGAAGAACATCTACCGGCGCACGCTGGAACAACTGAACGCGCTGGGCTGACCATGACCGTCATTGAACTGATCGAGGCGGGGGCCGCGAAGCTCACCGCCGCGGGGGTGGCTTTCGGCCACGGAACCACGAATGCCTTCGACGAGGCCGCCTGGCTGGTGCTGTGGCGCCTGGGCCTGCCGCTGGACGACCTCGACGCCGCGGCTGATCGCGCCGTGACCGGGGCCGAGCGCGAACAGGTCGACGCCCTCTTCGCCGAGCGCATCGCCACCCGCAAGCCCGCCGCCTACCTCACCAGGGAAGCCTGGCTGCAAGGCATCCCGTTCTACGTGGACGAGCGAGCCATCGTGCCGCGCTCCTTCATCGCCGAGCTCCTGGCCGACGGCAGCATCGACTCCTGGCTGGGCGAGCACACCCGCCGCGTGCTGGACCTGTGCACCGGCAACGGCAGCCTCGCCGTCCTGGCGGCCATGGCCTACCCGGACGTCGCGGTGGACGGCGCCGACATCTCCGACGACGCGCTGGCCGTGGCCCGCATCAACGTCGAGCGCCACCACCTGCAGGACCGCGTGCGCCTGCTGCACTCGGACGGCCTGGCCGGCGTCGACGGCGCCTATGACCTGATCCTGTGCAACCCGCCCTACGTGAACGCCGGCAGCATGGCCGCCCTGCCCGCCGAGTACCGCGCCGAGCCCGAGCTGGCCCTGGCCGGCGGTGACGACGGCATGGACTTCATCCGCCAGCTGCTGAAGGACGCGCCCGCCCGCATGACCGAACGCGCCGTGCTGGTGCTGGAAATCGGCAACGAGCGCGAGCACTTCGAGGCCGCGTTCCCGCGGCTGGCCGCGGTGTGGCTGGACACCAGCGCCGGCGAGGACCAGGTGCTGCTGCTCACGCGCGAGGCCCTGCTCGCATGATCACGCTGCGCGACGTCACCTTGCGCCGCGGCGTCAAGGTGCTGCTGGACCAGGTCTCGGTCACCCTCAACCCCGGCGAGAAGGTCGGGCTGGTGGGCCGCAATGGCGCCGGCAAGTCCACCCTCTTCGCCCTGTTCAACGGCACGCTGCACGAGGACGCCGGCGACTTCAGCCGGCCCGCCCACTGGCAGATGGCCCAGGTCGCCCAGCACATGCCGGAGACCGACGAGCCGGCCACCGCCTTCGTGCTGGCCGGTGACACCCGCCTGGTGGCCGTGCGCGAGCGCCTCGCGCGGGCCGAGGCCGCGGTGGCCGCGAACCCGGACGACGCCGAGGCCGGCATGGCCATCGCCCAGGCCCACTCCGACCTGCACGACGCCGGCGAACACGACGCCGTGCCCCGCGCCCAGAGCCTGATCCTCGGCCTGGGCTTCAAGGTCGAGGAGCTGGAGCGCCCCGTCAACAGCTTCTCCGGCGGCTGGCGCATGCGCCTGCAGCTGGCCCGCGCGCTGATGTGCCCCTCGGACCTGCTGCTGCTGGACGAGCCCACCAACCACCTGGACCTGGACGCCCTGGTCTGGCTGGAGGCCTGGCTGCAGAAGTACGCCGGCACGCTCATCGTGATTTCGCACGACCGCGAATTCCTCGACGCGGTGACCGATGTCACCCTGCACATCGACCACCAGAAGCTGGTGCGCTACGGCGGCAACTACAGCGCCTTCGAGACCCTGCGCGCGCAGCAGCTGGAGCAGCAGCAGGCCGCCTTTTCGCGCCAGCAGGACAAGATCGCCCACCTGCAGAAGTTCATCGACCGCTTCAAGGCCAAGGCCACCAAGGCCAAGCAGGCGCAAAGCCGCGTCAAGGCCCTGGAGCGCATGGAGAAGATCGCGCCGGTGCTGGCCGATGCCGACTTCTCCTTCGAGTTCAAGGAGCCGGCCAACCTGCCCAACCCGATGCTGGCGATCACCGACGCCGAGGTCGGCTACCGCACCGAGGCCGGCGACAAGACCATCGTGCGGGGCATCAACCGCTCGGTGCTGGCCGGCCAGCGCATCGGCATCCTGGGCGCCAACGGCCAGGGCAAGTCGACCCTGGTCAAGACCATCGCCCACGAGATCCCGCTGCTGGCGGGCCGCATCACCGAGGGCAAGGGCCTGTCCATCGGCTACTTCGCGCAGCAGGAGCTGGACGTGCTGCAGCCCGGCGACAACCCGCTGGAGCACATGGTGCGCCTGGCCCGCGAGGTCGGCCCCGAGGCGCGCGAGCAGGAGCTGCGCAACTTCCTGGGCAGCTTCAACTTCTCGGGCGACATGGTCTCGCAGACGGTGGGCACCATGAGCGGCGGCGAGAAGGCGCGGCTGGTGCTGGCCATGATGGTCTGGCAGCGCCCCAACCTGCTGCTGCTGGACGAGCCCACCAACCACCTCGACCTGGCCACCCGCGAGGCGCTGTCGGTGGCCCTCAACGAGTTCGAGGGCACGGTGATGCTGGTCTCGCACGACCGGGCGCTGCTGCGCGCGGTCTGCGACGAGTTCTGGCTGGTGGGCCGCGGCAGGGTCGAGCCCTTCGACGGCGACCTGGACGACTACCAGCGCTACCTGCTGGAGGAGTCGCGCCGCCTGCGCGAGGAGGCCCGCGCCGCCGCCGCCGAGGCGGCGCCGGTGGTGCCCGCCGCGCCCCGCGTCGACCCGGCCAAGGAGCGCGCGCTGCTCAATACGAAGCTGCGCCCGTTGAAGAAGGAGCTGGAGAAGGCCGAGGCGCGCATGGCCGTCCTGAACGGCGAGAAGGCGGCCCTGGAGGCCCGCCTGTCCACGCCCCTGCCCCCGGCCGAGATCGCCGACGCCGGCCGCCGCCTCAAGGCGGTGGGCGAGGAGCTCGAGGCCCTCGAGGAGCGCTGGCTCGAGCTGTCCGGCGAGATCGAGGGGATCGAGACCGCGCGCGCATGAAAAAAGGCCACCCGAAGGTGGCTCCATGGCTGGACGGCCGGCCGGGCTCAGAACTTGTAGCCCAGGCCGATCTGGACGCCGTTGACGCTCTCGGCGTGGTGCATCACGGCGCCGGTCAGGTAGAGGTTCTTGTCGAAGCGGTAGCTGGCGCCGATGCCATAGGCCAGCTCCTTGTCGGAGACCGTGGCGGTCGCGCCGCCGAGGGAGAGCTTGAAATCGGTCTTCTGGTAGCCCAGGCGGGCGAACACCTCGAAGTCGTCGGAGATCGCGTACTTGGGTTTCACGTACACGCCGACGAGGCGGTCCAGCTTGGTGTCGATGCCGGTGCCCTGGCCATCGACGGTCAGCTCGTCGCTGCCCAGGCGCAGGCCCAGCGAGGCCTCCACCGCGAGGTTCGGGTGCACCTCGTAGCCACCCGTGATCAGCAGCCCGCCGGGACTCGCCTTGAGGGCGCCGACGACATCCGACTCCTTGATGCGGAATCGCGCGTAGTTGGCCTCCCCGTACCACTGGGCCTGCGCCGCGGAGGCGGCCAGGGTGATTGCAGCGAGGGCGATGATCCTGAACTTGTTCAATTGCTTGCTCCCTTTCATGTTGAAAAGCGGGGCGATTCTGAACAGCAGGCCATGAACAAAACCTGACGCGGGCCACTGGTCCCATCCCCTCGCCGTCCGGACTGAAAGCACGTGACAAGGCGCGCCATTGAGGCCGCCCTTCGCCCTGCCGCCGAGGATGCAGACCGTGGTCACCTTGAAGCCCGTTGCCCCGGATCCAGCGGGAACCTGCCGGCATCCCGACTATGCTATGGGCGCACCGGACACCGTCCGCCACAGGGATCCACGACATGCACCTCCAGTTCCTCGGCGCCACCGACACCGTCACCGGCTCCAAGTACCTGCTCCAGCACAAGGGCTCGCGCGTGCTGGTCGACTGCGGCCTGTTCCAGGGCTTCAAGCAGCTGCGGCTTCGCAACTGGGCGCATTTCCCGGTGGACCCGGCGAGCATCGACGCGGTCGTCCTCACGCACGCCCACATCGACCACACCGGCTACCTGCCCCTGCTGGCGCGCAACGGCTTCCGCGGCCCGGTGATCTGCACGCCCGCCACCTACGACCTGTGCCGCATCCTGCTGCCCGACTGCGGCCACCTGCTCGAGGAAGAGGCCGAGTACAACAACCGCCACGGCACCAGCAAGCACCAGCCCGCCCTGCCCCTGTACACGCGCGACGACGCGGTGCGCTGCCTCAAGCAGTTCAAGCCGGTGAAGCACGGCGGCGACTGGTCGCCGGCGCCGGGCCTGCAGGGGCGATTCCAGCCCTCGGGCCACATGCCGGGTTCGTCCTTCGTGCGCATCGACGACGGCCGCCGCTCGGTGCTGTTCTCCGGCGACATCGGCCGCCCGCACGACCTGGTGCTCAAGCCCCCGGTCACGCCCGAGGCGGCCGACTACCTCGTGGTCGAATCGACCTACGGCGACCGCGCCCACCTCGCCAGCGACCCGCTGGACCTGCTGGCCGACGTGATCAACCGCACCGCGGCCCGCGGTGGCGTGGTGGTGATCCCTGCCTTCGCCGTGGGGCGGGCGCAGAGCCTGCTCTATTGCATCCACCTGCTGAAGTCGCGCGGCCTGATCCACCACCTGCCCGTCTATCTGAACAGCCCGATGGCGGCCAGCGCCACGCAGGTGTACCTCAAGCACCACGAGCAGCTGCGACTCAGCGCGCAGGAGTGCGCCGAGGTCGAGAACACCGCGCACATCGTGCAGTCGGCCGAGGAGTCTCGCCTGCTGAACGCGCGCAAGGGGCCGATGGTGATCATCGCGGCCAGCGGCATGGCCACCGGCGGCCGGGTGGTGCACCACCTGCAGGCCTTCGCACCGGACAAGCGCAACACCATCCTGCTGGCCGGCTTCCAGGCTGGCGGCACGCGCGGCGCGGCCCTGGCCGGCGGGGCGAAGACGCTGCGCATCTTCGGCGAGGAGGTTCCGGTGCGCGCCGAGGTCGCCCAGCTCGACCACCTCTCGGCCCACGCCGACGCCGACGAGATCCTGGCCTGGCTCGGTACCTTCTCGCGCGCCCCGAAGACCACCTTCATCACGCACGGCGAGCCGCCGGCGGCCGACGCCCTGCGCCAGCGCATCGAGCGCACCCTGGGGTGGGACTGCCACATGCCGTTCTACACGGAGACGGTGGATCTCGCCTGAGGCCCGCGCCTGGCGTTCTCCGCCCCTCGCACAGGCGCGCGAAGGTGGCCGGGGAGTTGTCCCGTGCGCCTGTGGGCGAGGCTGTGGAAAGCCGCGTGGAAAACCCGCGCAGGCCGCGCCAGGCCTCGCTCTCCAGACTTCGCCTAATTTTTGTGCAGCAGCGGGAAACGCCAGACGACCACCGCGAAGACCGCGCAGCCCAGGGCCACCACGATGGAGGCGCCGGCCAGCAGGGGCTCGACCTGCGGCCGGCCGGTGAACAGGGTCCACAGCATCACCATCATCACGAAGTGCGCGGGCACGTAGACCCAGAAATGGACCTTGGCCAGCACGCTGCGCCCGGCCTCGGGCACGAGGCGGTAGTACAGGCCGAACAGGGCCATCGTGACCCAGCCCAGGAGGTTCAGGTGCGCATGCACCGGGTGCATCGAGTGGTCGTGGCTGGCGGCCATGTGCAGGCCAAGGCCAACGCCGACCAGCAGGTAAAGGACGGAAAGGCGCAGAAACCAGGCAGCCGGGTTCGTCATGCGGACTCCTTCACGGGCGTTGACAGGCCAGAGGTATAGACGCGCCCCGGGGCATGCGCAACTCCGGCTCCCCGGCCCTTGAGGGAGCAGGGGTCCTCTCCTAGACTGAAGGTTCCTCACCGGGCCTCGGTGATGGTCAACCTGCACAGGAGTGCGCCGATGCCGAATCCCGTCAACGAATCCATCGCCGCGCACTACACGCGCTCGGACCTGGGCAGCGTCATCCTGGCGGCGCTGGAAGGCGCGGGCAAGGACCTCGGCCGCCTCACGCCGCAGGACCTGGCGCCGGTCGACGAGTTCCATATCCGCGGCCGCGCGGCAACGCTCGAACTCGCGCGGGCCGCCGGGCTCGACGCCTCGATGCGCGTGCTCGACGTCGGCTGCGGCGTCGGCGGCACCTCGCGATGCCTGGCCCGGGAATTCGGCTGCAGCGTGACCGGACTGGACCTCACCGACGCATACTGCCGCGCCGCCGCACTGCTCACCGAAAAGGTCGGCCTCGCGGACCGGATCGAGTATCGGCAGGGTGACGCCACCGACCTGCCGTTCGACGATGGCGCGTTCGATGTCGTCTGGACCGAGCACGTGGCCATGAACATCCCCGACAAGCCCCGGCTTTACCGCGAGATGCACCGGGTCCTGAAGCCGGGGGGCACGCTGGCGATCTACGACGTGCTGGCCGGCCCGGGCGGCCCGGTGCTGTATCCCGTGCCGTGGGCGCGCACGCCGGACACCAGCTTCCTCGTGTCCCCGGCCGAGTTGCGCCGGCTCGTCGAGGACGCCGGCTTCACGGTGACCGACTGGTCCGACACGACGGAAGCGGCGCGCACGTGGTTCGTGGCCCTGGTCGAGAAGATCCGCAACGAGGGCCTTCCGCCCCTCGGGTTCCACCTGCTGCTGGGGCCCGACTTCAAGGAGATGGCGCAGAACCAGGGACGCAACCTCCAGGAGGGGCGGATCGCCCTCGGGCAGGTGGTCGCGAGGAAGTAGGCGGCGCCCGGAAATAAAAAGAGCCTGCCGCTTTCGCGACAGGCTCTTCAAAATTTTGGTAGGACGTGCAGGATTCGAACCTGCGACCAACGGATTAAAAGTCCGCTGCTCTACCAACTGAGCTAACGTCCCACGACGGTCTGATCACCGTGTGTGTCACTGCAATTCATCATTGCAGCGCAGCCCATGAGTATAACCTAGTTTTTTCCGTTTTTACGACTGCCCTGTCGCGCGATGCGATCGAGCACCCAGCCCGCGGCGCACTGGCCGAACGTGGCGGTCACGCTCACGACCGAGCCGTAGCCGTGGCAATTGAGCGAGCCATCGCCCTCGACCGCGCAGGAGGCGTCGGGCGGTGCGACCGCCTCGCGGCTGAACACGCAGGACACGCCGATCGCCTTGCCCTCGCGCGGTGCGCCGTGGAACTTGCGCAGGCGGTAGCGCAGCTGGGCCAGCAGCGGGTCGTGCGTGGTGCGCGCCAGGTCGTCGATGTCGACCTTGTGCGCCTCGCGCTTGCCGCCCGCCGCGCCCACGCTGATGAACAGCGATCGCGTGCGCAGCGCCCAGTCGGCCATGGCCTCCTTGGCGCGCACCTGGTCGCAGGCATCGATCACCGCGTCGACGCCCTGCGGCAGCAGGTGCGGCCAGTTGCCCGGCTCGACGAACTCCTCGATGCCGTGCACCGTGCAGCGCGGGTGAATCTGGCCGATGCGCTCGCGCATGGCCTGCACCTTGGACTGGCCCACCGTGGCGGTGAGCGCGTGGATCTGCCGGTTGATGTTGGACTCGGCCACATGGTCCAGGTCGATGAGGGTCAGCTCCCCCACGCCGCTGCGCGCCAGCGCCTCGGCGGCCCAGGAGCCGACGCCGCCGATGCCGACCACGGCCACATGGGCCTCGCGGATCTGCGCGGCGCCGAGCACGCCGTACAGGCGTTCGAGCCCGCCGAAGCGGCGCTGCAGGTCGGCGTCCAGGTCGAGTGCGGTCACGGGATCGAGGCGTCCCGCGTCACTTCAGCTTGGCCAGGCGCTCGCGCGCAGCGGCGGCGGCCTCGGACTGCGGGTAGGCCTTGGTCAGGTCGGTCAGCGTCACGCGAGCCGCCTTGGTGTCCTTCAGCTCGATCTGGCAGTTGGCGATGGACAGCACGGCCTCGGGCGCACGCGCATGGTCCGGCGCCTCCTGCAGCATCGCGCGGAAGGTGCCGATCGCGCCGCGCAGGTCGCGCGTCGCGTACTGCGCATTCCCCAGCCAGAACAGCGCCGAGGCCCGGTAGCCGGACGTGGCGTAGCGGCGGGTGAAATCGCCAAATGAGACCAGCGCCGCGGCGAAGTCACCCTTGCGGAACACGCCGAGGGCGGCCTCGTAGTCACGCTGCTCGGCGGGGTCGGCCATGAACTCGCGGCCATCGACCGTGACCTTGACCGGCTCGAACTTGCGCAGGCGCTCCTCCACGCCCTGGGCCACGTCCTTCTGGCGGCGCTGCAGCTCGGCGATCTCGCGGGCGAACTGCTCGTCCTGCCCGCGCAGGCGCGCCAGCTCGCCGCGCAGCGAATCGATCTGCGTCTGCAGGTCCAGCAGGCTGCGACGCAGCTGGCTGGCGTCGTCGCCGGACTTGCGCAGGTCCTCGGCCTGGCGCTCGATGACCTGGCGCTGGGCCTCCACCCGCTGGCGCAGGTCGAGGATGGCGCGGCGGGCCTCGTCGTCCTCGAACAGCGCATGCGCGGGCTGGGCCGCCAAGGCGGCCGCCGCCAGCGCGCAGGCGGACATCAGGGAGCGGGTGACGGCGCGCATCAGCGGTACGTGATCTCGGCGCGGCGGTTCTTCGACCAGGCCGCCTCGTCACTGCCCTGCACCGCCGGCTTCTCCTTGCCGAAGCTCACGGCCTCGACCTGGTTGTCGGCCACGCCGAGCAGGCCCAGCGAGCGGCGCACGGCTTCGGCGCGGCGCTGGCCCAGGGCCAGGTTGTACTCGCGGCCGCCGCGCTCGTCGGTGTGGCCCTCGATGGAGATGCGGCGCGCGGCGTTGGCCTTGAGGTAGCGCGCGTGGCCTTCGATCAGCGACTGGAACTCGGGCTTGATGACGTAGCTGTCGTAATCGAAGTAGACGATGCGGGCCACGCCCACCGGGCCGGCCGCCTGGCTGGCCGGGTCGATCGCGTTCACCGGGGCGACGCGGCTCTGCGTGGCGTTGGGGTTGGCGCCGCCCGCGCCGGCGCCGGTACCGGTGCCCGCCGCCTTGCCACTGCGGTCCTCGACCGGGACGTTCTCGTCCAGCTTCACGCTGGAGGAGCAGCCTGCCAGGAAGGCGGCAACGGCCGTGGCCAGGACGAGGCGGGTGAGGTGCTTGTGCATTCTGGGGTCTCCTGCTACTGCTTGGTCAATCGAATCGGAATCGGGTCGGGGGTGACGGTGGGGCCGGGCCGCTCAGCGCCCGAACGGCCCCCAGTCGGGTTCGCGGATGTCGCCGCCCTGCCCCGCCAGCCTGGCCTTGATCTTGCCATCGAGCGTGGTGGTCATGAGCGCCTCGCGCCCGCCCTGGCGGGTGGCATAGACGATCAGCTTGCCATTGGGCGAGAAGCTGGGGCTCTCGTCGGCGGTGGTGTCGGTCAGGCTGGTGACGGTGCCGGTGGCCAGCTCCATCACCTGCAGCTTGAAGCTGCCGCCGCCATTGCGGGTGATGTAGGCCAGCCAGCGGCCGTCGGGGCTGATGGCGGGGGAGATGTTGTAACTCCCGGAAAAGGTCACCCGCTCGGCCGAGCCGCCGCTGGAGGCCACGCGGTACACCTGGGGCGCCCCGCCGCGGTCGCTGACGAAGTAGATGCTGCGGCCGTCGGCGGAGAACACCGGCTCGGTGTCGATGCCGCCGGACTGCATCAGCCGGCGCGGCTCGCCGCCGTTGGCGTCGATCGCGTACAGCTGCGAACCGCCCTCGTAGCTGAGGGTGACGACGAGGCTGCGGCCATCGGGCGCCCAGGCCGGCGCGCTGTTGGAGCCGCGGAAGTTGGCGAGCAGGCGGCGGCGGCCGGTGGCGACGTCGTGCACGTAGACCACCGGCTTGCGCGATTCGAAGGACACGTAGGCCAGCTGGGTGCCGCTGGCGGACCAGGCCGGGGAGATGATCGGCTCGGGGCTGGCCAGGGCCGACTGGGCGTTCTCGCCGTCGGCGTCGGCCACCCACAGGTTGTAGCGGTTGCCGGCCTTGGTGACGTAGGCGATGCGGGTGGAGAACACGCCGCGCTCGCCGGTGAGCTTCTCGTAGATGAAGTCGGCGATGCGGTGGGCCGCCAGGCGCAGGTCGCCGGCGGTGACGGCGTAGCTCTGGCCGCCGAGGTCGGCGCCCTTGACCACGTCCCACAGTCGGAAGCGCACGTCGTAGCGGCCATCGGCCAGGCGGGTGACGCTGCCGGCGGCCAGGGCGTCGGCGCCGCGCTGGCGCAGCGGGGCGACGTCGGGCCGGGAGGTTTCGTCGAGCGCGAGGCCGGCGCTGTCGATGCTGCGGAAGCGGCCGCTGCGTTCGAGGTCGGCCATCACGATGGCCGAGATCTTCTGCGGCGCGTCACCCTCGCCGCGCAGCGGCGCGACGGCGATGGGCAGCTGCGTCAGGCCCACGCCCGAGACCTCCACGCGGAACTGCGCGAGGGCCGGCGCGGCGGCCAGCAGCCCGAGGGCGCCGGTGGCGCCCAGGGCGCGGCGGCGGGACCAATCTCCCAGGGAATTCATGTGCGTCGTTCTCCTTGCAGGGGCGCCAGTGGGGTCACCTTCACCTCGCCGGCGCCGCGCGCCTGCTCCAGGCCCACCGCAGCGCGGCGCGTGCCTTCGAGCATGCGGGCCTGCACCCGGGCGCGGTTGGCGGCTTCGTGCTGGCGGCTGGCCTCGCGGTGCCACAGGTGGAAGACCTCGGTGGCCAGGTGACCGTTCTTGCGGACCAGCCCCTGATTGTGCAGCCGCAGGACGAGGTCGGCGTCCTCGTGGCCCCAGCCGCTGAATGTTTCATCAAAGCCGTTGACAGCCGCCAGGTCGTCCCACCACAGGCCGAAGTTGCAGCTGCGAATGCCCCGCCAGCGGAAGCTGCGCTCGCGGCGGCCGGCCAGCCCGGGCCACTGCACCAGGTGGGCCAGCTTGTTCAGGTCGCCCGCCAGCCGCAGCCTGAGCGACTGCACCAGGCCCAGCGTGGTGAGGTCCAGCTCGCCGGCCAGCACGCGCGCGGTCAGGCGCTCGCTCAGGAGGACGCGGCTGCCATTGACGAAGGCGCCCGGCTGCGCGAGCGCCCGGTGCATGGCGGCGAAGCCCGCATGCGGCACGCAGTCGCCGTCCATGAACACGATGTAGTCGGCGCCGGCCTCGCGCGCGGCCAGGGCGCCGAGGTTGCGGGCGCGTCCCGCGGTGAAGCCCTGGTCGGGGTGCCACAGGTGCAGCACGGGGCAGGCCGCGGCCGGCGCCCCCTCGGCCACCGCCCGCACGTGCTCGGGGCGCGAGCCGTCGTCGGCCACCACGATCACGTCGCCCGCCTGGCACTGCGGCGCCAGCGCGCGCAGCACGGCGAGCAGCGCATCGCTGCGGTTGTAGGTGACGATGACGAAGCCGGTCCTCATCGGCCCGGGGCGTCCTCGGCGACCTGCGTCATCAACCAGAGCTTGAGGTAGCGGTAGTAGGTGCCTTCCGCGTTGGACACGGCGAGCATGAAGCCCCAGCGCCCGTCCAGGAACCCCAGGCGCAGGAAGTAGGTGCGGATGAAGGCCCACAGGCCGTGCGCGACGGCGCTGCCCAGGGAGCCGCTGCGGCCCCGTTCCGCCATGTCGCGGGCGCCCGCGGACGAATAGCGGTTGGTCTTTTCCATCACCGACTCCATGGTGCGGAAGCTGTAGTGCACGATGGACTCGCGCAGCGTGCCCTTGCGGCCCTTCACCTCGAGGTGGGCGTGCAGGTAGTGCTCGGTGAACCGCGCCTGGCCGGCGCGCGCCAGGCGCCAGGTGTAGTCGGGGCGCCAGCCGCCGTGGTACATGAAGCGGCCGCAGTACATGGAGATGCGCGGCACGCGGAAGCCGTCGCAGTCGTCGCGCTCGATGGCCGCGCGGATCTCGCGGGCCAGCTCGGGGGTGATGCGCTCGTCGGCGTCGAGGGAGAAGAACCAGTCGCCGGTGGCCAGGTCGATCCCCCGGTTGTTCTGCGGGCCGTACCCCGGCCAGTCGGTCACGACGACCCGGGCGCCCTCGGCCTCGGCCAGGGCGGCGGTCTGGTCGGTGCTGCCGGAGTCCAGCACGATCACCTCGTCCGCGAAACGCGCGGACCGGACGCAGTCCACGATGTTGCCGGCCTCGTTCTTGGCCACGATGATGATCGACAGACGTTTCATTTAGCTAGGGAAGCCGGCGGCCGGGAGCACCGCGTCATAATTCCCGGTTTGATCGGTCGTTCGATTATTGCACCCCCCATCCATGCCCTCTGAGTCCTCTGTCCTCGTGGCCGGCGGCGCCGGCTACATCGGCTCGCACATGGTCCGCATGCTGCGGGACCACGGCTTGCAGCCGGTGGTCGTGGACAACCTCGCCACCGGGCACGCCGATGCCGTGCAGGGCGCACCGCTGCGCGTGGGCGAGATCGGCGACCGCGACTTCATGGCCAGCGTGTTCCATGAGTTCAAGCCGTCCTGCGTGATGCACTTCGCCGCCTCCAGCCTGGTGGGCGAGTCGGTGCAGATGCCGGGCAAGTACTGGCGCAACAACCTGGTGCAGACCCTCTCGCTCCTCGACGCGATGCGGGGCCACGGGATCCGCCGCTTCATCTTCTCCTCCACCGCCGCCGTCTACGGCAACCCGGTGCAGGTGCCGATCCCCGAGTCGCACCCGACCCACCCGATCAACCCCTATGGCCACAGCAAGCTGGCCGTGGAGCACCTGCTGCAGGACTACGACGCCGCCCACGGCCTGCGCTCCGTGACGCTGCGCTACTTCAACGCGGCGGGCGCGCACCCCGACGGCAGCCTCGGCGAGCGCCACGACCCCGAGACCCACCTGATCCCGCTGGTGCTGCAGGTCGCCTCCGGCCGCCGCGCCGAGATCGCCCGCTACGGCTCGACCCACGCCACGCCCGACGGCTCCTGCATCCGCGACTACGTGCACGTGCAGGACCTGTGCATGGCCCACCTCCTGGCGCTGCGGCACCTGGAGGCTGGCGGCGCCACCACCGCCTACAACCTGGGCAACGGCCTGGGCCACTCGGTCAACCAGGTCATCGAGGCCGCGCGCCGCGTGACCGGCCACCCGATCCCGCTGCGCGACGACCCGCCGCGCGCCGGCGACCCGCCCTCGCTGGTGGCCGACGCCGCGCGTGCCCGCGCCGAGCTGGGCTGGCAGCCGCAGTACGGCGACCTCGACACCCTCATCACCCACGCCTGGCAGTGGGAACAGCGGCTCGCCCGGGCCCCCCGCGCCGCGTGAGCCGCTTTCTCGGCATCGACCTGTCCGCCGTCCGCTGGCTGGCGCCCTACTTCGGCAACACCCGCCGCTACTGGGTCGTGGCGGCCCTGGCCACGATGGCCACCTCGGCCACCGAGCCGCTGGTGCCCGCCCTGCTCAAGCCGCTGCTGGACAAGGGCTTCCAGGGCGACGGCATCCCGTTGTGGATGGTGCCGGCCGCCCTGCTGCTGCTGTTCGCGCTGCGGGGCAGCGCCGGCTTCCTGGCCGACCTCGCCCTGGCCCGCATCACGCAGGACGGCCTGCTCGCCCTGCGCAAGGCGATGTTCGCCCGCGTGCTCGACGCGCGCCTGGCCCTGTTCGGCGAGGAGAGCGCGACCTCGCTGTCCAACACCGTGGTCTTCGAGGTCCAGAACGGCGCCACGCTGCTGGTCAACTCGGTCATCGGCCTGCTCAAGGACAGCCTGGCGCTGCTGGCGCTCATGGGGTACCTGCTGTACCTGAACTGGCAGCTCACGCTGGTGGTGTTCCTCGTGGTGCCGGGCGTGGGCTGGATCATGCGCACCATCTCGCGCCGCCTCTACCGCCTGGCCCGCAGCACGCAGACCGCCACCAACGACCTGGCCTACGTGGTCGAGGAGAACGTGCTGGCCGCGCGCGTGGTGCGCCTGCACGGCGCGCAGCCCGGCCAGGCCCGCCGCTTTTCCGACCTCAGCGGCGTGCTGCGCCGCCTCGCCCTGAAGTCCGCCGCGGCCTCGGCGGCCATCACCCCGCTCACGCACATGCTGGCGGCGATGGCGCTGTCGGTGGTGATCTGCATCGCGCTGTGGCAGTCGCAGGACGGCATCACCGTCGGCACCTTCGCCTCCTTCATCACCGCGGTCCTGATGCTGATCGCACCCATCAAGCGCCTGTCCGAGGCGGCCAGCCCGATCTCGCGCGGCCTGGCAGCGGTGCAGCGCGGCATCGACCTCGTCGAGCAGATCCCGGCCGAGTCCGGCGGCACGCATGCCCCGGCGGGCCACGCCGAGGGCCGCATCACGCTGCAGGGCGTGACCGTGCAGTACCGTGACGACGCCCGCCCCGCCCTGGACCGCCTGGACCTGGAGATCGCCCCCGGCCAGGTGGTGGCCCTGGTCGGCCCCTCGGGCTCGGGCAAGACCACCCTGGCCAACCTGCTGCCCCGCTTCGTGCTGCCCGATGCCGGCCGCATCGCGCTCGACGGCGTGGAGCTGGCGCAGTGGCGCCTGGACGCCCTGCGCGCGCAGTTCGCCCTGGTGAGCCAGGACGTGGTCATGTTCAACGACACCCTGGCGCGCAACGTCGCCCTCGAGGACACGCCCGACCGGGACCGCGTGCTGCGCTGCATGGAGGCGGCCAACCTCGGCGACCTGGTGCGCAGCCTGCCGCAGGGCCTGGACACCGTCACCGGCCACAACGCCACCGAGCTCTCGGGCGGCCAGCGCCAGCGCCTGGCGATCGCCCGCGCGCTGTACAAGGACGCCCCCATCCTGATCCTCGACGAGGCCACCTCGGCGCTGGACGCCGAGTCCGAGCGCCTGGTGCAGGAGGCCCTGAACCGCCTCATGGCCGGCCGCACCACGGTCATCATCGCCCACCGGCTCTCCACCATCGAGCATGCCGACCGCGTGGTGGTGCTCGAGGAGGGCCGCGTCGCCGAGAGCGGTTCGCACGCCGAGCTGCTGGCCCGCGGCGGCCTGTATGCCCGCCTGCACGCGCTGCAACTGGGCGCCGCCGCAGCCACCGGGGCGACGGGCGCCGCAGCCGCCGCATGAAGCGCATCCTGGTCATCGCCACCCGCCAGATCGGCGACGTGCTCCTGACCACCCCCCTGGTGCGCGCCGCGCGCCGGCGCTGGCCCGAGGCCCGCATCGAGATGCTCGGCTTCCAGGGCACCCTGGGCATGCTCGCCGGCAACCCCGACATCGATGCCTGCATCGAGACACCGGCCCGCCTCGGCTGGGGCGGTTTCTGGCGCCTGGCGCGCCAGCTGTGGCGCCGCTACGACCTGGCCCTGGTCACCCAGCCCGGCGACCGCGCCCATGCCCTGGGCTGGCTGGCCGCGCGCACCCGCAGCGGCCTGCTGCCCGAGGCCGGCGGCAGCAACTGGTGGAAGCGCGCGCTCCTGGACCATGCGGTGACCATCGCCGGCGACCGCGGCGCGGTGCATGTCACCGTCGAAAAGCTCGCCCTGCTCGACCCCTGGCTCGCCGGCCCGCCGCGCGTGCCCCAGGTGGTGCCGCCGGCCGCCGCCCCCCTGCCGGCCGAACTCGCGGCCCGCCTGCGCCCCGGCTACGTGGCCCTGCATGCGCCCTCGATGTGGGAGTACAAGCAGTGGCCGCTGGCGCACTACGCCGAGGTGGTGCGCGCCCTGCTGGCCCGGGACATCCAGGTCGTGCTCACCGGCAGCGCCGGCCAGCGTGACCAGGCCTGCATCGAACCCCTGCGGGCGCTGGCCGAGCCGCCGGCGCTGGTCGATGCCTCGGGCTGGCTCGATTTCCGGCAGCTGCGCACCCTGCTCGAGGGCGCGGCTGTTTACGTCGGCCCGGACACCTCGGTCTCCCACCTGGCCGCCGCCACGGGCACGCCCACGGTGGCCCTGTTCGGCCCGACCAACCCGCTGCGCTGGGCCCCCTGGCCCGCCAAGGCCGCCGCGCGCGAGCTGTTCGAGCGCTCGGCCCGCCGCCAGGTCGCGGGCAACGTGGCGCTCCTGCAGGGCCCGCAGGACTGCGTGCCCTGCGGCCGCGCCGGCTGCGAGGACCACCGGGACAGCCGCAGCGACTGCCTGCAGTCGATCCCGCCCGCCCTGGTGGTCGAAACCGTCCTGGCGCAGATCGTGCGCCCCGTCGCGGACCCGAAGCAGCCGTGATCCCCGCCCTCGCCCGCCCGCGCTGGATCGAGGACGCCGGTGGCGTGCTGGCCCTCGCGCTCGGCGCGGTCGTCGCGCCCTACTTCGTGCTGCGCGGCTGGCTCAATGCCGGCGGCACCCTGCTGGGCCTGGTGGCGGTGTGGCGCGTCACCGCCGCCGGCGGCTGGCGCGCCCTGGGGGCGCACCGTCCCCTGGCCCTGGCGGTGGCCGCCCTGTGCGCGCCGCTGGCGCTCACGGCCCTGGCGCAGGCGCTGCACGGCGAGTTCGCGCCGCGCCACCTGGACCCGCCCCTGCGCGTGGCCCTGGGCGGCGCGCTGCTGGTGTACCTGCACCAGCGCCGGGTCGACTGGCTGCGCGCGGCTGGCGTGGCCGTGCCGCTGTCACTGCTCCTGTGCGCGGCGCTGCTGCTGGCGCCGGGCGCGGCCCGCTTCCACTGGGGCGACCGCGTCGCCAGCTACTTCATGGACCCGCTGATGCTGGCGCAGCATGCGGCCCTGGTCGGCTTCCTCTCGCTGTTCCTGGTCCGCGCGGACGACACCGCGGCCCTGCGCGCCCTCAAGCTGGCCGGCTGGCTCGCCGGCCTGGGCATCGCCCTGGCCACCGGCTCGCGCACCGGCTGGCTCATGTTGCCCCTGCTCGCCCTGCTCTGGCTGGCCAGCACCGGGCGGCTGCGCCGGCCGCTGCACCTGGCGCTGGCCCTGGGCGCGCTGGCGCTGGCGGCGCTGGCCCTGTACGCCCTCTCGCCCGTGGTCCGCACCCGCGTCGACCTGGTGGCCACCGAGATCCCCGCCTACCTCGCCGGCGCCAACCCGGACACCTCCATCGGCATCCGCCTCTCGCTGTTCCAGGTGGCCTGGGCCGCCTTCCTCGAGCACCCATGGGCCGGCTGGGGCTTCACCACCCTGCCGACACCCGAGGCGCTGCCCGCCACCGCCGCGCTGTGGACCGACCTGATGCGCGCGACCTTCATCCACAGCGGCACCCACAACGAGTGGCTGCAGCACATGATGCGCATGGGCGTGCTGGGCCTGCTCGCGCGGGCCGCGCTGTACCTCGTGCCGCTGGCCCTGTTCGCGCGCGCGGCGCTTGCCGGCGAAGGCCCGGCCCGCACTGCGGGATACTTGGGGCTGGTGGTGGTGGGCGGCTACCTCACCGCCAGCTTCACCTCCGAAGTGTCCAACCTCGTCTACCTGTCCACCTTCTACGGGACGATGGTCGCGGCCTTCGGCGCCATCGCCCTGCAACCCCGACAACCGTGACCCAGCCCAACGCCAGCATCACCTTCGCCTGCTACAACCAGGTCGACTACACCCGCCAGTGCGTGGACAGCCTGGTGCGCCACGGCTTCGACCTGCGCCATGCCGCGGTGGTCGACAACGGCTCCACCGACAGCACGCGCGAGTACCTGCAGACCCTGCCCCTGGGCAACATCATCCTCAACCGCAAGAATCTGGGCTGCGGCGTGGCCTGGAACCAGGGCGTGCTGGCGCAGCAGGCCGAGTGGAGCGTGGTGATGAACAACGACGTGGTCGTCACCGCCGGCTGGCTGGACCACCTCATCGCCAGCGCCCGCGAGCACCGCCTCGACGTGGTCTCGCCCGGCATGGTCGAGGGCCCGCTCGACTACGACCTCGACGCCTTCGCCGCCGACGCCCGGCGCCGCATGGGCCATGTGGTGCGCCGCGGCGCCCGCCACGCGGTGTGCCTGGTGGTGCACGAGTCGGTGTGGGAGCGCATCGGTTATTTCCGCGCCACCCCCTCGCTGTGGGGCTTCGAGGACACGCTGTTCTTCCATGAGCTGGACAAGGCCGGCATACAGACCGGCGTCGTCGGCTCCTCCTGGCTGCACCACTACGGCTCCATCACCCTCAGCGCCCTCAAGCGCGAACGCGGGCTCAAGGAGAAGCAGGGCCTGAGCGCGCGCACCACCTACCGGCTGCTGGGGAAGTCCTTCCTCGAGCGCAAGCTGGACAAGCTGCGCCTGAAGCAGCGCCAGCGCGCCTGGCGCGAGGCCGAACTCGCCGAGTTCGGCATGACGCTGCAGGGCGAGCGGGTGGACGGCCAGTTCGTCTGGCGCTGACGCGCCGGGGCGCCGCCCGCGTCAGTCGCGGGTGAAGACGTCGCGTACCTGCTGCGCGAACACCTCGCGCTCGCGGCGGATCGTCGCGCGGTACGCATCGAAATCCGGCGCATGAGCCTGCGGTGCGGCCAGCACCGCGCGCGCCACCTCGCCGAAGGCCTGCACGAAGCCGGGCGCACGCTCGTCGAGCTTGTATTTCTGCGGGATCGGGATATCCACCGGGTTGGCCGCCGAGCCGCGCCGCCCGGTGATGACGCAGCAGCCCGCCATGGCGGCCTCGCGCGGCAGGCGGTCCTTGC
This sequence comes from Ramlibacter sp. MAHUQ-53, assembly GCF_052600055.1. NCBI lineage: Bacteria > Pseudomonadati > Pseudomonadota > Betaproteobacteria > Burkholderiales > Comamonadaceae > Ramlibacter > Ramlibacter sp. MAHUQ-53. The sequence continues at coordinate 264,144 of NZ_JBQWTS010000003.1, forward strand.
CCGGGTGGTGGCCGAAGTCGATGTACAGCGCCGAGCGCCGCAGCAGGTCCACCACGCCGGCGGGCGTGAGGTTGGCGATCGGCACGAAGCGGATGCCGGGCCAGGCCGCCATCAGGGCCGCGGTCACCGCCTTGCCCTTCTTAGGGTTGTAGGCCACCTGGGCCTCGCGCGGCGGCGCCTCGCCCTGGGCCTCGCCGGCCACGTCATGGGCGATGTTCAGGTAGTCCGACAGCGGCGCGGCCTCGATGCCGTGCCCGCGCAGGAACTCCACCGCGTACTGCGACTGCGCGAAGTGCAGGAGCGGGCGCAGCGGGCGCATCGTCCAGGGGCGGCGGCCGGTGAGCTTGTAGCGCAGGTTGCGCCAGCGGTCCTTGAGCGCGGACTCGCCGGAGTGCACGAGGAAGCCGTCCACCGCCAGCCACCACATCGCGGCGCGCGCCTGCTTCACCGAGCAGGCCAGGCCGGGCGAGACCTCGGGCACGACCAGGAGGTTGCCGGGCGCGTCCTCGAAGGCGGCCTGGGGCGCGTCGTAGATCCGGTACGGCGCGGGGCACTCGAAGCTTTTCTCGAACGGCGTGTAGCAGATGAAGGCCTGCTGCCCCAGCCCGCGCAGCTCGTGCACCAGCTGGTGCAGCAGCTCGGGGCCGCCGGTGACGGTGTTGCCGGGGGCGGCGACGAAGATCTTCTTGAATTGCGGCAAGGCGGGTCCCGGGTCAGAGCGGCGAGCGGAAGAAGGCCGGCGGGGCGCTGCCCTCGGCGCGGTGCTTCAGGAAGGCGGCGGCGGCGTCCAGCGCCTCGCGGATGGTGACGTCCATGTCGAGGTAGCGGTAGGTGCCCAGGCGGCCGACGAAGCTGATGCCGCGGGCCTGGCGCGCCAGGTCCACGTAGCCGGCGAGCTGGGCCTTCTCCTCGACCAGGCGGATCGGGTAGTACGGCGTGTCGTCGGGCCCGCACTCGCGGCTGTACTCGCGGAAGCACACCGTGGCGGCATGCGTCTCCCAGGGCGCGAAGTGCTTGTGCTCGCTGATGCGGGTCCAGGGCACCGAAGGGTCGCCGTAGTTCATCACCGCGCAGCCCTGGAAGTCGCCCTCGGCGCGCACCTCCTCGAAGTCCAGCGTGCGGTAGCCCAGGCGGCCCAGGGCGTGGCCGAAGAAGGCGTCGATCGGCCCGGAGTAGAAGACATGCTCGTACGCGCCCAGGTCGTCCCGCGACAGCGTGGCGCCGAGCCGCAGCGTGATGCCCGGGTGGTCCAGGATCTTCTCGACGATGGCGGTGTAGCCGTCCGCCGGCATGCCCTGGTGGCGGTGGTTGAAGTAGTTGTCGTCGTAGTTGAAGCGCACCGGCAGGCGCTTGAGGATGTCGGCGGGCAGCTGCGAGGGCTCCAGCCCCCACTGCTTGCGGGTGTAGCCGGCCAGGAAGGCCTCGTACAGCTCGCGGCCCACGAAGCGCAGCGCCTGCTCCTCGAAGGTCTTGGGCTCGGTGATGGAGGTGTCGGCCTTGGACTCGACCAGCGCCCTCGCCTCCTGCGGCGAGCAGGTGGTGCGGAAGAACTGGTTGATGGTGTGCAGGTTGATCGGCAGCGAGAACACCTCGCCGCGCACCGTCGTCTTGACCCGGTTCACGTAGGGCATGAAGCGGCCGAAGCGGTTCACGTAGGCCCAGACTTCGTCGTCGTCGGTGTGGAAGATGTGCGGGCCGTAGCGGTGCACCAGCACGCCGGACGGGGCGTCGCGCTCGGTGTGGCAGTTGCCGGCGATGTGGGGACGGCGGTCCAGGACGGTGACCTGCAGGCCCGCCTCGGCGAGCTGCCGCGCGATGACGGCGCCGGAGAAGCCGGCGCCAGCGATTCCGATCATGGAGACCCCCTGCGAGTGGAACCGGGCGATTCTATCGGCCGGCCCAGCGCGGCCGGCCCCGGCCTCAGAGCAGCACGATGTCGTACTGCTCCGGCCCCATCGCCGAGTCGGCCTGCAGCGAGATCGGCTTGCCGATGAAGTCGGACAGGCCGGCCAGGTGCTGGCTCTCCTCGTCGAGGAACAGCTCCACCACCCGGGGGCAGGCCACCACGCGGTACTCGCGGGGGTTGAACTGCCGGGCCTCGCGCAGGATCTCGCGCAGGATGTCGTAGCAGACCGTGCGCGCGGTCTTCACCTGGCCCGAGCCCTGGCAGGCCGGGCACGGCTCGCACAGCGCCTGGGCCAGCGACTCGCGGGTGCGCTTGCGCGTGAGCTCCACCAGGCCCAGCTGCGAGAAGCCGCCGGCCATGGTCTTGACCCGGTCGCGACCGAGCTGCTTCCTCAGTTCGGCCAGCACCGCGTCGCGGTGGTCGGGCCGCACCATGTCGATGAAGTCGACGATGATGATCCCGCCCAGGTTGCGAAGCCGCAGCTGGCGCGCGATGGCCTGGGCCGCCTCGAGGTTGGTCTTGAAGATGGTCTCGTCGAAGTTGCGCGCGCCGACATAGCCGCCGGTGTTCACGTCCACCGTGGTCAGGGCCTCGGTCTGGTCGACGATCAGGTAGCCGCCCGACTTGAGCTCCACCCGCCGGCCCAGCGCGCGGGCGACCTCGTCGTCGATCGAGTACAGGTCGAAGATCGGGCGCTCGCCCTTGTACAGCTGCAGCTTGGCCGCGGCCGCCGGCATGAACTCCTGGCCGAAGGCCTGCAGCGCGGCGAACTGCTCGCGCGAGTCGATGCGGATGCTCTGGGTCTCCTCGCCCACCAGGTCGCGCAGCACGCGCTGCAGCAGGTTCAGGTCCTGGTGCAGCAGGGTGCCGGGCGGCTGCGAGGTGGCGGCCTGGCGGATGCGCGCCCAGGTCTTGCGCAGGTAGGCGATGTCGTCGGCGAGCTCGGCGTCCGAGGCATCCTCGGCATTCGTGCGCAGGATGAAGCCGCCACCCCCGCCGGTCTCGCGCGTGCCCACCAGGGCCACCAGCCGCTGGCGCAGCGCCTCGCGCTGCTGCAGGGGGATCTTCTGCGAGACGCCGAGGTGGTCGTCCTGCGGCAGGAAGACCAGCAGCCGGCCGGCGATGGAGACCTGGGTGGACAGGCGCGCGCCCTTGGTGCCGATCGGGTCCTTGATCACCTGGACCATCATGGCCCGGCCCTCGAACACCTGCTTCTCGATCGGCACCTGCGGCGCCGGCGGCCGGCCGGCGTCGGGCTCGGCATGGGGCTGCCAGACATCAGCCACGTGCAGGAAGGCGGCGCGCTCCAGTCCCACGTCGATGAAGGCGGACTGCATGCCGGGCAGCACCCGGGCCACCTTGCCCAGGTAGATGTTGCCGACGAGGCCGCGCTCCAGCGTGCGCTCGACGTGCAGCTCCTGCACCGCGCCGCTCTCGACGATGGCCACGCGGGTCTCCTGCGGGGACCAGTTGATCAGGATGTCTTGTTGGAGGGCCATGGGGTTCACTTCAGGAGGCCGAAGGCGCGCAGCAACTGCGCGGTCTCATGCATCGGCAGTCCCATGATGCCGGAATAGCTGCCGCTGATGCGGCTGACGTGCATCGCGGCGCGCCCCTGGATCGCGTACGCCCCGGCCTTGCCCAGGGGCTCGCCGGTGGCCACGTAGGCCGCGACCTGGGCGCGGGTCAGGGGCTCGAAGGTCACGCGCGAATCGCTCACCGCCTCCCGCCGCTTGCGCGGCGTGCCCACCGCCACCGCGGTCAGCACCCGGTGGGTGTGGCCGGCCAGTTCGGACAACATGCGCTGCGCGTCGCGCGCGTCGGCGGGCTTGCCGTAGATCACGCGGCCCAGGGCCACCGTGGTGTCGGAGCACAGCACCGGGGCAGGCGGCAGGCCGCGGCGCGCCAGGCGCGCGAGCGCGGCGTCGAGCTTGAGTCCGGTCACCCGGCGCACGTAGGCCAGGGGCGCCTCCCCAGGCAGCACGGCCTCGAGGGACTCGGCATCCTCGCCGGCATCGGGCAGCAGCAGTTCATGGGCCACGCCCAGCTGCTCCAGCAGCTGGCGCCGCCGCGGGCTCTGCGAGGCGAGGTAGACGAAGGCGGGTTTCATGCACTCACTCGCGGTGGTAGGGGTGGCCGGCGTTGATCGACCAGGCGCGATACAGCTGCTCCACGAGCAGCACGCGCACCATCGCATGCGGCAAGGTCAGGTCGGACAGGCGGATGCGCTCATGGGCAGCCTGGCGGAAGGCGGGCTGCAGGCCGTCGGGGCCGCCGATCACGAGGGCGACGTCATCGCCCCCGAGCTGCCAGTCCTTGAGCTTGGTGGCCAGCGCCTGGGTGGTGAGGTGGGTGCCGCGCTCGTCGAGCACGACGATGCGCGCGCCCCGGGGGATCTGCGACTCGATGCGCTCGCGCTCGGCGGCGTAGATCGCCTCGACGGTCTTGGAGGCGCGCGGCTCGGTCTTGACCGCGCGCAGCTCCAGCTTCAGCTCGGGCGGGAAGCGCTTGGCGTAGTCGTCCCACGCGGTCTGGGCCCAGTCGGGCACCCGCTGGCCGACCGCGACGACGACCAGCTTCATGCCTTGGGCGTCTTGGCGGCAGCCTTCTTCGCGGGGACCTTCTTGGCCGGCGCCTTGGCGGCCGGGGACTTGGCCGCCACCTTCTTGGCCGCCGGGGCGGCCTTCTTTGCCGGAGCCTTGGCCGCGACCTTCACCGCGGGCTTGGCGGTCGCGGGCTTGGCGGCCGCGGTCTTGCCGGCCGCCTTGGCCGGGGCCTTCGCGGGCGCCGCCTTGCGGGCCGCGGACTTCTTCGCCGGGGCCTTCTTGGCCGCCTCGTCGGCCGCCTTGGCGGCGCGCTCGGCCGTCTTCACCGCGCTGCTGCGGCGAAGCGAGGTGGGCTCCTTCTTCGGGGCCTCCTTCTTGGCGGGCGCAGCAGCCTGGGCCGGCTTGGGCGCGCCGAGCTTCAGGCGCACCGGCTTCTCGCCCCAGATCTCCTCGAGGTGGTAGTAGTTGCGGATCGCGGGCTGCATGATGTGCGCCACGGCGGCGCCGCAGTCCACGATGATCCACTCGCCGTTGTCCTCGCCCTCGATGCGCGGCTTGGAGAAGCCGGCGTCACGCACGGCATCGCGCACGCTGGCAGCCAGCGCCTTGGTCTGGCGGTTGGAGGTGCCCGAGGCGACGATCACGCGCTCGAACAGCGGGGAGAGATGCTCGGTGTTGAAGACCTGGATGTCCTGTGCCTTGACGTCTTCCAGGCCCTCGACGATGGCGCGCTGGAGGCGCTGGGTGTCTTTCTTGACGGCGGTTTGCTGGGTCATCAGGTCGGTCGGTAAAGAAGGTGTTGGTCAATATAGCGCGCCACCGGGGCGGGAACCAGATGGTCGATCCCTTGGCCGGCCGCAACGCGGGCGCGGATGTCGGTGGCACTGAACGGCATGGAGGGCAGCTCGATGGGCTGCCAGTGGCCGCCCGGCACGCGGGAGGCATCGAACGAGCCCGAAGGCTCCTGGGGCCTGGCGCGCTCAGCTATCGATATTGTAGCGATACGGGCAATCGCCCCGGCCTCGCGCCAGCTGTCCAGGGCCTCGGCCTGGTCCGCGCCGATCACCAGCACCAGCTGCGCCTGCGGGAATTCCCGCTGCAGCTCGCGCAGCGTGTCGATGGTGTAGGTGGGGCCGTCACGGCGCACCTCGCGCGGGTCGACCACGGCGCGCGGCACCTCGGCGAAGGCCAGCCGGGCCATCTCGAGGCGGTGCGGCCCGGAGGTCAGCGCCCGCGACTTGTGCCAGGCCATGCCCGTGGGGAAGACGCGCAGTTCGTCCAGCCCGAGCTGCTCGATGGCGGCGCGGGCCAGGGCCACGTGGGCCAGGTGCGGCGGATCGAACGCGCCGCCGAACATGCCGAGCCGGCGCGGCCCCGTCAAACCCACTCCCGTCGCACGATGAACTTCGTGTACAGGTCGTGCTCGGGCGAACCCGGCTCGGGTTGCCACTGGTAGGACCAGGTGGCATGCGGCGGCATGGACAGCAGGATGGACTCGGTGCGCCCGCCCGACTGCAGGCCGAAGTGCGTGCCGCGGTCCCAGACCAGGTTGAACTCGACGTAGCGGCCGCGGCGATACAGCTGGAAGCTGCGCTCGCGCTCGCCCCAGGCCAGGCCCTGGCGGCGCTCGACGATGGGCAGGTAGGCGCCCAGGAAGGCGTCGCCCACCGACTGCAGCATCTCGAAGCTGCGCTCGGGGCCCAGCTCGGAGAAGTCGTCGAAGAAGATGCCGCCCACGCCGCGCTGCTCGTTGCGGTGCCTGAGGGTGAAGTAATCGTCGCACCACTGCTTGAAGCGCGGGTACTTGTCGTCGCCGAAGGCGGCGAGCGAGTCCTTGCAAGCCTGGTGGAAATGCCTCGCATCCTCCTCGAAGCCGTAGTAGGGCGTGAGGTCCATGCCGCCGCCGAACCAGCACACCGGCTCGCCGCCGCCGGCAGGCGTGGCGGAGATCATGCGCACGTTCATGTGGACGGTGGGCACGTAGGGATTGCGCGGATGGAACACCAGCGACACGCCCATGGCCTCGAACGGCGCGCCGGCCAGCTCGGGCCGGTGCTGCGTGGCGGAGGACGGCAGCTGCGGGCCGCGCACGTGCGAGAAGCCGCAGCCGGCGCGCTCGAACACGGCGCCGCCCTCGAGGATCTTGGTCAGGCCGTCGCCCTGCAGGCGCTCGCCAGCGGGCTTGCTCCAGGCATCGGCCAGGAAGCCGGCGCCGCCGTCGAGGGCCGCGATCGCATCGGTGATGCGCGCCTGCAGCCCCTGCAGGTAGTCGCGCACGGCGGCGGGCGTCGGTGCCGTCATCAGCGCGCGGCCCGGAAGCCGATGTCGGTGCGCCACTGCGCGCCGTCGAAGCGGATGCCCTGCACCACCTCGTAGGCGCGCTGCTGCGCCTTCTTCACCGAGTCGGCCAGCGCGGTGACGCACAGCACGCGGCCGCCTGAAGTGAGGACCTGGCCATCCGGGCCCTCCTGGCGGACCGTGCCGGCATGGAACACCATGGCGTCGGGCATCTCGGCCGGCAGGCCGGTGATGGCGTCGCCCTTGCGCGGGTTCATGGGGTAGCCGGCGGCGGCCATCACCACGCCCAGCGCGACGCGGCGGTCCCACTCCAGGTCGACCTGGTCCAGCGTGCCGGAGGTGGCCGCCATCATCACGTCGAACAGGTCGGACTTCAGCCGCATCATGATCGGCTGCGTCTCGGGGTCGCCCATGCGGCAGTTGAACTCCAGGGTCTTCACGTGGCCCTGCGCATCGATCATCAGGCCGGCGTAGAGGAAGCCGGTGTAGGGGATGCCGTCCTTCTCCATGCCCTTGATGGTGGGCAGGATCACCTCGCGCATGGCGCGGGCGTGGACATCGGGCGTGACCACCGGCGCGGGCGAGTAGGCGCCCATGCCGCCGGTGTTGGGGCCCTGGTCGGCGTCCAGCAGGCGCTTGTGGTCCTGGCTGGTGGCCAGGGCCGTCACGTTCTTGCCGTCGCACAGCACGATGAAGCTGGCTTCCTCGCCCTGCAGGAACTCCTCGATCACCACCCTCGCGCCGCCCTCGTTGTGGGTGACGCCGAGCTTGTTGTCCAGGAGCATGAAGTCGATGGCCTCATGGGCCTCGGCCAGCGTCATGGCCACGACCACACCCTTGCCCGCGGCCAGGCCGTCGGCCTTGATCACGATGGGCGCGCCCATGCGGTCCACGTAGGCGTGGGCCTGGGTGGCGTCGGAAAACGTGTCGTAGGCCGCGGTGGGAACGCCGTGGCGCTTCATGAAGGCCTTGGAGAAGGCCTTGGAGCTTTCCAGCTGCGCGGCCGCCTGGGTGGGGCCGAAGATGCGCAGGCCGGCGGCGCGGAAGATGTCCACCACGCCGGCGGCCAGGGGCGCCTCGGGGCCGACCACGGTCAGGGCCACCTTCTCCTGCAGCGCCCAGTCGCGCAGCTGCGCGGGGTCGGTGATGGCCAGGTTGACCAGGCGCGGGTCCAGCGCCGTGCCGCCGTTGCCCGGGGCCACGTAGACCTGGGACACCTTGGGGGACTGCGCCAGCTTCCAGGCCAGCGCGTGCTCGCGGCCGCCGCCGCCAATGACAAGGACCTTCATTCCGCGATCTCGGCGTTGTGGAACACGTCCTGGACATCGTCCAGGTCCTCGAGCATGTCGAGCAGCTTCTGCATCTTCTGGCCGTCCTCGCCGGCCAGCTCGATGGTGTTCTCCGGTCGCATGGTGACCTCGGCCACCTCGGGCTTGAGGCCGGCGGCCTCGAGCGCGTTCTTCACCGCCTCGAACTCGCCGGGCGCGGTGATGACCTCGATGGAGCCGTCGTCGCCCACGACCACGTCGTCGGCGCCGGCGTCCAGCGCCACTTCCATGACCTGGTCCTCGGAGGTGCCGGGGGCCAGCAGCAGCTGGCCGCAGTGCCTGAACTGGAAGGCCACCGAGCCTTCGGTGCCCATGTTGCCGCCGTACTTGCTGAAGATGTGGCGCACCTCGGCCACCGTGCGGACCTTGTTGTCCGTCATGGTGTCGACGATGATGGCCGCGCCGCCGATGCCGTAGCCCTCGTAGCGGATCTCCTCGTACTGCACGCCCTCGAGGTTGCCGGTGGCCTTGTCGATGTTGCGCTTGATGGTGTCCGCCGGCATGTTGGCGGCCTTGGCCTTGTCCACCGCCAGCCGCAGGCGCGGGTTGGCGTTCAGGTCACCGCCGCCCTGGCGGGCCGCCACCATGATCTCGCGGATCACCCGCGTCCAGATCTTGCCGCGCTTCTCGTCCTGGCGGCCCTTGCGGTGCTGAATGTTGGCCCATTTGCTATGTCCAGCCATGGGAATCGTCCTTGTTCGGTCTTGTACGGTACGCTTGCGCGAAAGACCGACATTCTACGTTTCGCCCCATGGCCCAACCCCTGCCCATCGCCCGCAACGCCCAGGCCGAATGCCACCTGCTGCCCGCCCTGGCCAATCGACACGGCCTGGTGACCGGCGCCACCGGCACCGGCAAGACCGTCACCCTGCAGGCGCTGGCCGAGGGCTTCTCGCGCATCGGCGTGCCGGTGTTCCTGGCCGACATCAAGGGCGACCTGACCGGCATCAGCCAGGCCGGCACCCTCTCGCCCAAGCTGGCCGAGGCGATCCGCGAGCGCGGCCTGCCCACCCCCGAGCCGATCGCCTGCCCCGCCACCCTGTGGGACGTGTTCGGCGAGCAGGGTCACCCGGTGCGCGCCACCGTCTCCGACCTCGGCCCCCTGCTGCTGGCCCGCATGCTGGACCTGAACGAGACCCAGGCCGGCGTCCTGAACATCGTGTTCCGCATCGCCGACGACCAGGGCCTGCTGCTGCTGGACCTGAAGGACCTGCGGGCCATGCTGCAGCACGTGGGCGACAACGCCAAGCAGTTCACCACCAGCTACGGCAACATCAGCGCCGCCAGCATCGGCGCCATCCAGCGCGGGCTGCTGCAGATCGAGTCTCAGGGCGGCGACCGCTTCTTCGGCGAGCCCATGCTGGACATCCACGACTTCCTGCAGACCGCCGATGGCGGCCGCGGCGTGGTCAACATCCTCGCCGCCGACAAGCTGCTCAACGCCCCGCGCCTGTACGCCACCTTCCTGCTGTGGCTGCTGTCCGAGCTGTTCGAGCAGCTGCCCGAGGTCGGCGACCTGGACAAGCCCAAGCTGGTGTTCTTCTTCGACGAGGCCCACCTGCTGTTCGACGACGCGCCCAAGGTGCTGGTCGAGCGCATCGAGCTGGTGGTGCGCCTGGTGCGGTCCAAGGGCGTCGGCGTCTACTTCGTGACCCAGAACCCGCTGGACATCCCCGACAGCGTACTGGCCCAGCTGGGCAACCGCGTGCAGCACGCCCTGCGCGCCTTCACCCCCCGCGACCAGAAGGCGGTGCGGGCCACGGCCGAGACCATGCGCCCCAAGGCCGGCCTGGACATCGAGGCCGCCATCACCGAGCTGGCCGTCGGCGAGGCCCTGGTCAGCCTGCTCGATGCCAAGGGCCGCCCCAGCGAGACCGAGCGGGCCTACGTGATCCCGCCGGGCAGCCAGATCGGCCCCATCACCCCGGCCCAGCGCCAGGCCCTCCTGGCCGGCTCGCTGGTGGCGGGGGTGTACGACCAGGCGGTGGACCGGGAGTCCGCGTACGAACGCCTCAAGGGGCGGGCCGCGCAGGCCGGCTCGGACACGCCCGCCGCCGGCGGCGGTACGCCGGCGGGCTCGACGGGCGCGCCCGGCGGAACGGGCGAGCCCGGCAGGGGCAGCGTCCTCAGCGACCTGCTCCTGGGCTCCACCGGCCCCCGCGGCGGCAAGCGCGAGGGCCTCGTCGAGATGATGGCCAAGTCCGCGGTGCGCACCATCGGCAGCAGCGTGGGCCGCGAGATCATCCGCGGCGTGCTGGGCGGCATTCTGGGCGGCAAGGGCCGCCGCTGAGCCCGCCACCGGCCCTGGCTTGACTTCGCGGCGGATCGGGAACAAGCTCATCAGAAAAAAGGATGAGCTTGTAGATCCAAGGAAGCAACCTTCTCCGCCGGAGGAGCCATGAGCCATGCCCACCGCCCGCACGACGCCCGGGGCCAGTTCGCCCGCCTGATCGCGGCGCTCGGCCGACGCATCGGCCAGCCCCTGCTGCCCGACGAAGGCTCGGTCGCCCTCGCCGACGCGCGTGACGCCCTGCAGCTCATGGTCGAGCTTTCCACCGAGGAGGACTGCATCCATGCGATCCGCCCCTTCATCGAGATCCCCGACGACGAAGCCGACGCCGGCCGCCTCGCCTGCGAGCTCCTTCGCGTGAACGCCGACCGCGACGCGCTGGGCCGCAGCCTGGTCTGCGCCTACACGCCTGGCCGCCTGTACTGCCTGGTCCAGCGGCTCGAGCTGGACCTCTCGCCTGCCGCCTTCGTGATGGCGATCGAGGAGCTCGCCGAGCTCGGGGACGCGCTGCGCGCCTCGCTGCTCGGTCGCGGGGACCCGGTGCCCCGCCCCGCCAACCTGCAGCTGCACCGCGCCTGAGGACCGCCCCATGGCCACCCGCATCCCGCCCCACGCCGTCGCCTCGCCGCCGCCGGCCTTGCCGCAAGCCCCGCAGGCCCACGCCTCGTCCGACCCGAACCCGCTCGAGGGCCTGCCGGCGCACTCCCCCATCGCCGGCCTGCGCCAGGCCGCGAGCCCCGCGCCGCGGCTGTCCAGCCAGGCGCCCACGACCGTGCTGCGCGCGATCCAAGGCGCCCAGCCGACCGGCCAGGCGCTGAGCGGCCGGCTGGTGCCGGCCGGCCACGTCGCACCCGCCCTGCGCCGCACCCGCATCGGCCCGGAGGACACCTCCTGAGCCGGCCCGAGCGAGTCCCGTCCGGCGACGCGGGCATGCCGCTTGCAAACGTCCCGGCAGGACCCGCGCTGCTAGATTGAACTGGACCGACCGCCATGCCCGCCGACGCCCCGACGCCCTCCCGCCACATCCGGCTCACGTCGCACGCCAGCGGCGACGGGGCCCTGCCGATCCACTGGAACGCGGAGTCGGCGGCGGCCCGCGGCCCGGTGGTGGGCACCACGACCCAGCGGGCCCAGCGCAACGTGATCGGCGCGCACAGCGGCTCCTATGGCGTCTACCGGGCCCTGGCGGTGGCCGCCGGCGCCCTCGCCCGCGACCACCGCGCGGACCTCACCAACACCGCCCCCACCCACGCGATCGGCCCCTACCCGCAGTGGTTCGAGGCGGGCCGCATCGTCAGCCTCGACCCCTGGGGCGCGACGGTCTCCGAGGTCTTCGCCGACCGCCTCGCCCAGGGCTACGACATCCGCCCCACCATCGCCATCACCCAGGCCCACGTGGTCCTGCCCGAGGTCATCGAGGCGCTGCACCAGGGCCGCCTGCGCGCCGACGGCCACCTGCTCACCGACAAGGGCGCGGCCCTGGTGACCAAGGCGGCGATCGAGCCGGTGTGGTGGCTGCCCGGCATCGCCCGGCGCTTCGGCTGCAGCGAGGCCGACCTGCGCCGCGTGCTGTTCGAGGAGACCGGGGGCATGTACCCCGAGCTGGTCACACGGCCCGACCTGGAGGTCTTCCTGCCCCCCATCGGCGGCCAGACCGTCTACATCTTCGGCAACCCGCGGGACCTGGCCGACCCCGGCGTCGAGCTCACCGCCCGCGTGCATGACGAGTGCAACGGCTCGGACGTCTTCGGCTCCGACATCTGCACCTGCCGCCCCTACCTGACCCACGCCATCGAGGAGTGCATCCGCGGCGCGCAACCGGTTGACGCGGGCGGTCGCGGCGGCGTGGGCCTGATCGCCTACGCTCGCAAGGAGGGCCGCGCGCTCGGCGAGGTCACCAAGTTCCTCGTCTACAACGCCCGCAAGCGCCAGGCCGGCGGCGACACCGCCGACCAGTACTTCGCCCGCACCGAGTGCGTGGCCGGCGTGCAGGACATGCGCTTCCAGGAGCTGATGCCCGACGTGCTGCACTGGCTCGGCGTGCGGCGCATCCACCGCCTGGTGTCCATGAGCCACATGAAGTACGACGCCATCACCGGCTCGGGCATCGAGGTCGGCGAGCGCGTCAACATCCCGGACGGCCTGGTGCCGGCCGACGCGCAGGTGGAGATCATGGCCAAGATGGCCTCGGGCTATTTCACCCCCGGCGAGGCGCCGGATGCCGAGGGACTTCGGCGCACGCGAGGAAGGGAGCTGGAATGAACGATGCGATGGCCTTCACCGACCCGCACGCGGAGGGCGCGATCGCCGCCGGCGTGCTGCGCACCACCCAGGCGGTGCGCGAACGCAGCGCGCAGCTGCTGGCGCGCGCGCGCCGGGGCGGCTCGGGCTGGTTCGAGGTCGACGACGCCGCGCTCGACGGCGCCGCCGCCCGCGTGGCCGGCACCACCCGCGAGCGGCACCCGCACCTGCGCGTGCCCCTGCACAGTCGATGGCGGCACTTCGAGGCTGGCGGCGTCGACCGCCGCCGCCAGCTCGAGGCCCTGCTCGCCGGGCAGACCGCCGTCACCCGCATCCACGCGATGATCGACCTCACCGTGACCAGCGTGCTGCTGGACGCCGGCGCCGGCGCCGACTGGAAGTACACCGAGACCGCGACCGGCCGGCAGTACACCCGCTCCGAGGGCCTGGCGGTGGCCAGCTTCCACGCCTTCTGCGCCGGCCTGTTCTCCAGTGACCGGGACCGCCCGCTGCAGGCCGACGCCCGCGGCCTGCGCGCGCTGGCCACCGACCACCTGGCCCAGGCCTTCCAGGTCACGCCCACCAACCCGCTGGTGGGCCTGGAGGGCCGTGCCATCCTGCTGCGGCGCCTGGGCGAGGTCATGACCGAGCAGCCCGAGGTCTTCGGCGAGGACGGCCGCCCCGGCGGGCTGTTCGACATGATCATCAGTCCCCTGGGCCCGGGCACGCCGCCGCCCACCGCCGATGTCCAGGCCCACGACATCCTCTCCCAGCTCCTCGCCGCGCTCTCTGGCATCTGGCCCGCGGACAACCGCATCGGCGGCGTGCCCCTGGGCGACTGCTGGCGCCACCCGGCGGTGCGCGGCGACGGCGCCACCGACGGCTGGGTGCCATTCCACAAGCTCTCGCAATGGCTCACGTACTCCCTGCTCGAGCCCTTCGAGTGGGGCGGGGTGAAGGTGCACGGGACCGACCGCCTCACCGGCCTGCCCGAGTACCGCAACGGCGGCCTGATGATCGACAGCGGCGTCCTGCGCCTTCGCAACCCGCTGGCCGCGGCCCAGACCTGGGCCCCGGGCGACGAGATCATCGTCGAATGGCGCGCGCTGACGGTGGCCCTGCTCGACGAGCTCGCGCCCCGGGTGCGCGAGCAGCTGAACACGGACGCCGCGCACCTGCCCCTGGGCCGCCTCCTGGAAGGCGGCACCTGGGCCGCCGGGCGCGAGCTGGCGCAGCAGCTTCGCGGCGGCCTGCCGCCCCTGCGCGTGGCCAGCGACGGCACGGTGTTTTAGATTCGGGGCTGGAACCCACCCCTGCAAGAAGAGGAAAACCGCCTTGAGCAACGTCCACGTCATCGACCACCCGCTGGTGCAGCACAAGCTCACCCTGATGCGAAAGAAGGAGGCATCGACCAACAGCTTCCGCCGCCTGCTGAATGAACTGGCGACCCTCATGACCTACGAGGTCATGCGCGACCTGCCGCTGCACGAGGTGGAGATCGAGACCCCGCTGGAGACCATGCAGGCCCGGATGATCGACGGCAAGAAGCTGGTCTTCGTCTCCATCCTGCGCGCCGGCACCGGCATCCTGGACGGCATGCTCAACGTGGTGCCCGGCGCGCGCGTGGGCCACATCGGCCTGTACCGCGACCCCAAGACGCTCACCGCCGTCGAGTACTACTTCAAGATGCCGCAGGAGATGGCCTCGCGCGACGTGGTGGTCGTCGACCCGATGCTGGCCACCGGCAACAGCGCCGTCGCCGCCATCGACCGCCTCAAGGAGCTCAAGCCGAAGTCGATCAAGTTCGTCTGCCTGCTCACCTGCCCCGAGGGCGTGAGGACGCTGCAGGCGGCCCACCCGGACGTGCCGATCTACACCGCCGCCATCGACCGCCAGCTCAATGACCACGGCTACATCCTGCCGGGCCTGGGCGACGCGGGCGACCGCATCTTCGGCACCAAGTAGGGCGCACCGCGCCGATGCTGGACCTCCTCGTCACCGGCGCCGCGCTGCCCGACGGCCGCACCGGCATGTCCGTCGCGGTGCGGGCAGGCCGCATCGTCGAGGTATCGCCGGGCTTGCAAGCTCCGGCCCGCGAGACCCTGGACGCCGAGGGCCAGCTGCTCTCCCCGCCCTTCGTCGACGCCCATTTCCACATGGACGCCACCCTGAGCTACGGCCAGCCGCGGGTGAATGCCAGCGGCACCCTGCTCGAAGGCATCGCCCTGTGGGGCGAGCTCAAGCCGACGCTGACCCAGGAGGCGCTGGTCGAGCGCGCGCTCGCCTACTGCGACTGGGCGGTGGCGCGCGGCCTGCTCGCGATCCGCAGCCACGTCGACACCTGCGACCCGTCACTGCGGGCGGTGGAGGCGCTGCTGGAGGTGAAGCGGCGCGTCGCGCCCTGGCTGGACCTGCAGCTGGTCGCCTTCCCCCAGGACGGCGCGCTGCGGTCTCCCGGCGCGCTGGACCACCTGCGCCGCGCCCTCGCGATGGGCGTGGACGTGGTGGGCGGCATCCCGCACTTCGAGCGCACCCAGGCCGAAGGCGCCGAGAGCGTGCGGCGGCTGTGCGAGATCGCGGCCGACCAGGGCAAGCTGGTGGACATGCACTGCGACGAGTCGGACGACCCGCTCTCGCGCCATGTGGAGACCCTGGCCTGCGAGACGCAGCGACTGGGCCTGCACGGGCGGGTGACGGCCTCGCACCTCACGTCCATGCACTCCATGGACAGCTATTACGTCTCCAAGCTGATTCCGCTGATGGCGGAGGCGCGGCTGGGCGTGGTGGCGAACCCCTTGATCAACATCACCCTGCAGGGCCGGCACGACACCTACCCGAAGCGCCGCGGCATGACCCGCGTGCCCGAGCTGATGGCCGCCGGACTCACCGTGGCCTTCGGCCACGACTGCGTGATGGACCCCTGGTACGCGCTGGGCTCGGCCGACCTCCTGGAGGCCGCCCACATGGGCCTGCACGTGGCCCAGATGACGAGCCAGGCGGGCATGCGCCAGTGCTTCGAGGCGGTGACCACCCACCCGGCGCGGCTGCTGCACCTCGAGGGCTACGGCCTGGCGCCCGGCTGCCACGCCGACTTCGTGCTGCTGCAGGCGCGCGACCCGGTGGAGGCGATCCGCCTGCGCGCCACGCGCCTGAAGGTGTTCAGGCGCGGCCGCCTGGTCGCCGAGACGGCGCCGGCCACCGCGCGCCTGCACCTGCCCGGCCGCCCGGGCAGCACCTCGTTCCAGCCCTGAGTCAGCGCCCCGGGCCGGCCCGGGTCACTTCTTCGGCTTCTGGTTCTGGATCCAGTTGGCCAGCTGGCGGGCCTCGGCCTCGCTGACCTGCGGGCGCTCGGCGTCATTGGGCATCTTGGCCACGCCCCAGTGCGGGCCGCCGGCGGCCTCGCTGCCCATGCGGATGGTCTTCACCATGGTCCGCACCGCGTCCTTGTTGCCTTTCCACTTGGCCGCGATCTTCTCGAACGAGGGACCCGCCGCGTCCTTCTGCACGTCATGGCATCCCATGCACTGCTTCTCGCGGGCCAGCTTCTCGCCGAGGGGCATCTTGTCCGCCGCCAGGGCGGGGAGTGCCGCCGCCAGCGCGACGACCATCAGGGCTGCTTGCTTGTGCATCCGTTCTCTCCTTCTTGTCCTTGTTGCCTCGGCGACATGCCGATGCAACGGTAGTGGCTGGCCCCGCGCTTGGCAACCGCCGGGGTTGATCCCGATCAAGCCGCGCGCACCTGCGTTGCGCGCGCACGGCATCGGTGCATGCGCGCAGCCGCCTTCCGCCGGGGCGCCACAACGGTGCGCGCCCGGCCCGGGAATGGCCTCGGCGGAGTGCGCATGCGCTGGCACGCGGCTTGCAAACATGCAGGGCACAGACAACACGGCGCATGACGAAGTGCGCCGCCGGGCCCACACCGCCGTGGGCCGCCTGCCCCGGCTCTCCCGTCCCTGCAGCCGCCGGGGCCGTGCCTGCCCGCAGGCGCGCCTCTCCCATCCCTCGCACCAAGGAAGATCATGAAGATCGTCGTCATCGGCCATGGCATGGTCGGCCACAAGTTCCTCGAAAGCCTCGTCGAAGCGGGCCTGCCCGGCGCGCAGGTCACCGTGCTGTGCGAGGAGCCGCGCCCGGCCTACGACCGCGTGCACCTGTCCGAGTTCTTCGCCGGCAAGACCGCCGCCGACCTGTCCCTGGTGGCGCCCGGCTTCTTCGAGCGCGAGGGCCTGCTGCTGCGACTGGACACCCGCGCCACCGCGATCGACCGCGCCGCCCGGACCGTCACCACCGCCTCCGGCGAGGTTCTCCCCTACGACAAGCTGGTGATCGCCACCGGCTCCTACCCCTTCGTGCCGCCGGTGCCGGGCAAGGACCGCGCGGACTGCTTCGTCTACCGCACCATCGAGGACCTCGAAGCCATGACCGAGTGCGGCGCGCGATCGAAGAGCGGCGTCGTCATCGGCGGCGGCCTGCTGGGCCTGGAGTGCGCCAAGGCCCTGCGTGACATGAAGCTGGACACGCATGTCGTCGAGTTCGCGCCGCGCCTGATGGCGGTGCAGGTCGACGAGGCCGGCGGCGCCATGCTTCGCCGCAAGATCGAGGACCTCGGCGTGGGCGTGCACCTGTCGAAGAACACGCTGGAGATCACCGCGGGCGAGCAGGCCCGCCACCGCCTGGTGTTCGCCGACGGCACGCACCTGGAGGCCGACATGGTGGTGTTCTCCGCCGGCATCCGCCCGCGCGACGAGCTGGCGCGCAGCGCCGGCCTCGCCGTGGGGCCGCGCGGCGGCATCGTCATCGACGACCAGTGCCGCACCAGCGACCCCGACATCCACGCCATCGGCGAGTGCGCGCTGTGGAACGGCCAGGTCTTCGGCCTGGTCGCCCCCGGCTACGACATGGCCCGCACCACCGCCCGCCACCTGGCCGGCCAGGCCGGTGGATTCCAGGGCGCCGACATGAGCACCAAGCTCAAGCTGATGGGGGTCGACGTGGCCTCCATCGGCGACGCCATGGGCAAGGCCGCCGGCGCGCGCAGCTACCAGTACACCGACGAGCGCAAGCAGGTGTACAAGAAGATCGTCACCTCGGAGGACGGCAAGCAGCTCCTCGGCGCGGTGCTGGTGGGTGACGCCGCCGAGTACGGCACCCTGCTGCAGCTGGTGCTCAATGGCATCGCGCTGCCCGAGGACCCCGAGTTCCTGATCCTGCCTTCCAGCGACGGCAAGGCCCGGCCCGGCCTGGGCGCCGACGCCCTGCCCGCCTCCGCGCAGATCTGCTCGTGCAACAGCGTCTCCAAGGGCGCGATCTGCGACGCGGTCGCCGGCGGCGCCTGCGACATCGCCTCCCTCAAGGCCTGCACCAAGGCCGGCGCCACCTGCGGCGGCTGCGTGCCCCTGGCCACCCAGGTGATGAAGGCCGAGATGAAGAAGCGCGGCATGGCGGTGAACAACCACCTGTGCGAGCACTTCCCGTTCTCGCGCCAGGAGCTGTTCCACATCATCAAGGTGGAGGGCATCCGCACCTTCGAGGCGCTGCTCGCCCGCCATGGCAAAGGCCTGGGCTGCGCGGTGTGCAAGCCGGTGGCGGCCAGCATCTTCGCCTCGGTGTTCAACGAGTTCATCCTGAACAAGGCGCATGCCGGCCTGCAGGACTCCAACGACTACTTCCTGGGCAACATCCAGAAGGACGGCACCTACTCCGTCGTGCCCCGCATGCCCGCCGGCGAGGTCACGCCCGACGGCCTGATGGCGGTGGCCCGGGTCGCCAAGAAGTACGGCCTGTACACCAAGATCACCGGCGGCCAGCGGGTGGACCTGTTCGGCGCCCGCGTCGAGCAGCTGCCCGCCATCTGGGAAGAACTCATCGCCGCGGGCTTCGAGTCCGGCCACGCCTACGGCAAGTCCCTGCGCACGGTGAAGTCCTGCGTGGGCAGCACCTGGTGCCGCTACGGCGTGGGCGACAGCGTCGGCCTCGCGGTCGAACTGGAGAACCGCTACAAGGGCCTGCGCGCGCCGCACAAGATCAAGTTCGGCGTCTCCGGCTGCACCCGCGAGTGCGCCGAGGCCCAGGGCAAGGACGTGGGCGTCATCGCCACCGAGAAGGGCTGGAACCTCTACGTCTGCGGCAACGGCGGCATGAAGCCCCGCCACGCCGAGCTGCTCGCCAGCGACCTGTCCAAGGCCGACCTGGTTCGCCTGATCGATCGCTTCCTCATGTTCTACGTGCGCACCGCCGACCGGCTGCAGCGCACCAGCACCTGGCGCGAGAACCTGGAGGGCGGCCTGGACTACCTGAAGTCCGTGGTGCTCGACGACCACCTGGGCATCGCCGCCGAACTCGAGGCCGAGATGCAGCACGTGGTCGACACCTACGCCTGCGAGTGGAAGGAGGCGGTGACCCACCCCGAGACCCGCAAGCGCTTCCGCCAGTTCGTCAACAGCGACCAGGCCGACGCCAACGTCGTCTTCGTGCAGGAGCGCGGCCAGATCCGCCCCGCCACGCCCGAGGAACGCGTCGAAGCCCAGCCCGCCTGAGCGGCCGCCACGCACCACGGCCCGACCCCGAGGAGAACGCCATGAGCCCCACCCAGCCCCGCACCCCCGCCTGGACGCCCGTCTGCGACGTCGACGACATCCTTCCCAACACCGGCGTCTGCGCCCTGGTGGGCGGCCGCCACGTCGCCGTGTTCCGCGTGGCCGCCAACGACGAGCCGCGCCTGTACGCCATCGACAACCTCGACCCCAACGCCCGGGCCAGCGTGCTCTCGCGCGGGCTGGTGGGCTGCCAGGGCGGGCGCGTCGTCGTCGCCTCGCCGATCTACAAGCACCACTTCTGCCTGAGCACCGGCGAATGCCTGGAGGCGCCCGAGCACTCGGTGAGCGCCTACCCGGTGCGCGTGGAGGCCGGCCGCGTGCTGGTCGCCGCCTGACGCACGGCCCCTGACTTGCCTCCCGACCCCCGCAACACCCTGGAGAACATCGCCCGCCGCCGGAGGCACGGCCTGCGCCGAGCCCCCGGTGCTGCAGGGGGAGGCCGAGCCGGTCTCGCCGGGGGCGCTTGCGTGCCGGAGGCTCACCGGCGGCCTGCGCGAGCTCTCGTACGCGCCGATGCAGGCCGTGCGCCGGGACCTGCCGGCCTGGCCGCGGCGCTGATCGCTTCGCGGGTCCTGCGCTGAGCGCGGGGCCACCGCGCGGTGGCTCAGTACCGCCAGTACAGCGCCAGCGCGTTGTCGCCGAGGGCTGCCTGCGCCACCTCGGGCGGCACCCAGTCGTGCAGCGCCGCGAACAGCGCGGGGTAGTCGGCGCAGGTCTCGTGGTTGGTGCAGGGCCAGTCGCTGCCCCACACCAAGGCCCGGGGGCCGAGCTCGCCCACCCACAGGCGGGCCAGCGCCGCCGGGTCCAGCCCGCCCAGGCGGTAGGCGCCACTGAGCTTCACATGCACCGCGGCCCCGCGGGACCGCGCCGCCAGGGCCTGCACGCTCGCGTCCGCCGCCGCCACCCCGGCCGGCTTGGCCATGTGGTCCACCACCACCGGCAGCGCCTGCGGCAGGCGGGCCAGCGCCGCGGGCAGGCCGCCCCGGTCGGTGTGCAGCTGCACGTGCCAGCCGAGGGCGAGCAGCGCGTCCCACACCGGCGAGGCCCCGGCCCAGGCCTCGATGTCGCCCGCGCGGCCCGCGAGGTTCAGGCGGATGCCGCGCACGCCGGCGGCGTCCATGGCGCGCAGGTCCTCCAGGCGCGCGCCGGGCGCGACCACGGCGATGCCGCGCAGGGCCTGCGGGTTCGCGCGCAGCGCCTGCAGCAGCAGCGTGTTGTCCGTGCCCAGGAAGCTGGTCTGCACCAGCACGCCGCGCGACACCCCGGCCGCCTGCGCCGCGCGCTGCCATCCCGCCAGCGGGGCGTCGTACGCCGGCACGTAGCGCGCGCCGGGCTCGCCCACGCCGGCCGCGAAGACGTGGAAATGACTGTCGACGAATGTTTTTGACGGCGGCGGGTGCATGGCGTACATTCTAGTCCTCTAGATGACCAAATGATCACAGGAATCAACGCCCCCACCCCGCAAGCCCCCGCCGGCCAGAGCCGCTACGGGTGGCTCGCCGCCGCCCTGCGCGCGCGCATCGTGCAGGGCGAGTGGGCGCCGGGCGAGGCGATCCCGCCGGAGGCCGCCCTGGCGCCCGCCTACGGCGTGGCGCTGGGCACCATCCGCCAGGCCATCGCCCTGCTCGTGGCCGACGGCCTGCTGGAGCGCCGCCAGGGCCGCGGCACCTTCGTGAAGGCCGGCCTCGGCGGCGCCTCGATGATGCGGTTCTTCCGCTTCCGCCATGGCGGCGAGCTGCAGGCCACGCCGCGCTCGCGCATCCTGTCGGCCCGCACCCGCCTGGCCGACGCGCAGGAGGCCGGTCCCCTCGGCCTGCCCGAGGGCGCCGGCGTGCTCGCCCTGGAGCGCCTGCGCAGCATCGTCGACCGGCCCTGCCTGCTCGAAAGCATCACCCTGCCGCTGCCGCTGTTCCAGCCCCTGGCCGACTCCGACCCGCACGCGTGGGGCGACCTGCTCTACCCCCTGTACCAGCGCGCCTGCGGCGTGACCATCCACCATGCCGAGGACCACCTGGCCTTCGACCGCCTCAGCGCCGGCCAGGCCCGCCACCTGCAGCTGGAGAAGGGCCACCCCTGCGCCCGCGTGCAGCGGCGGGCCTTCGACCTCGCCGGCCGCTGCGTCGAGCTGCGCACCACCCGCGGCGACGCCTTCGCCTTCGAATACACCGCGCAGGTGCGCTGACCCGCGGCACCACCGCCCCTGACCGACCGCTTCCCCCTGGAGACCCCCGTGACACGAACCTTCCGCCTCCCGATCGCCCGCCGCGACCTGCTCGGGGCCGCTGCCGGCGCGCTGCTCGCCGCGGTGCCGGCCTTCGCCCAGGCCCAGGCCCAGGCCCAGGCCCAGGCCCAGGCCCAGGCCCAGGCCCAGGCCCAGGCCCAGGCCCAGGCCCCGGCCTGGCCGACCCGCCCGGTCACCCTGGTCGTGACCTACCCGCCGGGCGGAGGCGCGGACGCCATGGCGCGCCTGATCGCGCCGCGCCTGGGCGAGGCGCTGGGGCAGAGCGTGGTGGTGGAAAACCGCCCGGGCGCCGGCGGCCAGATCGGCGCCGCGCATGTGGCCAAGTCCGCCCCCGACGGCTACACCCTGATGCTGGATGCCTCGTCCTTCGCGGTGAACCCGGCGCTCTACCCGCGCCTGCCCTATGACACCGCCAAGGCCTTCCGCCCGATCGGCCTGATCGCGCTGTTCCCGAACGTGGTCCTGGTCAACGCGAATTTCCCGGCCCGCAGCATCGCCGAACTCACCGCCGCCGCCCGCGCCCGCAAGGACGCCGTGGCCTACGCCTCCTCCGGCAACGGCTCCGCCCAGCACCTGGCCGGCGCGCTGTTCGAGTCGGCGGCCAAGGTGGACATGGCCCATATCCCGTACAAGGGCGGCGGCCCGGCCCTGAACGACGTGATCGGCGGCCAGGTGCCCCTGTTCTTCGGCAACCTCGCCTCCACCCTGCAGCACGTGCAATCGGGCAAGCTGCGCGCGCTGGCCGTGACCGCGCCGAAGCGCGCCTCCATGCTGCCCGACGTGCCGACGCTGGCCGAGGCCGGCGTGCCCGGCGCCGAGATCCATGAGTGGAACGCGGTCTTCGCCCCGGCCGGCACGCCGGACGCCATCATCGACAAGGCGTCCGCTGGGCTGCTCAAGGCGCTGGACGCTCCCGAGGTCCGCAGCCGCATCGCGCAACTGGGCGGCGACCAGCAGAAGGCATCGCCCGAACAGGCGCAGCAGTTCATCCGCCAGCAGATGAACCTCTGGGCCCGCATCGTCAAGGAACGCAACATCACCGTGGAATGACATCATGAACGTGCTCGACACCTCCCCCGCCCCCCTCGCCCTACACGACGCCCCCGCGACCCGCCGCCAGTGGCTGGCCCGGGCCGCCGCCGGCGGCCTCGCCCTGTCGTCCCCGCTGCTCGCCCGCGCCAGTGACGCCTGGCCCTCCAAGCCGCTGCGCCTGGTCGTCCCCTTCGCACCGGGCGGCAGCTCCGAGATCGTGGCCCGCGCCATCGCCGGCGAGATGGCCAAGACCATCGGCCAGAACGTCTTCGTGGACAACAAGCCCGGCGCCGCCGGCAACATCGCCATGCAGGAAGTGGCGAACTCCACCGACGACCACACCCTGATCCTGGGCCACATCGGCACGCTGGCGGTCAACCCGTACATCTTCCCCAAGCTGCCCTACGACGCGAACAAGGACTTCGCGCCGATCACCCTGATCTCCAAGGTCCCGAGCCTGTACGTGGTCCACCCCGACCTGCCGGTGAAGAACCTCAAGGAGTTCATCGCCTACGCCAAGTCGAAGCCTGGCCAGCTCAATTACGGCTCCGCCGGCAACGGCAGCGCCGGCCACCTGGCCTTCGAGTACCTGAAGTTCGTCACCGAGACCTTCGTGGTCCACGTGCCTTACCGCGGCACCGGCCCGATGCTCACGGACCTCATGGCGGGCCGCCTGCAGGCCGCCTCGGTCGGCGCGCCGGCGCTGCTGCAATTCATCAAGACCGGCAAGCTGCGCTGCATCGCCACCGGCACCAGCACGCGCCTGCCCCAGCTGCCCGACGTACCCACCGTCGCCGAGCAGGGCTTCAAGGGCTTCGAGATGACCCAGTGGTACGGCCTGATGGCGCCGAGCAAGTGGCCCAAGGCCCACCTCGACAAGCTCGAGGCCGAGGCGATCAAGGCGGCGCGCGGCAAGATCGTCGCCGAGAAGCTGAGCCAGGAGACGGCGCTGGCCGTGGGCAACACCCGCGCCGAGTTCGAGGCCTTCATCCGCGCCGAGCAGGCCCGCTGGAAGCCGGTGATCACCCGCGCGCAGATCCGCCCCGAAGGGGCCTGACGCCAGGAGGTCGCTGCGGGGCGGTGCTCGGGCCGCTGGCCCGAGCGCGCGCCGCGCTCTCTGCGCGCTCTGCGCTCTCTGCGCCGCCCGCGCCTCAGGCGCGCAGCAGCCGAGGCAGCGCCGGCCTGCCGCCCAGGCGCGGGAACAGGACCTTCGCGGCACGCGCCGGGTCGAGCTCGAAGCTCTCCGCCGCCAGCGCGGCGATGAAGGCATCCAGGCCCAGCGTGGGCCGCAGGTCGCGCCCCTCGTGCAGGGCGCCCGGCGCGAGGCCGGGCCAGTCGGCGATCACCCGCCCGCCCTGCACCGCCCCGCCCGCCAGCATCGCCGCCGCGCCGGTGCCGTGATCGGTGCCACCGGTGCCATTGGCCGCGGCGGTGCGGCCGAACTCGGTGGCCACCAGCACCACGGTCTGCGACCACGCCGCAGCCAGGCCCTCGCGCAGGGCCAGGAGCAAGGCGTCGAGCGATCGCAGCGTCCCGGCCAGCCGGGGCAACTGGGCGCTGTGCGTGTCCCAGCCCCCGGTCTCGATCATCGCGATGCGCGGGCCCTGCGGCCGGGCCAGGAAGCCCGCAGCCAGGCGGCCCAGCGTGGCCGGGTCCTGCTGGCGCGCGCGCTCCATGCCCGAGGCCATGCCGCGCGCCTGCATCGCCGCGGACCACAGCGCATGCAGCTGCGGGTCATCCTCGTAAAGGTGCGCCACCCGCGCCGCCAGGTCCTCGCGGGCCTGCGGCAGCGCCGAGGGCGCGTACGACACCACCGGCGCGGCGCCGCGCAGGGCCATGGGCACGGTGGGCGCGAGCGCCACCGCCTCGCCGCGCGCGCGGGGCAGCAGGCCCACCAGCCGATTGAGCCAGCCATCCCGCAGCTCGTGGGGCGCGTGGCCGCCGGTCTCCAGCACGTTCTGCCCGTCGAAGTGCGAGCGGTCGCGGTACGGCGAGGCCACCGCGTGGACGAACAGCGCCTCGCCCTGGGTGTACAGGCGGTGCCACTCGGCCAGTGACGGGTGCAGGCCGAAGAAGCCGTCCAGGCGTGTCGCCGCGGTGTCCACCGCCAGCCCGCCGCGCAGGCCCGCGAGCGCCGGATCGCCCTCGGGCACGACGATGGACAGGCCGTCGGCCGCCCCGCGCTGGAGGATGAAGACGAAGCGCCGCTCGGTGGCTGCCTCGGCCAGGGCCAGGCGCGGGGCCGCCAGCCAGAACGCACCGGCGGCCAGGGCCTGGCGCCGCGTGATGGAAGCCGTCATCGCGCTCACCTCCTCATGAACTCGGGAGACACCAGCAGCAGCGCCAGGGCGTCCGCGCCGGTTTCGGCACGGGCGATGGCCTGGCGGGTCGCTTCGCCCGGGCCGCCCGGCAGCACCTGGGGCGCCAGCCCCCGCGCGTCCACGCCTGGCGGGGCCTGGGCCGTGAGGCGTTGCGCCGTCTCGACCCGCCGCACCAGCGCATCGGGCGCGGCCCAGGCGCTGGCGACGTCGTCCCAGCCGGCCGGTGACCCCGGGCGCCACACCGGCTGCCCGAGCTGCGCCAGAAGCCCTGCCACCTGCGGGCCGGTCAGCTCGCGCCGGCCGAGCGCGCGCAACGCCGACACCGACCAGTCCCAGGGCGTCTTGAATTTCACCGGGCCGGGCTCCCAGGCCTCAGGCGAGTCCACCAGCGCCGCGTACACGGCGTGCAGGTCACCCTCGCTGCGCAGGAAGGCGGCGGCGAGCCGGTCGACCACCGCCGGCGGCGGCACGTCAGCCACGAAGTGCCGGGCCAGCTTGAAGGCGATGTGGCGCGCGGTGGCCGGCGCACGCGCCAGGTCCCGCAGGATGTCCAGCGACTGCGCCTCGCCCTGCGCCGCGTAGCGCCGCCCCAGGACCACGCGCGTGCCGGGCTCGTGCAGTTCCGGGCGGAAGCGGAAACCGCTGCCGCCCTCCGCGCCGTCGAGGCCCCAGCCGGTGAGCGCACGGGCGAACTCGGTGACATCGTCCTGCGTGTAGCCATGGCGCACGCCCAGGGTATGCAGCTCGAGGACCTCGCGCGCCAGGTTCTCGTTCAGGCCGCGGCGCGATGCGGGATCGCGCCGCGCCGCCCCCAGGGCCGCCACGCTCAGGGGCCCGATGGACTGCGGCTGGTCGAGGAACAGCAGCATCGCAGGGTGCCGGGTGGCGGCCGCCAGCAGGTCCTCGAAGCGCCCCAGCACGTGCGGGCGGATCGCGTCGGCCTCGAACGCGCCGGCCAGGCCCACCACCGCCACCTTGTCGGTGGACACCGCGAAGTGGTTGGCCCAGAAGTGGACCAATCGCTCCACGAAAGGCGCCGGCGTGGCCAGGGCCGACTGCATGCGCGCGGCCATGCAGGCCAGCAGCCGCTCGCGCGCCTCGCGGCGCTGGCTCTCCTGGGCGGCGGCGCGCGCCACCGGCTCGAGCTGCCGCGCCGCCTGCTGCTCGCGGACCATCCGCGCCACCAGGGTCGGCGTGCGCTCCTGCTCGCCCCAGCGCCCGGGCAGGGCCTCGAAGCGATCCAGCTGCCGGAGCAGCCCGTCGCGCGCGTCGGCGGGCAGCGGCTCCCCGGGCACGGCGCCGAGCCCGAAGCGGTTGGTGGCGATGGCCGTGGGGTTCATGTGCGCCGCGCGTAGGCCCGGACATGAAAAACCGCCCCGGGGGGCGGTTCTTCAAGGGGGCGGTCACTGGTCGCCGCTGGAGACTTCCTCGGGCTCGGGCTTGGACCGGCCTTCCTTCTTCGGCAGCGGCTGGATGTCCAGCTGCACCTCGTCCTTCTCGTCGAGGTCGACGGTCAGGCGGCCGCCGTCGGTGAGCCGGCCGAACAGGAGCTCGTCGGCCAGCGCGCGGCGGATGGTGTCCTGGATCAGGCGCTGCATCGGGCGCGCGCCCATGAGCGGGTCGAAGCCCTTCTTGGCCAGGTGCTTGCGCAGCTTGTCGGTGAAGGTGACTTCCACCTTCTTCTCGGCGAGCTGCTGCTCCAGCTGCAGCAGGAACTTGTCGACCACGCGCAGGATGATCTGCTCGTCCAGCGGCTTGAAGCTCACGATCGCGTCGAGGCGGTTGCGGAACTCCGGCGTGAACAGGCGCTTGATGTCGGCCATCTCGTCGCCCGCGGCGCGCGGGTTGGTGAAGCCGATGGTGGCCTTGTTCATGGTCTCGGCGCCCGCGTTCGTGGTCATGATGATGATCACGTTGCGGAAGTCGGCCTTGCGCCCGTTGTTGTCGGTCAGCGTGCCGTGGTCCATGACTTGCAGCAGCACGTTGAAGATGTCCGGGTGGGCTTTCTCGATCTCGTCGAGCAGCAGCACGCAGTGCGGCTTCTTGGTCACCGCCTCCGTCAGCAGGCCGCCCTGGTCGAAGCCCACATAGCCGGGAGGCGCGCCGATCAGGCGCGACACCGCATGGCGCTCCATGTACTCCGACATGTCGAAGCGGATCAGCTCGATGCCCATGATGTAGGCCAGCTGCTTGGCCGCTTCCGTCTTGCCGACGCCGGTGGGGCCGGAGAACAGGAAGGCGCCGATCGGCTTGTCGCCCTTGCCCAGGCCCGAACGTGCCATCTTGACCGAGGCGGCGAGCACTTCCAGGGCCTTGTCCTGGCCGAACACCACGCTCTTGAGATCACGCTCGATGGTCTGCAGCTTGCCGCGGTCGTCGTTCGACACGTTGGCGGGCGGGATCCGCGCGATCTTGGCCACGATTTCCTCGACCTCGGCCTTGGAGATGGTCTTCTTGCGCTTGCTCGCCGGCAGGATGCGCTGGGCGGCGCCCGCCTCGTCGATCACGTCGATGGCCTTGTCCGGCAGGTGGCGGTCGTTGATGTACTTGGCGGACAGCTCGGCCGCGGCCTGCAGCGCGGCCACGGCGTACTTGACGCTGTGGTGCTCCTCGAAGCGGCTCTTCAGGCCCTTGAGGATCTCCACGGTCTGCTCCACCGTCGGCTCGACCACGTCCACCTTCTGGAAGCGGCGGGACAGCGCGGCGTCCTTTTCGAAGATGCCGCGGTACTCGGTGAAGGTGGTCGCGCCGATGCACTTGAGCTGGCCCGAGGACAGGGCCGGCTTGAGCAGGTTGGACGCGTCCAGCGTGCCGCCCGAGGCCGCGCCGGCACCGATGAGGGTGTGGATCTCGTCGATGAACAGGATGGCGTTGGGCTTGTCCTTCAGGGACTTGAGCACGCCCTTCAGGCGCTGCTCGAAGTCGCCGCGGTACTTGGTGCCGGCCAGCAGCGCGCCCATGTCCAGCGAGTACACGGTGGACTCGGCCAGGATCTCCGGCACGTCCTTCTGCACGATGCGCCAGGCCAGGCCCTCGGCGATCGCGGTCTTGCCCACGCCGGCCTCGCCCACCAGCAGCGGGTTGTTCTTGCGGCGGCGGCACAGGATCTGGATGACGCGCTCGACCTCGTACTCGCGGCCGATCAGCGGGTCGATCTTGCCGTCCTTGGCGGCCTGGTTGAGGTTGAACGTGAACTGCTCGAGGGCCGAGGCCTTCTCGCTCTTCTCGCCGCCGCCCTCCTCCGGCTCGGCGCCGGGCGCCTCGCTGCCCTTGGCGGGCTCGGGCGGGTCGGACTTCTTGATGCCGTGGGCGATGAAGTTCACCACGTCCAGCCGGGTCACGCCCTGCTGGTGCAGGTAGTAGACGGCATGCGAGTCCTTCTCGCCGAAGATGGCCACCAGCACGTTGGCGCCGGTGACTTCCTTCTTGCCGTTGCCGGTGGACTGCACATGCATGATGGCGCGCTGGATCACGCGCTGGAAGCCCAGTGTCGGCTGGGTGTCCACGTCATCGGTGCCGGCGACCTGCGGGGTGTTGTCCTTGATGAAGTTGGACAGCGACTTGCGCAGGTCGTCGATATTGGCCGAGCAGGCCCGCAGCACCTCGGCCGCGCTGGGATTGTCCAGCAGGGCGAGCAGCAGGTGCTCCACGGTGATGAACTCGTGGCGCTGCTGCCGTGCCTCCACGAACGCCATGTGGAGGCTGACTTCCAATTCCTGGGCAATCATGAAATTTCCTTTGCCTTGCTACCGTTCCGTCTCTGACTCACTGTAATCCTGATCCGTTCCAGCTGTGCTGTCACTCCACGGGTTCACAGACACATTGCAGGGGATGCCCTGCCTGCCGGGCCGCGGCCTGGACCTGCTCGACCTTCGTCGACGCGACATCTCGGGAATAGACCCCGCAGACGCCTTTGCCGTCGAGATGGATCTTGAGCATGATCTGCGTGGCCGTCTCCCGGTCCTTGTTGAAAAACTCCTGGATCACCACGACGACGAATTCCATCGGGGTGTAGTCGTCATTCAGCATGACGACCTGGTACATCTGGGGAGGCTGGGTCCGCTGCGTCCGCCGCTCGAGGACCACCGACCCACCGTCGTCATCCTTGGGCTGCTGCTTGGGTGCAACCGGAGCGGGTTTGGGTGTTTTGCTGGCCATGAAAATCATTCTATCGACCCCACCGGCGCTGCCTCCCCGAAACGGATCTGGAGTCAGCCCATCCACTATTCAAGCCACGATCCCCAAACCTGCCGGGCAGGATTCTGGGCGGCACGGCGGCCCTTCGCCGGGAAGCCACGCCAGGCTTCCAACGGAAACTTTAGTATGTGAAAATATTCGCGCAAGGCGGCCCGTTTCAGGGCCGCCTCCCCACAACGCGAGGGAACATCGAGGGACCGCACATGGCGACTGGCACTGTCAAATGGTTCAATGATGCGAAGGGGTTCGGCTTCATCGAGCCCGACGGCGGGGGCCCCGATGTCTTCGCCCATTTCTCCGCCATCGTCATGGATGGCTTCAAGACCCTCAAGCAGGGTACCCGCGTCAGCTTCGAGCTCACCGAGGGCCCCAAGGGTCAGCTGGCGCAGAACATCCAGCCCGCGTCCCACCTGCCCCCTCTGGAGGCGCCCCGGCCCCACGCGCCCGCCCGTGCCTCACGGGTGCGCACGCCGCAGTTCCAGGCCCACGCCAACGACGCAGGCTGACAGCGCCGGCCCGATGAAAAAAGCCGCCCCCGCCGGGGCGGCTTTGCCTCGTCCGGGCCACCGGGCTCAGAGCTCGGCCATCTGCTCGATCATCACCTGGCCGAAGCCCGAGCAGCTGACCTGGATCGCGCCCTCCATGAGGCGGGCGAAATCGTAGGTCACCCGCTTGGTCTGGATCGCCGCCTCGAGCGAGCGGATGATCAGGTCCGCCGCCTCGGTCCAGCCCATATGGCGCAGCATCATCTCGGCCGAGAGGATCTCGGAGCCGGGGTTGACGTAGTCCTTGCCCGCGTACTTGGGGGCGGTGCCATGGGTCGCCTCGAACATCGCCACCGAGTCGCTCATGTTCGCCCCGGGCGCGATGCCGATGCCGCCGACCTGGGCGGCCAGGGCGTCGGAGATGTAGTCGCCGTTGAGGTTGAGCGTGGCCACCACGCTGTACTCCACCGGGCGCAGCAGGATCTGCTGCAGGAAGGCATCGGTGATCGAGTCCTTGATCACGATGTCCTTGCCGGTCTTCGGGTTCTTCAGGCGGCACCACGGGCCGCCATCGATCAGCTCGGCGCCGAACTCGCGCTGGGCCAGGGCGTAGCCCCAGTCCCGGAAGCCGCCCTCGGTGAACTTCATGATGTTGCCCTTGTGAACCAGGGTCACGCTAGGCTTGTCGTTGTCGATCGCGTACTGGATCGCCTTGCGCACCAGGCGTTCCGTGCCCTCGATCGACACCGGCTTGACACCGATGCCGGAAGTCTCCGGGAAACGGATCTTGCGCACGCCCATTTCCTCGACCAGGAAGCGAATGAGCTTCTGCGCCTTCTCCGACCGGGCCTCGTACTCGATGCCCGCGTAGATGTCCTCGGAGTTCTCGCGGAAGATGACCATGTTGGTCTTCTCCGGCTCCTTCAGCGGCGAGGGCACGCCCTTGAAATACTGCACCGGGCGCAGGCAGACATACAGGTCGAGTTCCTGTCGCAGGGTCACGTTCAGCGAGCGGATGCCGCCGCCGACCGGCGTGGTCAGCGGCCCCTTGATGGACACCACGTACTCCCGCACGGCCTGCAGGGTTTCCTCGGGCAGCCAGACATCGGGCCCGTACAGGCGGGTCGACTTCTCGCCGGCATACACCTCCATCCAGTGGATCCGGCGCTTGCCGCGATAGGCCTTGGCCACGGCGGCATCCACCACCTTCAGCATCACCGGCGTGATGTCGCGGCCGGTGCCATCACCCTCGATGTACGGGATGATGGGCTCGTCCGGCACGTTGAGGGAGTTGTCGGCGTTGACCGTGATCTTCTGGCCTTGGGCCGGCACCTGGATGTGCTGATACATGGATGGGGGCGTTCGTGGAGAAAAGGAGCGCCCTGGGGCGCGACCGGGGGCACCCGCCGCAGCCGGTGCGCCGGGGCATTCTAGCCACGGCCCCCGGCGGTTCGCACCGCCTGCGGGCCCGCAGGAACCGTCATGTAGCCCGCATGGCGTCGGTGATAACCCTCGAATTTGGCACCTTGGCATCCATCTTTTTTCAGGGCCGCGGGGGGGCCGCCGCGGGGCCAAAAAGTTTTTTGAATTTCTGCGTTTTTCTGTCAACGGCCGGTTAACTGCCGCGTTAGAGGAGAGCCTCACGGCCTGTCCGCGAGGCAATTTTTTGTTAGACAACCCTTTGAACTAGTCCAAAAGGAATCACCATGAAGAAGATCTTCGCCGCCCTGGCCGCCACCGTGTTCGCCGCTTCCGTGTTCGCTTCCGCCCCGGCCGCCGGCGCTTCCGCTGCCAAGCCCGCCGCTTCCGCCGCTTCCGCCAAGAAGTAATTCGGCTTGCGCGAATGAAAAGCCCGCCCTAGGCGGGCTTTTTTTATTTGCGCCGCTGTCAACGCCCGGCTCAGCCGCTCCGTTGCGAGAACACCCGGCACCGCCGGGACACGCCTCACCCTGTCACCTAGGATTTCCATGAACAAGCTGATCGCCTCCCTGGTTGCCGCCTTCTTCGCCGCCGGCGCCTTCGCCCAGGCCGCCCCCGCGGCTCCCGCCGCCCCGGCTGCTCCCGCTGCCCCTGCCGCCGCCGCCGCTCCCGCCGCCAAGGCAGAAGCCAAGCCGGAAGCCAAGGCCGAGAAGAAGGCCAAGAAGTCCACCAAGAAGGCCAAGAAGTCCAAGAAGGCCAGCGCCGCCTGATCCAGGCCCGCCCCCGAGAGATGCCCGCCCCGCGCGGGCATTTTTCTTGGGCCCGGTTGACGCAGAATCCCGCCCATGACCCACCGCCTGCTGATCGCCCTCCTGGGCCTTGCGGCCTTCGCCGCCTCCGCCCAGACCCCTCAGACGAACCTGCCACGCACCCGGCTCTCGGCCGGCATGCACCAGATCGATGCCCAGGTCGCCGCCACCCCGGGCGAGCGCCAGACCGGCCTGATGTGGCGCCGCGAGATGCCCCAGCACGAGGGGATGCTGTTCGTGTTCGACCAGCCCGGGACGCAGTGCTTCTGGATGATGAACACGCTGATCCCGCTCACCGCGGCCTTCGTCGCCGACGACGGCACCATCGTCAACCTGGCCGACATGGCGCCCCAGACCACCGACTCGCACTGCTCCGCCCGGCCGGTGCGCTACGTGCTCGAGATGAACCAGGGCTGGTTCGCGCGCAAGGGCCTGAAGGCCGGCGCCAGGCTGGCCGGCGAGCCGTTCGGCAAGTGAGGCAGCCGGCCCCGGCAGCGGGCGCCGCGCCAATGAAAAAGGGCCGCTCGATGCGGCCCTTGCGTCATGCGCGGGAACTTCAGGCGAAATTCTTCTGCGCGAATTCCCAGTTGACCAGCTTGTCGAGGAAGGTCTCGACGAACTTCGGGCGCAGGTTGCGGTAGTCGATGTAGTAGGCGTGCTCCCAGACGTCCACGGTCAGCAGGGCCTTGTCGGCGGTGGTCAGGGGCGTGCCGGCGGCGCCGGTGTTCACGATGTCCACGCTGCCATCGGCCTTCTTGACCAGCCAGGTCCAGCCGGAGCCGAAGTTGCCGACGGCGGACTTCACGAAGGCCTCGCGGAAGGCGGCGTAGCTGCCCCACTTCGAGGTGATGGCCGCGCCCAGCGCGCCGGTGGGCTCACCGCCGCCATTGGGCTTCATGCAGTTCCAGAAGAAGGTGTGGTTCCAGATCTGGGCCGCGTTGTTGTAGATGCCGCCGGAGGACTTCTTGACGATCTCCTCGAGGGTCATGGACTCGAACTCGGTGCCCTTCTGCAGGTTGTTCAGGTTCACGACATAGGCGTTGTGGTGCTTGCCGTGGTGGTACTCGAGCGTCTCCTGCGAGTAGTGCGGGGCCAGGGCGTCGATGGCGTACGGCAGCGGCGGGAGGGTGTGTTCCATGGTGATCCTCTTGGGGTTGTTCAGTTGTACGGATTCCGGGGATGGCGTCGGACCAGCCGGGATTCTAGGCATTAAATCAATCGGGGCTGGGACACGGTGACATCGAGCGTGCCGTCCGCGAGCCGGGCCTGCAGCCAGTCGCCCGGCCGGGCGTCGGCCGCGTGCATGAGGACGGTGCCGTCCTCGCGCGTGAGCAGCGCGTAGCCCCGTTGCAGCACCTGGCGCGGGTCGACACCGGCCAGCCGCAGCGCGGCGCGCTCCAGCCGCTGGCCCTGCACCGACAGCTGCCGCGGCACCGAGCGCTGCAAGGCGCCGGCTTGCGCGTCGAGCCCCGCCCCCAGGCGGGCCACCCGCGCCGCCACGGCATACCGCAGCCGCTGGGCCTGCCGCTCGAGTTGCTGGTGCTGGCCGGCCACACGGCCCGAGGGCCGGCCCAGGCGCGACGCCGCGGTGTCCAGCCGCTGCGAAGCGGCATCGAGCCGGCGCAGCGTCGCCGTGGACAGGCGATCCTGGACCAGCGACAGCGCGCCGAGCCAGGCGTCGCGCGGCTGCGCCACGAGCTCGGCCGCCGCCGTCGGCGTGGGCGCGCGCAGGTCGGCGCAGAAGTCGGCAATGGTGAAGTCGGTCTCGTGGCCGACCCCGCACACCAGCGGCACCGGGCTGGCGACGATGGTGCGAGCGAGCTGCTCGTCGTTGAATGACCAGAGGTCCTCGAGGGAGCCGCCGCCGCGGACCAGCAGGATCACGTCGACCTCGCCGGCCCGGGCCCGCGCGTAAAGCGCCTCCAGGGCCGCCACCAGCTCGCCCGGCGCCTGCGCGCCCTGCACTGCCGCGGGCGCCAGCAGCACCGGCACATGGGGCGCGCGCCGGCGCAGCGCCGTAGCCACGTCGTGCAGCGCCGCGGCGCCCAGCGAGGTGACCAGGCCGATGCCGCGCGGCATCACCGGCAGCTCGCGCTTGCGGTCCGGGTCGAACAGGCCCTCGGCCTCGAGCCGAGCCTTCAGGCGCAGGAACTGCTCGAACAGCGTGCCCTGGCCCGCGCGGCGCAACGACTCGACGATCAGCTGCAGGTCGCCGCGCGCGTCGTAGACGTCGAGCCGGCCCATGACCTCCACGCTGTCACCATCACGCGGGCTGAAATCCAGCCCGCTGGCGGCGCGGCGGAACATGGCGCAGCGGATCTGGCCGGTCGGGTCCTTGAGCGTGAAGTAGCAATGCCCGCTGGCCGGGCGCGAGAAGCCCGAAATCTCGCCGCGGACCGCGACAGGATTGAAGCGCGCGTCCAGGGCATCAGCAACGGCGCGGCATAGCGGGCCGACTTGCCAGATCCGCCGCGTCGTTGCTGGATTGTTGGCGTCAGGCATCAGGATCGGCGCGCCGTGGCGGGCCCATGCAGAGAAAAGTCGTCCACAGCGAGCGACCGGTAGGCAGGCATGGCGAACGGGGCACGAGAAATCACGGTTTTTCGTCGCAAGTGATTGATTTCAAACATGATTTTTCTGCTGAATTTGTGACCGTTCTGTCACAAGCTCCAATTGGCGCGGGTTTGGAGCCCATGGGGCCGCACTTGCGCACAAAGTTATCCACAAGAAATGTGAGAATCTTCCGACGCCCAGGCGGTGAGGTCCTACGAGCGGGAAGAGGTGCCCGATAATGGCCACCGAACTGCCCCGACAACTGCGCCGGAGACCCTCCCCTTGTTTTCGATCATACAAGCCGCCGGTTGGCCCATCTGGCCCCTGATCGCCTGCTCCATCCTGGCCCTGGCGCTGATCATCGAGCGATTCCTCAGCCTCAAGCGGGCCAAGGTCGCCCCCCCGAAGCTGCTGGAGGAAGCCCTGGCCGTCGCCCGCCACGCCGTCCCGTCGCCGGACGTGGTGACGCAGCTGGAGCAGAACTCGGCCCTGGGCGAGGTGCTGGCCAGCGGCCTGCGCGCCCTGGGCGCCAACCCCCGGTGCACCGAGGTGGACCTGCGCAGCGCCATGGAGACCACCGGCCGCGCCGTCGCGCACCGCCTGGAGCGCTCCCTCAGCGCGCTGGCCACGATCGCCTCCGCCGCCCCCCTGCTGGGCCTGCTGGGTACCGTGATCGGCATGATCGAGATCTTCGGCTCGCAGGCGCCCGGCGGCGGCACCGGCGGCAACCCGGCGCAGCTCGCGCACGGGATCTCGATCGCCCTGTACAACACCGCCTTCGGCCTGATCATCGCGATCCCCGCGCTGATCTTCTGGCGCTACTTCCGCGCCCGGGTCGACGAGTACCTCCTGGGCCTGGAGCTGGCCTCGGAGCGGCTGCTGCGGCACCTGCTGACGCTGCGCAAGTGAAGGCGGTGCGCCGATGAACTTCCGTCCGCGCAAGGCCGAAGAGCCGGAGATCAACCTGATCCCCTTCATCGACGTGCTGCTGGTGGTGCTGATCTTCCTGATGCTGTCCACCACCTACAGCAAGTTCACCGAGCTGCAGCTGCGGCTGCCCGTGGCCGACGCGCCGGCGCAGCGTGACTACCCCAAGGAGGTCATCGTCGCCATCGGCGCCGACGGCCGCTACTCGATCAACCGCAACCTGGTGAACGGCCGCAGCGTCGAGGCGGTGGCCGCGGCGCTGGTGGAGTCGGCCCGCGCGGGCAAGGACAGCGTGATCATCATCAGCGCCGACGCCTCGTCGCCGCACCAGTCCGTGATCACCGTGCTCGAGGCCGCGCGGCGCAGCGGCCTGGCCCAGATCACCTTCGCCGCGCAGTCCTCGGCCCAGGCCGGTACCGCGCGGTGAGCCTGCAGGCGGCCTGGCTGCGCCGCGGCCCGTTGGCGTGGAGCCTGCGGCCGCTGGCCTGGCTGTACGGCGGGCTGGCCGGCGTGCACCGGGGCCTGTATGCGCTGGGGCTGCGGCGCGCCGAGCGCCTGCCGGTGCCGGTGATCGTGGTCGGCAACGTGGTGGCCGGCGGCGCGGGCAAGACGCCCGTGGTCGCGGCGATCGTCGAACACCTCAAGGCGCGCGGGCTGCAGCCCGGGATCATCTCGCGCGGCTACGGCCGCCGCGGCCACGACTGCCGCGAGGTCACTTCCGCCACCGAGCCCGCCGACGCGGGGGACGAGCCCCTGCTGCTCGCGCGCCGCTGCCGCGTGCCGGTGTTCGTCGCGCCGCGCCGGGCCGACGCCGGCCGCGCGCTGCTCGCGGCCCACCCGCGCGTTCAGGTGCTCGTGAGCGACGACGGCCTGCAGCACCACGCGCTGGCCCGCGACCTCGGCGTCTGCGTGTTCGACGACCGCGGTACCGGCAACGGCTGGCTGCTGCCGGCAGGGCCGCTGCGCGAGCCGTGGCCCCGCCGGGTCGACCTGGTCCTGCGTCCGCCGGGCACGGCCGGCATCGAGGGCTACGGGGTCGAGCGCCGCCTCGACACCCAGGCCCTGCGCGCCGACGGCACGCGTCGCCCGCTCGCCGAACTGGCGCGCGAGCCGGTGCTGGCCCTGGCCGGGATCGCACGGCCCGAGGCGTTCTTCTCGATGCTGCGCGCCGCCGGCGTGTCCCCCGCCGCCACCCTGTCCCTGCCCGACCACCACGACTTCGACGCGGCGCCGCCGGCGGTGCCGCCCGGCATGGCAGTGGTCTGCACCGAGAAGGACGCGGTCAAGCTGTGGCGGCACCAGCCCGAGGCCTGGGCCGTACCGCTCTCGGTGGCGATCGAGCCGGCCTTCTGGAGCGCCTTCGATGCCCTCACGGACCGGGCGCTATCATCGCCCGATGGATCCCAAACTGCTTGAGCTCCTGGTCTGTCCCGTGACCAAGGGCCCGCTGGACCTCGACCGCGAGCGCCAGGAACTGATCTCGCGCAGCGCGCGCTTGGCCTACCCGATCCGCGACGGCATCCCCGTGCTGCTCGAGGAGGAGGCCCGCACCCTGTCCGACGAAGAACTCGAACGCCTGCCCCCGCGCGCGCCCCAGGTCTGATGGCCCTGCCCTTCACCGTCCTCATCCCGGCGCGGCTGGCCTCCTCCCGCCTGCCCGACAAGCCCCTGGCCGACATCGCCGGCAAGCCCATGGTGGTGCGCGTGGCCGAGCGCGCCAGCCATTCCGGCGCGCAGCAGGTGGTCGTGGCCACCGACACCGAGGCCATCGCCCGCGCCTGCGAGGCGCATGGGGTGCGCGCCGTCATGACCCGCATCGACCACCCCTCGGGCAGCGACCGCCTGGCCGAGGCCTGCGAGCGCCTGGCCCTGGCCGACGACGCCCTCGTGGTCAACGTGCAGGGCGACGAGCCCCTGATCGAGCCGGCGCTGATTGACGCCGTCGCCGGCCTGCTGCAGCGGCATGGCGACGCCGCGATGAGCACCGCGGCCCATCCCATCGACTCGGTCGACGACCTGCGCAACCCGAACGTGGTCAAGGTCGTCACCGACGCCCGCGGGATCGCCCTGTACTTCAGCCGCGCCCCCATCCCCTGGTGGCGCGACGGCTCCAGCGCCGGCGAGCCCGGGCTGCCGCAGCCGCGGCCGCTGCGGCATGTGGGCATCTACGGCTATCGCGTCGGCTTCCTGCGCGAATTCCCCAAACTTCCCCAGGCGCCAGTCGAACAGCTCGAGGCGCTGGAACAGCTGCGAGCCCTGTGGCACGGGCACCGCATCGCGGTGCACGTGACGGACGCCGCGCCGGGCCCGGGCGTGGACACGCCCGAGGACCTCGCACGCGTGCGGGCCCTGTTCCAACCCGCCAGGTAACCCGGCTGCGCCACTCAGCCGCGTAAGGGACGCGGAGGGGTCGCATGCTATCCTCGCCGCGACTTGGCCGGGGGGCGACACCGCTTCGCCCCGGCCCGCC
Source organism: Ramlibacter sp. MAHUQ-53 (assembly GCF_052600055.1). Lineage (NCBI taxonomy): Bacteria > Pseudomonadati > Pseudomonadota > Betaproteobacteria > Burkholderiales > Comamonadaceae > Ramlibacter > Ramlibacter sp. MAHUQ-53. The sequence goes on from NZ_JBQWTS010000003.1 coordinate 301,804, forward strand.
GTATTCATTGACTCCGGAGACACCATGAGACTCATCCTGTTGGGCGCGCCCGGCGCCGGCAAAGGCACGCAGGCCGCGTTCATCTGCCAGAAGTACGGCATCCCGCAGATTTCCACCGGTGACATGCTGCGCGCTGCCGTGAAGGCCGGCACGCCCCTGGGCCTGGCGGCCAAGAAGGTCATGGACGCCGGCGGACTGGTGAGCGACGAGATCATCATCGGCCTGGTCCAGGAGCGCCTGACCCAGCCCGACTGCGCAAAGGGCTTCCTGTTCGACGGCTTCCCCCGCACCATCCCGCAGGCCGAGGCCATGCGCGAAGCCGGCGTGAAGCTGGACTACGTCCTCGAGATCGACGTGCCCTTCGACGCCATCATCGAGCGCATGAGCGGCCGCCGCTCGCACCCGGCCTCGGGCCGCACCTACCACGTGAAGTTCAACCCGCCCAAGACCGAAGGCAAGGACGACGTCACCGGCGAGCCGCTGGTGCAGCGCGACGACGACAAGGAAGAAACCGTCAAGAAGCGCCTGGAGGTCTATGCCTCGCAGACGCGCCCGCTGGTGGACTACTACGCCACCTGGGCCAAGACCGACCCGGCCACCGCGCCCAAGTACCGCGCCATCAGCGGCATGGGCAACGTCGACGAGATCACTTCCCGCGCACTGACCGCCCTGGCCAGCTGAGGCGCCCGGCCGGCGCGCCTCAGGTGTCGCCCTGCGGGACGCGGGCGACCATCAGGTCCAGCAGCAGGGATACGCGCGCCTTGACCGGCGTGACCGTCGAAGCCTGTGGCAACGGCTTCTCCGCGGCACCGACCACCCGTCCCAGGGCGCAGCGCGTCGAACGCACCACGGCCACCCCGTGGGCCTGCGCGTCGAGCAGGGCCTGCTCCAGCCCGCCCGACACCGTCCCGTTGCCGGTGCCGGCCACCACCAGCCCGTCGATCCCCTGGGTGCGCAGGGCCTCCACGAGGCGGCCGTCCGCACCGGCGTGGTTCAGGACGATCTCCACCCGCGGCCACCGTGCCGGGTCAGTGCCGGCCACCGCCCGTGCACGCGCCGGCGCCTGCGGGTCACCGGCCGCCGGCCAGTCACGCAGGAGGCGCACCGCGCCCTCCTCCACCAGTCCCAGCGGCCCCGCCTCGCCCGAGTCGAAGGCATCGAGGCGGTAGGGATGGACCTTCGCCACCTCCATCGGCCCATGGATGCGCCCGGCGCACACCGCCACCACGCCGCGCGCGCCAGGCGTCCGTGCCACCGCGAGCGCATCCGCCAGGTTCTGCGGACCGTCGGGTGACAACGCGTTGGCGGGCCGCATCGCGCAGGCCAGCACCAGCGGCTTGGCGGGCGACAGCACCCGCTGCAGGAACCAGGCCGTCTCCTCCAGCGTGTCCGTGCCGTGGGTCACCACCACGCCCTGCACGCCGGGCTGGGCCAGCCAGTGGGCACAGCGCGCAGCCAGCCGCTGCCAGGTGGCGAAGTCCATGTCCTTGCTGTCCACCTGGGCCACTTGCTCGGCCTCCAGCGCGACGCCCTCGAGCGACGGCAGCGCCTGCAGCAGCTGCGCGACGCCGAGCTGCGCCGCGGTGTAGCCAGTGTGGTCACCGGGCCTGGAGGCGGTGCCGGCGATGGTGCCGCCGGTGCCCAGCACAACGATTTTTTGGGGAGGCACTTGCGCTTCCTTGCAAAGCTGGTTAAAAATACAGGTACTGGATATCGAAACAGTTGGTTATCCGCACAGTACCTGCAACACAGGGTCGGCCACTGTCTCGATTGGTTCTTCACGGTTTCCGAGGAGGCTCCTCATGATCGACACGCCCAAGCTCACGGCCCGCCAGCAGCAGATTCTGGACCTGATCCAGAGCGCCATCGCCCGCACGGGCGCGCCGCCCACGCGCGCCGAGATCGCGTCCGAGCTCGGTTTCAAGTCCGCCAACGCGGCCGAGGAGCACCTGCAGGCGCTGGCACGCAAGGGCGTGATCGAGCTGGTCAGCGGCACCTCCCGCGGCATCCGCCTGCGGGGCGAAGCGCTGCGCTCCATCAACGAGTCGCGCGTCAAGCAGTTCTCGCTGCCGCTGCAGAGCCTGGCCCAGCTCGCCCTGCCCCTGGTCGGCCGCGTCGCCGCCGGCTCGCCCATTCTGGCGCAGGAGCATGTGGACCAGACCTACTACGTCGAGAGCAGCCTCTTCCAGCGCAAGCCCGACTACCTGCTGAAGGTGCGTGGCATGTCCATGCGCGACGCCGGCATCATGGACGGCGACCTGCTCGCGGTGCAGGCCACCAAGGACGCCAAGAACGGCCAGATCATCGTCGCCCGCCTGGGCGACGACGTCACCGTCAAGCGCTTCCGCCGCAACAAGCACCTCATCGAGCTGCATGCGGAGAACCCCGACTACGCCACGATCATCGTGGAGCCCGGCGAGCCCTTCGAGATCGAGGGCCTGGCCGTGGGGCTGATCCGCAACACCATGCTGATGTAACCCCAGCGATCCCATCCCGGAGCGGCCCAGGTGGCGGGCGTATGGCGTGGAGCCATCACCCTGTGCCGTTCCTTTCCCTCGCAATCCTGCCTGTGTGTCACACCTCGTCGTATCAAGGAGCTTCACATGGCACTGGCCCTTCCCCTCATCGTTGAACTGTTCCAGCCCGTCCAGGCCATGGTCGAGTGGCTGGCGGGCGGCCCGGCGCCGCGCCGTGAGCCGCAGGTGCTGTGCCCTGCGCAGGGCCCCGCTGGCCGCAGCGTGCACGTGGTCCATGTGGTCAACGCCCGCGAGAGCCGCGCCGCCCGCGGCCGCGTGATCGCCGGCCGCATCGACGAGGTCTGCGCCGAGCTGGACCGCCTGGCTGCCCTCGAGGCCCGGCACTGAGCCGCGCCCGCCGGCGTCAGGCGGCGCCGTTGAGATAGTCGGACTTGCCCAGGTCCACGCCGTTGTGGCGCAGGATCGCGTAAGCGGTCGTGATGTGGAAGTACATGTTGGGCAGCACCCAGAGCTTGAGGTAGTCCTCGGCCTTCATCGTGCGGGTGGCGCCCTGGCGGCCCACCGGGAAGGTGATCTCCTTGGCCTCGGTGCCGTCCAGGGCCTGGGGCGGCACGGTGGCCAGCCAGGCCAGCGTGCGGTCGATGCGGGCGCGCAGCTCGTCGAAGGTGCTCTCGGTGTCCTCGAACTTCGGCGCCTCCAGGCCGCTGATGCGCGCCACGCCGAGTTTGGCCGCATCGCAGGCGATCAGGATCTGCCGCGAGAACGGCAGCATGTCCGGGGCCAGGCGATAGGCCACCAGCACCTGCGGGTCGAACTTGCGGGCCTGGGCGTTGGCCACCGCCTTGTCCAGGATGTGTTTCAGGTTGCCCAGCATCTTCTGGAACACGGGCAGGCTGGCGGACGACATGGAAATGCTCACGGGGTCTCCTCGATGGGATGGGTCGGGTCGGGCCGTCCGGCGGCGCGCGCCGCGGACCGCGCGATGCTACCCGGCCTGCGGGCCCATCACCGGCGACCCGGAGCGCCTGGTTGCGGCAAGGCACAATCCGGTGCCATGAACATTGTGATCCTCGACGATTACCAGGATGCGGTGCGCAAGCTCCAATGCGCCAGCAAGCTCGAGCCCTTTCCCGCCAAGGTCTACACCAACACCGTCAAGGGAATCGGCCAGCTGTCCGTCCGCCTGCGTGATGCCGATGCGATCGTCCTGATCCGGGAACGCACCCAGATCAGCCGCCAATTGCTGGAAAAGCTCCCCCGCCTCAAGCTCATCGCCCAGACCGGCCGTGTCGGCGCGCACATCGACGTGCAGGCCTGCACCGAGCGCGGCATCGTCGTGACCGAGGGCGTCGGCTCGCCGGTGGCCCCGGCCGAGCTCACCTGGGCCCTGATCATGGCGGCCATGCGCCGCCTCCCGCAGTACATCAGCACGCTCAAGCACGGCGCGTGGCAGCAGTCCGGCATGAAATCGGCCTCGATGCCGCCCAACTTCGGCGTCGGCCAGGTGCTGCGGGGCAAGACCCTGGGCATCTGGGGCTACGGCCGTATCGGCCAGCTGGTGGCGGCCTACGGCAAGGCCTTCGGCATGAAGGTGGTGATCTGGGGACGCGAGGCCTCGCGCGAGCTGGCCACGGCCGACGGCTACTTCGTCGCGCCCAGTCGCGACGCCTTCTTCTCCGAATGCGACGTGGTCAGCGTACACCTGCGGCTGAACGACGAGACCACCGGCATCGTGCGACTGGAAGACCTCAGCCGCATGAAGCCGACCGCGCTGTTCGTCAACACCTCACGGGCCGAGCTGGTCGAGCACGACGCGCTGATCGCCGCGCTGAACCGCGGACGTCCCGGCATGGCCGCGGTCGATGTGTTCGAAAGCGAGCCGATCCTGCAGGGCCACGCTCTGCTGCGCCTGGAGAACTGCATCTGCACGCCCCACATCGGCTACGTGGAGCAGGAAACCTACGAGATGTACTTCGGCGCGGCGTTCGACAACGTCGTCAACTTCATCCAGGGAACGCCGACCCACGTGGTGAACCCGGCGGCCCTGCAGGTCCGCCGCTGAGGCCTCCGCCACAGGAGCGGCAGCCGGGGCCCGTGACGGGCCCGCGGCGCGCCGTCAGCTCGCCGGCGGACGCTGCGCGGGCGGCAGTTTGAACTCGGCCGACTCGAAGTCGAAGTCCAGCGAGTTCTCGTTCCCCCGCGTGACCTCGGGCATCGAGGGCACGACCATCATCGGCGCCGGCTGGGTCTCCGGGCCCTGGCCGGCGAGTTCGTCGAGGTCCACATCGACCGCCACGACGCTGTTGCTGGCGGACGGCAGGACCGGCGCACCATCCCCCGCGGCCATCTCTGAGGCCACGTTGTGCAGGAACAGCAGGTCGCGGTAGGCCTGCAGGGTCAGGCTCTCCTCGCCGTCAGCGCCCGGACGGCGGAAGATGGCGTCGTCGATGACCTGCAGCACGCGGCGGCCCGGCCAGGCCTCCTGGATGCGCGCCATCAGGCGCGAGAAGACCTCCAGGCCGTGCTGGTCCTCGCTGAAGTTCGCGAAGGCCGGCGCCTTGGCGTTGAACAGCCACTCGAAGTCGCGGCGCAGCTGCTCGTACTCCTCCTGCCGGCCCAGCTTGTGGTGGATCTCCAGCAGGTCCAGCCAGGCCACCGGGCTGGCCTGCGGGTGCGCCTCGATGTGATTGCGCAGCACCTCGATGGCGCGGTCGTACTCGCCCAGCGAGACGAAGAAATCGGCTTCCTGCTGGATGTCGCTCAGCTCGTCGCTGGTCAGCGGCAGCGGGTCGCTGACGCGCAGGCCGTCGGCCTCGCCGCCCGGGCGGCGCGCCGAGAGACCCATGGGCGCGGACAGCGGCCCCGGGGAAGCTAAGGCAGCCGCCCTCGTTCCCGGGGCTGGGACCGCGTCCGCAGTCGACCCCGGCGCGGGCGCAGGCACCGGGTCAGGTGACGCGGCAGCAGCCACCGCCACACTGGCGCCCGCCGGCGCGGCGGCGCCGGCCGGGGGCTCCTCGATGAGCCGCTCCTCCACCGGGCGCGACGGGGTCTCGGGCTGGTGGGACTCGCCCCACCACTGGGCCTGGGCGGCGCTGCGGCCGCGGCGCCACAGCACCAGGGCCAGGCCCAGCGCCCCGGCCAGCAGGGCGCCGAGCGTGTAGACCAGGCCGTTGGCATAGCGTTCGCGGTCGGCCTTCTCCAGCCGGTCGCGCAAGTCGGTCAGCGCGGCATCGCGCTTGAGCATGCCCTCGCGCAGGACCTTCAGGTCCGCCTCCATCGAGAGGATGCGCTCGGCATTGCGCTGCAGCTCCTCGGCGGCCGCGCTGAGAGCCTGCGCCTGGGCGTCGGCGCGCGCGGCGGCGCTGGCCACCGGCTCACCGACCGCGGGACGCGCGGCGGCGGACGCGGCCAGGCGCGGCCGCACCTCCACCGCCTCCAGCTTCAGGCGGGGACGCGCTTCCGCGGCCGGCGCGGGCGCGGGG